>JBBWZQ010000344.1:0-21598 GCA_039649115.1 Micromonosporaceae bacterium | reverse complement strand
GGGGCGGGGTGCGGGGCGGCGGGCAGGACTGCGCCGGCGGCAGGCTGTGCGTCGGGGCGGACAGACATGCCGGCCGGCGCTGGGTATGTTGGCCGACATGTCTGAGGTATCGGCCGGGCCGCAGCCGGCAGCACCGGGCGAGGAGCAGGAGGTCGAGGAAGCCGAAGACCACGTGGGGGTACCGGAGCCGGCCGGGCAACGGGCCGCGTGGCGGGAGTCCCTGCGCGTCGGGCTGTGGACGTGGCTCGCCGGGATGGTCATGTACACCGTGGTCACCCTGGTCGCGTGGCTGCCGTTCGGGGACGCGCCGGACCTGCCCCGGGCCTACCAGGCGTGGAACCGGTGGGACACCGTGTGGTACGTCATCATCGCGGACTCGGGGTACGGGTACGACAAGCGCAGCGCCGCCTTCTTCCCCCTGTACCCCCTGCTCGTCCGCGGCGCCAACCACGTGCTGCCCGGCGGCACCTTCGAGGCCGCGCTGATCCTCTCGATCGTCACCTGCCTCGCCGCGCTGGTCCTGGTGCACCGGCTGGCCGCGGAGATCGCCGGCCGGACCCTCGCCAACCGGACCGCCTTCTACCTGCTGGCCTTCCCCACCGGCTTCTACCTCGTGGCGGCCTACAACGAGGGGCTGTTCGTCGCGCTCGCCGCCGGCTCGCTGTACTGCATGCGCCGCCGCCACTGGTGGCTGGCGGGGATACTCGCCGGGTGCGCCAGCGGCACGCGGATGTCCGGCGCCCTGCTGACGCTCGCGTTCCTGTACGAGTACCTCCGCCAGCGTGGCTTCTCACCGGTACGGATCCGGTGGGACCTGCTCTGGGTCGCGCTCGGCCCCGCGGGCCTGCTGCTCTACGCCCTGTACTGCTGGCGGGCCCTGGGCGACCCGCTGTACTTCGAGAAGATGCAGGCCAACTGGTTCCACACCGGGTTCCAGGCGCCCTGGACCACGCTGTGGCAGGTGGCCCAGATGGCCGCGCAGACCCATCCGGTGCTCGGCGCCGATTCGGTCCGCAACATCATCAACCTGAGTACCGCGATCGTGGTGCTCGTAATGCTGCTCGTCGTGCTGGACCGGGAGTGGGGACTCGGCAAGGAGCAGGCGTACCTCGTCATCTTCTCGGCCGGTGTCATCCTGATGCCGCTCTTGAATCCCATACGGACGAACTATCCGTTGAGCTCGATGTGGCGGTTTGCGCTGGAGTGCACTCCGGTATTCATGGTCCTGGCGAAGTGGGGGCGCAGCGCCCGCTTCGACCGCGTGTACACGATGGCCGCGCTCGGGATGCAGGGCGTCATGATCCTGACGTTCCTGCACGATCAGTTCGTGGCGTAGCCGCATCCGCCGCCGCGCAGTGGCTTACCGCCCCGCCTCGACCTCGTACTGTTCCACAATGTTGCGCGGAATGCGGCCGCGGTTGGACAGCTCAATCCCCTTGCGCCGGGCCCAGTCCCGGATGGCCTGATTCTGCGCGCGGTCCGAGCGGGTCGGCGCGCCACCCCGGCCCCGGCCGGTCGGAACTGCGTGGCTGCGTCCCACACGGCGGGCAGACTTCACGTACCTGTCCAGCACCGACCGCAGCTTGTCCGCGTGCTTCGACGACAGGTCAATTTCGTAGTTCGTGCCGTCGAGGGCGAACTTCAGCGTCTCGTCCGCCTGGCTTCCATCGATGTCGTCGAGCAGGTGGACTTGGACTTTACGAGCCATGAGTGATGCCTCCGAAGGTCACAGGATGTGCTGTAAACATAATGCTACCGAGGATTCGGGTTTGCCAGATCTTCCCGGGAATACCCACGCAAGCCCAGGCCATGTTACCCATGGTCTCGAAGCATAAACTCTCGGTGATCAGCGCGCACGGATCACGGGTATCGGCAAATCAGAATGGGACGTGGGAGTCGCATCCACCCCCGGTTGCGCGCCGGACCGCGTCGCCCGCTTCGCGATGCGGCCCCTTTTATTGGTGTTATGAGGCGCGAAGGGTATTGTCCCGCAAAGACCACGCCGCCCGGTCGATCGGCAGCCGGGCGGCGCAACAAGGAGGCACAGCACGGTGAGTTCCTACACGATCAGCATTACCCCCGACGACACCACGAACGCCAGTGCGACCCTGCGCGTGAACCTCGGCCTGCAGGGCGCGCGCATCACGGAATTGACGGTGCGGGCCGGCGACGGCGAGGGCTTCGCACCCGAGGAACTGCCCGGGTTCGAACTGAGCCGGCTGATCGGTGCGATCGCGCCGAGTCGCGTGTTCGAGGCGCCGACCGGTGCCGCGCTGCCGGCGGCCGCGCCGGCGGTGGACGTGGTGCACGCGCGGGCGCAGGATGCGCCGGAGGCCGCGGCCCGCCGCTCGCGACCGGCCAAGAAGGCGTTGCGCCGCGGCCGGGGCGCGGCCAAGGCGGCGCCGGCCGCGAAGGCCGGGGCGAAGAAGGCGACCGGCACGGCGGCGAAGGCGGCGAAGGCGGCGAAGAAGACGGCCGCGAAGAAGACGGCGGCCAAGAGCGGGCAGCGCGAGGCCCGCGCCTACCGCCGGATGCCCGACGACATCATCGCGGTCTTCGAACAGGCGGGCGGCGCGACCGCGCTGGCCAACCACTACGAGGTACCGCGCCATACCGCACAGGGCTGGTTGCGGCGGCTGCGGCAGCAGGGTGACATCCCCGCCTGACAGGATCTCCCCATGAGTACCCGCATCGGTCGGACGGTCGCCGTGGTCATCGGGGCCGGGATCGCTGGACTGGCCGCCACGCGGGTACTTGCCGACCGGTACGAGCAGGTGGTCCTGCTGGACCGGGACGACCTGCCGGACTCGGCCACGCCCCGCCGCGGGGTACCGCAGGGTCACCACGGGCACGTGCTGCTCGTGGCGGGCCAGCGCGCGCTCGAGGAACTGTTCCCGGGCCTTTCCGACGAGCTGGTGGCGGCCGGTGCGGTCCCCTTCGACTCCGGGCTCGGGCTGCGCTTCCACCGGTTCGGCTCGCTGTGGCCGGCGGTACCCAGCGGGCTGCGCCTGATCTCGCTCAGCCGGCCGCTGCTGGAACTGGCGCTGCGGCGCCGGGTGGCGGCGCTGCCCAACGTGACCGTGCGGCCGGGGGCGGCCGTCTCGGGCCTGCTCCCGGCGGGACCGGACTGGACCGCCGGGCCGACCGGCCCGGTCGGGCCGCGCATCGGCGGGGTGGTGCTGGAGCGCGGCGAGCCGCTTGCGGCGGATCTCGTGGTGGACTGCTCCGGGCGGGGCGGCCGCTCGGACCGTTGGCTGGCCGCGCTGGGCCTGCCGGTGCCGGAGGTCGTCGAGGTCAAGGTGGGCGTCGGGTACGCCACCCGGCTGGTCCGCCGCACCGCCAGCTCCGCGTGCGAGCTGGAGGGTGGCCAGGCGATGCTGCTGCTGCCCACGCCGCCGGCGGAGAGGCGGGTCGGCCTGGTGCTGCCGATCGAGGGCGATCGCTGGCTGGTGAGCGTCGGCGGCTGGCACGGCGACCACGCGCGCGACGGCGCGGACGGGTTCCTGAGCTTCGCCCGCGAGTTGCCGCACCCGGCCTTCGCCGCGGTGGCCGGTGGTTGCGAGCCGCTGACCGGCGTGGCCACCTTCCGGTTCCCGTCCAGCCGGCGGCGCCTGTTCGAGCGGCTGCGCCGGCCGCCCGCCGGGTACCTCGCGCTGGGCGACGCGGTCTGCAGCTTCAACCCGATCTACGGGCAGGGCATGACCTGTGCGGTCCTCGATGCGCGGGCGCTGGGCGAGACCCTGGACCGGCACCCCGGCGCCTCGGCCGCGATGGTGCGGGACTTCTACCGGGCCGCGGCCAAGGTGATCTCCACGCCGTGGCGGTTCGCGGTGGGCGGCGACTTCGCCTTCCCGGAGACGACCGGGCCGCGGCCGCGCGCGGTACACCTGCTCAACCGGTACTCGCGCCGGGTGCAGCTGGCCGCGCGGGTCTCCCCGGAGGTGCGCCGCGCGTTCACCGGGGTGCAGCAGTTGGTCCTGCCGCCCTCCGCGCTGTTCGCCCCGCCGGTGCTGGCCAGAGTGCTGCGCGGCGCCATCGCGAAATGACCTGGCAGACTGGGTTCATGAGCATGGCGGTGTCCGCGCCGAGTGGCGAGCTGTCCAGCCTGAGCCTGGTGGAACTTGCCGTCGCCCGGCTGCGGCACGAGATCCTCAGCGGCACCGCCGACCCGGGGGAGCGGCTGGTCGAGGAGCAGCTGACCAGGCGGCTGGGGATCAGCCGGGCACCGCTGCGGGAGGCGCTGCGCCTGCTCGCGGAGCAGGGGCTGGTGGAGCACATCCCGCGCCGGGGCTCGCGCGTGGCGATCCTGTCCGAACAGGACGTGCAGGAGCTGTACGGGCTGCGCGACGTGCTGGAGCGGCACGCCGTCGAGGCGGCGCTGCCCGTGGTCGCGGGTCCCGAGCGCGACGACCTGACCGCGGCGCTGGCGGCGATGCGGGAGGCCACCCTGGTCGGCGAGCGGCTGGACCAGGCCGATGCGCACCGCCGCTTCCACGTCGCGCTGGTGGCGCTGGCCGGCAACCGGCAACTGTCGCTGGTGTACCAGTCGATCCTCGTGAAGATCCAGCTCTACATGGCCATGAACCTGCGGCGGGAGGCGCGGCTCGCCCAGCCGCAGGACGGCATGCACCGCCACGAGCGGCTGTACGAGGCGGTGTTGCACGGCGACCGGGCGGCGGTCCTGCACGAGCTGGGCAGGCACGGCGCGCGCTCCTACCTGGACTGAACCCGCCCTGGACTGAACCCGCCCTGGACTGAACCCGCCGGTCCGCGTCATCGGGACGTTACGATCCGGGACTCTCGACGTAACAAGACGGTCGACAATCGACTGTATGCAGCCAGGCCAGTCATGACGACCTCGACGCCGCGTACCGCCGACGCGCGGCCCTATCCGTACACCTTCGATCCCGCCAGCACCGCGCTCGTGGTCATCGACATGCAGCGCGACTTCCTGGAGCCGGGCGGCTTCGGCGCGAGCCTCGGCAACGACGTGAGCGAGTTGCGGCGCACGATCGAGCCGCTGCGCGCCCTGCTGGCCGGCGTCCGGGCGGCCGGCATGCCGGTCATCCACACGCGGGAGGGCCACCTGCCGGACCTGTCCGACTGCCCGCCGGCCAAGCTGCGCCGGGGCGCGCCGAGCATGCGCATCGGCGACCCGGGCCCGCGGGGCCGCATCCTCATCCGGGGCGAGGAGGGCCACGACATCATCGACGAACTCGCGCCGCTGCCGGGCGAGCCGGTCATCGACAAGCCGGGCAAGGGCGCCTTCTACGCGACCGCGTTCGGCGACCTGCTGGCGGAGAAGGGCATCCGCAGCCTGGTCGTGACCGGCGTGACGACCGAGGTGTGCGTACACACCACGGTGCGCGAGGCCAACGACCGCGGGTACGAGTGCCTCGTGCCCGCCGACTGCGTCGGTTCGTACTTCCCCCAGTTCCAGCAGGCCGGCCTGGAGATGATCGCCGCGCAGGGCGGGATCTTCGGCTGGGTCTGCGAGTCCAAGTCGTTCCTCGACGCGCTCGATTCCTGAGGAGAGGAAGCAGCCATGGTCAAGCTCGCTCGGGCCGGTGGGAGCACCGCCCTGCCGCTGTGGGTACGCGGCGACACCAACGCCTTCTTCGGCCTGGGCATCAACGTTCTGGTCAACGTGCTGACCCTGACGTCGCTCTGCCTGTTCGTCGTGCACCTGCCCCAGCGCGACGTGTTCCACGCGATCCTGCCCGCGCTGGGCATCGCGCTGGTGATCGGCAACGTGTACTACGCGTACCTGGCCCGGCGGCTGGCCGCCCGGGAGGGGCGCAGCGACGTGACGGCGATGCCGTACGGGCCCAGCGTGCCGCACATGTTCATCGTGGTGTTCCTCATCATGCTGCCGATCTACCTGCGCGACCACGATCCGGTCAAGGCGTGGCAGGCCGGCCTGGCGTGGGCGTTCATCATCGGAGTCATCGTCCTGATCGGTGCCTTCGTGGGACCGTACATCCGGCGGTTCACGCCGCGCGCCGCCCTGCTGGGTACCCTCGCCGGCATCTCCATCACGTTCATCTCGATGCTGCCCGCCGGCCGGATGTGGGCGCAGGCCTGGATGGCGCTGCCGGTCTTCGCGCTGCTGCTGATCGGGCTGCTGACCGACGTCAAGCTGCCCGGCAACTTCCCGATCGGCCTGGCCGCACTGCTGGTGGGTACCGCGATCGGCTGGATCGGCGGCGCGATGAGCACGCCGGACGTGACCGCGGCGGCCAAGGACATCGCGGTCGCCATCCCCACGCTCCACCTCGGCGCGCTGTTCACCGGGCTGTCGCACGTGGGCCCGCTGCTGGCCACGGCGATCCCGCTGGGTGTCTACAACTTCACCGAGGGCATGTCCAATGTGGAGAGCGCGGCGGCGGCGGGGGACAGCTACAACCTGCGCAGCGTGCTGCTGGCCGACGGTACCGGCGCGGTGATCGGTGCGGCGCTCGGCTCGCCGTTCCCGCCGGCTGTCTACATCGGACACCCGGGCTGGAAGAAGGCGGGCGGGCGCAGCGGGTACTCGATGGCGACCGGCGTGGCCATCGCGCTGCTGTGTTTCCTGGGCATGTTCGGCCTGCTCGGTGCGATCTTCCCGATGCCCGCGATCGTGCCGATCCTGCTCTACATCGGACTGCTCATCGGCGCGCAGGCGTTCCAGCACTCACCCCGCGCCCAGGCGGCGGCGGTGGTCGCGGCGCTGGTACCCAACATCGCGTCCTGGGCGACCGGGCAGATGGACAACGTGCTGGCCGCCGCCGGTACCTCCGCGGGCAAGGTGGGTGAGGCGGCGATGGAGTCCAACGGCGTCTTCTACCACGGCCTGTTCATCCTGGGCCAGGGCGCGATCCTGGTCGGGTTGCTGCTCGGCGCGCTGGTCGCGTTGATCATCGACAAACGGTTCTACGCGGCGGCCGGCTTCGCCACGGCCGGTGCGGCGCTGTCGTTCATCGGGCTGATCCACGCGCCGAAGGTGGGCTGGAACGCCAGCGGCCAGGTCTCCCTCGGCTACCTGTTCGTCGCGGTGATCTGCGTGGCGTTCGCGCTGACCAAGCCGCAGCGGCGGGTACCCGACGCGGACGAGGTGGCGCTGGAGCGGGAGCACGGCGGGCACCTCGTGCTGCCGCCGGCCTCGGCGGTGCCGGCACCCGGGGGCAAGCCGGCCGAGGACCCGCTGGCGGTCGCGGAAGCGTAAGGATTTGTAACCTCACCCGGGCCTCATCCGGCCGGGGCAGCCACCCAGTCGACCGGCGCCGCGCCGAACGGGGCGAAGCGGACGACGAGCGGCTTCGCCCCGGCCGGTACGCCGAACATGATCCAGCCGCGCACGCACTCGCCGGGCTTGAGCCGGTTCTGTCCCATGGGGAACAGCGGCCGCGGGAACTGCGGGTGCGTGACGCGTGCCGAGTCGACCTCCGTGTCGTCGGCGTACACCACCATCCAGTTCAGACTGTTGGCCGGGGCATTGAAAATGGCTGACGTGGCGGCGCACGTCTGCACATCCGCCGCCGCCCACGCGTAGTCGCCGGGGTTCGGCGCCGGCGCACCCTGCGCGACCGGCTGCCGGTACGAGTACACGGTCGCCTCGACGAAGCTGTGGTCGGCGTCGACCTTCTGGCCCAGCGGATGCGGGGACGGTCCGGTGCTGGGCGCGGCACTGGCCGGCGCCGGGGTGGGTTCGGCCGCTCCGGCACCCTGGCCCGCCGTCGTGGAGCATCCGGCGAGCAACAGTACGCCGGCGAGCGACCACCACGCCCGGACTGTGCTCACGCCCGAATCATGCTCCATGCGTGGCGTTGAGGCGACTCACGCAAATCGGGCAACTGCCGGCCGCTCAGGGTGCGAACGATATGCCGGTGCGCTCCCGCTTCGCCACGTACATGGCCTGGTCGGCCGCTTCGAGGAGGGACTCGGCGCTGACCTGCTCACCCGCCTCGGGGTCCACGGCCACGGCCACTCCGATGCTCGCGAGCACGGACACGTGGGTTTCGCCGATGTCGACCGGCTCCGCGAGCCCGTCGCAGACCCGGCGCGCGACGGCCTCCACCGCGCCGACGTTGCCGGCCTCCTCCAGGATGACCACGAACTCGTCGCCGCCCAGCCGGCCCACCGTGTCCCGGTTGCGCAGCACGGCGATCAGCCGCTGGGCGGTCGCCTTGAGCACCTCGTCCCCGGCGGCGTGGCCGTGCGTGTCGTTGATCTCCTTGAACCCGTCCAGGTCGATGAAGAGCACGGCCAGGGTGAGGTGGGTACGGCAGGCGCGCGCGAACGCGTCGTAGAGCGCACTGTTCAGCCGCCGCCGGTTGGGCAGGCCGGTCAACGGATCGTGCATGGCGCGGTGCTCTTCGTGACGCTGGGTGGTGACGTCCCGGTTGACGGCCACCAGGCCCGCGGGGAACCCCACCGAATCGAGGAGCCCCGTGAACGAGGCCATGATGATCAGCGGTGCGCCGTCCGCGCGCCGCTGCCGCAGCTCGCCGAGCCAGCCGCCGGCCAACGCCACGTCCGAGAGCACCTCCTCGCGGCTGACCTCGGCGCCGTCGGACGTGTAGAACTGGGTGGCGAGCAGGGCGAACAGGTCGCAGCCCAGCGCGTCGCTGCGCGAGTACCCGTAGATCTGCTCGGCGCCCGCGTTCCAGTTCACGATCAGGTGGCCGGCGTCGCAGGACACCAGCGCGTCGGAGATGTTGTCGACCACGTCCACCAGCTGGCGCATCTCGTCGAGCGCGACCAGGCTGTCGGCGAGCATCCGGGTCTGCTCCGACAACACGGCGCCCAGCTCCGCGATCGCGGTCACCAGGTCCAGCTCGTCGGGGCGGAAGCCGTCCCGGCCGGCGGCGCGGGTGACGGCCATCGCACCGAGCGCGCGCCCGGTGTGCCGCACCGGAATCAGCGCGCACTGTGCCAGCCCGTAGTCGGCCAGCCAGCTGCCGTCCGGCGCGTGCACGTCGAGCACGAGCGGGCGGTCGAAGGCCTCCGGATGCGCCGCCTCGATCGCGGCGTTGACCGCCGGGCTGTGGTTGCCCACCACGAGCGCCGGCCCCCCGGCATTTCCGTCCGCCTGGTACAGCCAGGCGGTGCAGTCGTCGTCCATGGCGGCCTTCACCTGGTCGACCGCGACCCGCAACACGTGCTCCCGGCTGGCCGACACCTGCAGCGCCGCACGGGCGAACTCGACCAGCGCGTTCGGGCCGCCTGGTGCGGAGGTCCGGATCGGCGCGGTTTCGCCGGGCATGAGCATCGTCACCTCCCGCTCATCGGCGGGTGGCCGCGGTGGCTGAGTCAAACGAGCCGGCCCGCGCCGCCGCCGGCGGCGACGCTGGTGCCGGCCCGGGCAGCACCGGCCAGCCGCCGGCCGACGCGTCCAGCAACGTGTCCATGGCCTGTGCCGTCATCGGCCTCGCGAAGTAGAACCCCTGTGCGGTACGGCATCCGAGCACCGCCAGCTCGGTGGCCTGTGCCAGGTTCTCCACGCCCTCGGCCACGCTCTCCAGGCGCAGCGCCTGGGACAGCCGCAGGATCGCCTCGGCCACCACGCTGTCCTCGGGCGCGCCGCCCAGCTGGGCCACGAACGACCGGTCGATCTTCAGGATGTCCACGGGCAGCCGCACCAGGTGGGCCAGCGACGAGTACCCGGTGCCGAAGTCGTCCAGCGCGATCTTCAGCCCGGCGCGGTGCAGGGCGTCCAGGTGCGCCGCTGCCGGCGCGTGTACCGCCGTGCTCTCGGTCAGCTCCAGCACCAGCTGCTCCGGCGGGAAGCCGAGCCGGCGCAGCGTGTCCAGGACGTGCTCGGCGTACCCGCCGTCGACCTGGCTGGCCGACACGTTCACGTGCAGCGGGACCGGGCCGCGCAGCCGTTCCTGCCAGACCAGCACCTGCCGGCACGCCTCCGCCAGCACCCAGTCACCGACCTGCGCGATGAGCCCGCTGCGCTCGGCGAGCGGGACGAACTCCAGCGGCGACAGCCGGCCGCGCGTCGGGTGCTGCCAGCGGACCAGCGCCTCGACGCCGACGAGCTGCCCGTGCGGCAGCGCCACGATCGGCTGGTACTCGACGCGCAGCTGCCCACCGGGTACCGCCTCGCGCAGGTCGGCCGCCAGTGCCTCGGCGTCGCGCTCCCCGTGCATCAGCCCGTCGCTGTACCGCTGCCAGCGGTCGGTGCCGCCGCGCTTCGCGACGTACATCGCGAGGTCCGCCCGGTGCACCAGCTCGGCGGCGGCCACCTCGCCCGGGCCGCTGACCGCAACCCCGACGCTGCCGTGCGGCGTCAGCCGGATGTCGCCGATGTACAGCGGCTCGGCCAGTTCGGTCGCGATCCGGCGGGCCACCGCTTCCGCCCGGTGCCCGCTGCCCACGTCGCGCAGCAGCACCGCGAACTCGTCACCGCCCAGCCGGGCGACCATGTCCGCGCGGGACACCACCCGGCGCAACAGGTTGGCGACGGCGATCAGCAACTGGTCGCCCACCTCGTGGCCGTGCACGTCATTGACCTGCTTGAAGCCGTCCATGTCCACCAGCAGCACGGCCGTGGCGTGGCCGGTGCGCCTGGCCCCGACCAGCGTCGCGGTCAACGCGCCGCGCAGGTGCACCCGGTTGGCCAGGCCGGTCAGGCCGTCGGTGATGGCCATCGCCCGGTTTTCGTGCAGCGACAGGACCTGGCGTGCCAGCACGCACGCGGTGATCGCCCCGATGCCGAGCACCAACCCGGTCCACGGGTAGGCGTGCGGCTGCGCGAGCGCCGCGACCAGGAGCATGCCGTACCCGACGCCGATCGCCGCGTACGGCGGCATGCTCACCGGCTGGCTGCTGCGGCCCGGGCGGGCGGGCCGGTGCCCGGCCGCCAGCCGGCACTGCTCGAAGGCGGCCGCGGCCAGCAGCAGGTGTCCCACGCTCCAGCACACGGCCTGCCAGGCGGCCCGCGGATCGGACACACCGATCGCGAACTCCCGGCCGAGGAACGCGTCACCGACCGTCTCGACGACCATCGCCGCCGCGAGCAGGGACAGCGGCCGGCGCAGCGAGGCCGCGGTGCCGCGCAGCAGCACCAGTGCCGCACCGGTGATCAGCGCGAGGTCCCCGGCGGGGTAGGCGAGGGCGACGGCACCGGCCACGGTGGACAGCCGGCGGACGGAGACGTCCGGGCCGGTCATGAAATACCACAGCACCATGAATGCGGCGGCGATGACGGTTCCGACATCGAGCTTGATCATGTACCGGTCCCGCACGCTCGTGCGGCGCACCGGGAACGCCAGCAGCCCGGCCAGCATGACCGGGGCGAACGCGATGCGGGCCAGGTCGCCGGGGTTCGGGAACACCGTCAGGTCCGCGACGGCCGCGAACAGCACGCCGGCCAGCGTGAGCACACCGAACGCGCCGGCGACGATGCGCCAGGCCACCCGGGTGCGGTGGTCCAGCGCGCGATGGCAGCCGGCCCGGATCGCGAAGCCCAGCGCGACCACGGCGCCGAGCTGGAGCACGATGCCTATCATCGGCCAGGCGCGTGCCGTACCGACCGTGCCCACGGCTACCAGCACGCCCGCGACCGCGGCGAGGCTGCCGCCGTAGAAGGCGACCGCCCGCGCGCGCCACACCGTCACCTGCGCCTCATCGGTGCGGCCGGGCGCCGGTTGAGGACAAACCGCCTATCGACATTCCTCGAATATCCTGCACGGACAGTAATCGTGCATCTACGGTCCGTCTGAGTGGGTTGTCCAGTGGAGCAGGGACACCCGCCATCTCTTGAGGGGGAGAGGCTATGACCACGATGACCTACGCGCCGACCGTACCGACCGCGACGGTGGCACAGCAGCAGCTTTCGCCGTACGGGCTGTTCGGCGACATTCTCGGCGCCGTGGCTCCGATCGCGGGGCAGGCGGTCGGCGGGCTGACCGGCAACAGCCAGCTCGGCGCCGGTATCGGCGGCGTCGGCCAGATCCTGAGCGGACTGCTGCCGTTCCAGGCGGCGCCCGGCAGCACGGCACCGGGGGCCATCAGTCCACAGCAGACCCAGCAGACCCAGCAGCAGATCGCGGCACAGGTCGCGCAGGCGCACGCGCAGGCACAGGTGACGGCGGCGCAGCTCGTCCAGGCGCTGCTCGTGCACGCCGCACAGCTGGCCCAGCTGATCCGCGCGACCCAGATCGCCCAGGCCACCCAGATGGCCGTGAACCAGGCAGCCGGCCTGGGCGCGAACGCGAACATGCTGCCCTTCGCCGGCGCGAGCGGCGGGCTTGCCGGCCTGCTGGGCACCGTCGACGCGGGCCCCGTCACGTTCGGCCGCATCCCGGGCATCACGGGCTGAAGGAGCACCGGTGACCTATCTCGGCGGCGACCTCAACGCCATGGCGCAGTTCGCCGGGGTCGAGGCGGTACCCGGCGTCGGCCTGCTCAGCGCGAGCATGCCGGCGCCGGCCGCGCCGACCGTCCCGCTGCCGACGGGGGCGGTGGGCGTGACCGGCCGCGCGGGCACGGGGGCCGCGCGGCCGTCGTCCGACGTGCTGCGCCGCCAGACCGGTGCGCTGCTGCAGTACTGCTACCGCTGGCTGGAGCAGGCGGTGCCGGTGATGCCGCAGCTGGCCGACGTGGTGCCGGCTCTGGTCACCGCGGTGCACCAGTACGAGGCGCAGCAGTACGAGGCCAGCCTGGCCCAGACGCTCGGCGTGGTCCAGGTGCTGCACCAGGCGCGGCTCGCCGTACCGGCCCTGCCGGCGCTCTGAGCGCAGCGAATCGGAGGTGCTGATGGTCCGCTATCTCATCGGCTCGGCCGACGACGACCTGCTGCGCAACCTGACCCGGCGCTTCGAGGGCGACAACGGCGTCGCCCTGCACCGCGTCCTCGGGCCACCGGAGGCGCCCCGGACGCTGGTCGTGGAGACCACGCCGGAGAAGGCCGACGGGCTGCGCGCGGAGTACGGCACCCGCGTCGTCATCGAGCCCGACGACCCGCTCACCCCCATCGAACCCGTCGAGCCGCGCAATGGGTAGGAGAAGCATGAGCGAGCCAACCAATGGCAGGTCGACACCCGGCCCCACCGAGGGTCGCCGGCTGGGCCCGCGCCGGGACCGCTTCCTGCTCGCCACCGCCGCGCCCGCGCAGTTGGCGACCGCCGGCCTGGCCGCCGGCCCGGAAAGCCCGGCCGACCCGGTGGACCTGCTGGGCCGGCTGGGCGCCGCGGGCACGTTCGAGGTGCACCGCGTCATCAAGGCGAGCGCCGGACCGGCCCTGTCGGTCATGGGCACCGAGGCCGTCGCGTCCGGCTTCCCGGATGTCGCGGTGGTGGAGATGGAGGCGGACCGGGCCGCGATCCTGTCCGCCCATCCGCTGGTACACCTGGAGCCGGACCTGCCGTTGCGGTACCACCCCGCGCCCGGCCCGGTGACCGGCATGCGGCTGCGCGACCCGGGCCTGATGCCGCTGGGCGACGACATCGCCGTGCCGTTCGTGGTACGCGACCGCGCGGGCACCCCGCTGGCGGGTGCCGAGGTGTACCTGATGAGCCCGGCCTTCCCCGCCCGCGGCGTGACCGGAGCCGACGGCGCCGTCACCCTGTCGGTACCGCAGGCCGCGCTCGCCGACGTGCGCGGGCTGTACGTCAAGCCGCAGGCCGACCACTGGGCGGTCTGGCTGGCGCAGCCGGAGATCGACCCGGGTCAGCCCGGCGTGGTCGTGTGCCCCTCGCTCGGCGAGACCTTCCCGGGCTTCCCCGGCGAGCGGGAGCTGGAGGGTTGGGCCCGCCACGCGATGCGGTTCGACGTGCTGCCACCTACCTTCCGCGGGCACGGCGTGAAGATCGCCATCATCGACTCGGGCGCGGCCGTCGACCACCCCGACCTGTCCGGCCGGGTCACCGCCGGGCGCGACGTGGCCGGGCAGACCGACGACGGCTGGCGGGTGGACACCGTCGGCCACGGATCGCACACCGCCGGCATCATCGGCGGCAGCGACAACGGGATGGGCATCATCGGCGTGGTACCGGAGGCCGAGATCCACTCCTGCAAGATCTTCCCGGGTGGCCGGTTCAGCGACCTGCTGGAGGCGCTGGACTACTGCCTCGCCAACGGCATCGACCTGGTGAACCTGAGCCTGGGCAGCCCGCAGCCCTCGGAGTTGCTGGCGCGGAAGATCGAACAGGTGCGGCAGGCCGGCATCGCCTGCGTCGTGGCGGCCGGCAACTCCGGCGGCCCGGTGGCCTTCCCGGCCAACCTGGCCAGCGTGCTGGCCGTCGCGGCGATCGGCAAGACCGGCGAGTACCCGCCGGAGAGCTACCACGCCACCCAGGTCTTCGGCACGCCGACCGCGGAGGGCTACTTCTCCGCCCGGTTCACCTGCTTCGGGCCCGAGGTCGACGTGTGCGCGCCGGGCGTCGCGGTGGTGTCGTCGGTGCCGCCGGGCAACTACGCGGCATGGGACGGCACGTCGTTCGCCGCGCCGTACGTGACCGGGTTGGCCGCGCTGCTGCTGGCGCACCACTCCGACTTCCGCGGCCGGTTCGCCGCGCGTGACGCCGGCCGGGTGGACCGGCTCTTCGAGATCATCAAGGGCAGCTGCCAGCCGCTGGCGCTCGGCGATCCGGGGCGCAGCGGGGCCGGGCTGCCGGACGCCGAGGCGGCCCTCGGGCTCAAGCCACCGGTCACCCTGACGCCGCCGGCCGACCCGACCCTGGCCGCGCTGTGGGCGGCGATGGCGCAGGCCGGACTGGTGCCGGCCCCCATGCCGGTCGCGCCGGTGCCCGCCATGGCGGCCGCGCCGGCCGGCGCGCGGGACCAGCCGGCGTCGGGGGACGACGTGCTCGCTCCGCTGCGGACCGCCCTGCGCTCGGCCGGCCTGTTCGGCTACGGCTCAGCCGAAAACAACTAGCCCTGCAAGAACTTGCACAGTCTTCATCTATCCATCAGAGTGTTCTGCAGCTAAGGTCGCCCGTCCTGACCGGTAGCGCCGCGAGCGGACCGGTCACCGGCCTGAAAGTAGTTGCAGACATGGCAAACTCCTTCATAACCGGCCGCCTCCCCCTCGCCGCCGCCGGTGCGCTGCTGTGCGCCGCCGTCCTGAGCGCCGCACACCCCGCTCCGGCGGCCGGCGCCGCGACCGGGCCGGCGCCCGGCGGGCCCGGCGGCACCGCGCACTTCGATCTGGCGCGCAAGGACTGCCTCGGCACCGCCGTGGGCCGGGCGTCCAAGGTGTGGTACACCGTCGCGGGCGGCGTGCTGTCCGATGTGTACAGCCCCACCGTCGACAACACCAATGTCGAGACGATGCAGTTCGTGGTCACCGACGGGCGCACCTTCACCGACCTGCAGACCCGCGACACCACCCATTCGGTGCGCGCGCTGGACGCGAGCGGCATGTCCTGCGAGGTGACCAGCGTCGCGCGCAGCGGCCGGTACCGCATCGTCACCGACTACATCACCGATCCCGCGCGCGACGCGGTCGTGGTGCGGGTGCGGCTGCGCGCGGCGGCCGGGGACCTCAAGTTGTACGTCCGGCTGGACCCGACGGTCAACGGGAACGGGGGCGGCGGCGCGGACAACGGCGGCGCGGACTCGGCCACTGTGGACGCCGCGACCACCGCACTGGTGTCGACGGATGCCAACACGGTGAGCAATGCGGTGAACCGCGACTACGCCGTGCCGATGGCGATGGCGCTGCGCGCGGACCGGCCCTTCCGCGCCGCGTCCAGCGGCTTCGCTGGTACGGCCAGCGACGGGCTGGCGCAGTTGGACGCGTCGCACACGCTCGCCACTGAGTACGCGACGGCGGAGCGGGGCAACGTCGTGCAGACCGCGCTGCTGGACACCTCCCGTGGTGGCGAGGCCACCCTGGCGCTGGGCTTCGGACGGGACGTGGCCGGTGCGGTGGCGACCGCGGGTGCCGCCGCGCACGAGCCCTTCGACGCCACCCTGCACCGGTACGCGGCCGGTTGGCGTGGCTACGACGCGGGGCTGCGCCGGCCGTCCACCTGGGACAGCCGGTACTGGCTGTCCGCCAACGTGCTGAAGGCCAGCGAGGACAAGACGTTCCCCGGTGCCATCGTCGCGTCGCTGGCCAGCCCCTGGGGTCAGGCGGTCAGCGCCGCGGCCACGCCGGGCGGCGCCCCGGTCTACTTCGGCTCGTACCGCGAGGTGTTCGCCCGCGACCTCTACGAGGCGTTCACCGGACTGCTGACCGACGGCGACCTGGCCACCGCGCGGGACACGACGCGCTTCCTGTTCCTGCGCCAGCAGCGGCCGGACGGCCGGTTGCCGCGCAACTCCCTCCTCAATGGACAGCCCGCGCCGGACACCGGCGGCGACCAGCTCGACGAGTCCGCGTACCCGATCCTGATGGCCTACCAGGCGGGCCTGGCCGGCGACGCGACGCTGTGGCCGCACGTCAAGGCGGCCGCGGACTTCGTGGTGGCGCACGGCCCGGCGTACGGCAACGAGCGGTGGGAGGAGCAGAGCGGGTACTCGCCCTCGACGATCGCGGCCGAGATCGCCGGGCTGGTCGCCGCCGGCGCGATCGCCGACCTGCACCACGACCCGGCCGCGGCCCGCGGGTACCGGTCCACGGCCGACGAGTTCCAGCGGTCCATCAAGGGCTGGGCGGTGACCACCACCGGGCCGTACGGCAGCGGTCGGTACTTCATCCGGCTGTCGCGGACCGGCGACCCGGACGCGGCCGTCAGCTACGGCCTCGGCAACGGCAGCGTCACGGCCGACCAGCGTGCCGTGGTGGACGCGGGCTTCCTGGAGCTGACCCGGCTGGGCATCCTGCCCGCCAGCGACCCGGACGTGCGCGCCTCACTGTCCATCGTGGACCAGGTCATCGGCCGGCAGACGCCGTCCGGGCAGGGGTACTACCGGTACGGCACGTCCGGCGCCGGCAGCGAGGACGGGTACGGCGACTGCTACCTGCCCGACCCGACCGGCTGCCCGGTCAGCGGCCAACCGTGGCCGACCGGCAACACGGGCTCCGGGCACCTGTGGCCGGTGCTGTCGGGGGAGCGGGCCGAGCAGCAGTTGCAGACCGGCGACCAGGCCGGTGCGGCCCGCCTGCTCGCCGCGATGGACGCCTACTCCTCGGGCGTCGGGCTGGTGCCGGAGCAGGACTGGGAGAACCCGGACCTGGCCGCCTCGCCGTACGGCTCGCCGCCGGAGACCGCCTCCATCGGGTTCGCCGACGGCGGCGCGGCCGGCTCGGCCTCCCCGCTCACCTGGGCGCAGGCGCAGCGGGTGCGGCTGGCCCTCTCGCTCGGGGGAGCACAGCCGGAGCCGGGGTTGGCCGGAGGCGAGCACGCCCAGGCCGCCACCGCCGCGGGACGGCCGGTCGAGCAGCCGGAAATCGTGCGCGACCGCTACGTGGCGCACCGCCCGCCGGCCGAGCTGCCGGTCACCGTCACGGCGCCGGTCGACGGCTCCGTCAGCGAGGCCACCAGTGCGGTCGTCACCGGTACCACGGCACCCGGCGCGGCGGTGAGCGTCGCGGCGGCGCCGACCGACATCAACGGCGCCACCACCACCGTGTCCGGCACGGCCGACCACAGTGGACACTTCAGTGTCCGGGTGAGCCTGGGGTTCGGCGCCAACGTGCTGACCGTCGCGGCGGCACGGGGCCACGCGACCGGATATGCGCGCACCACCGTCGTGTCCGACGCGCTGGCCGGCAGCACGCTGCTCGACCTGACCGATCCGTCGGGAGACGACCACGGCCCGGGCACGTACGGGTACCCGACCGCGGCCGACTTCCACGACGGGGCCTTCGACCTGCGGCGGTTCCAGGTCATCGACGCCGGTGACACTGTCTACCTGCGGGCCCAGCTGCGCGACCTCACGCCGACCTTCGGCTCACCGCTGGGCGCCCAGCTGCTCGACGTGTTCGTGCGCGACCCGGCGGCCGCGAGCTTCTCGACCGCGCCGCCGTTCGCCCGGCGCAACTACCAGATCGCGGCCGGCTCGGCCTGGTCGGCGCGGATCGAGGCGCAGGGCTTCGCGCCGCCGGTCTTCGTCGACGCGGCCGGCCACTCCCTGGGCACCGTCACGGTCACCGCCAACCAGGCGACCCGGTCGGTACTGGTCGCGGTGCCGAAGGCCGCGCTGGGCCAGCCGGCCGCCGGCTGGGTGTTCACCGTGGCCCTGCACGGGCAGGACGGCTTCAGCGACGACCAGGCGCGCGGGTTCGCGGCCACCCCGCAGGCGTACCAGTTCGGGCTGTGCCAGCCGGGCGGCACCGCGGCGATCTGCGGCATCGACCCGGGTACCGCCCCGAAGGTCGTCGACACGATCCCGCCGTCCGGCGTGGACCAGGCTACCGAGCTGGACCCGACGCTCGGACCGGTCGCGCTGCACGGCGTCGCCGTGCCATGACGGCGCCCAGCCCGATCGCGATGAGCACCGCGCAGGTGTGCCCCACCGAGGACAGTTCCAGGTGGGGCAGCCCGCGGAACGAGCCGGGCGCCACCAGCGCGAAGCCCGCGGCGCACAGCACCCGGCCCGGCCACCACGCGTAGAGGATGCCGGCCGACAGGGCCGCGATGACCACATAGGACGGTCCCACGTCGCGCACGTGCTCCTGCGCGGCCGGTACCGCGCCGGCGGCGATGCGCCACCAGAGGATGCCCTCGCTGATCACCGTGCCCAGCACGTGCGCGGTGCCGGCGAGCACGGCGGTGCGCCAGGCGCCCAGCACCCAGCCGCTGACCCCGAGGCCGGCCAGCGCGAGCAGCACCCACGCCAGCCGGTCGCTGTCCACCAGGAACGCGGAGCACACCAGCGCGGAGACCGGGTGGGTGCGCAGGTTGGCCAGGTTGGTGCTGGCCCAGTCCAGCCAGCGGTCCCGGCCGGCCGCGGGCTGCGCGGCGAGCGCCAGGCTGCCGGCGGCGAGCGCGGCCGGGTAGCCGCAGGCGACGCCGAACCGGTCCAGCCACACCCGCCACTCCCGCACCCTGGCAGCCTACCCGGCCGGTTGATCAAGGACCCGGTGCTTGCGGGTTCGTACCCGTACCAGATAGTTTGTTGTGGCATTAAACTTAACCACCCCCGGGGACGGCAGGATGAAGTTCACTGATGGCCTGTGGCACCAGCGTGACGGCATTTCCGCACTGCATCCGGCGGAGGCCTACGACATCGCGACCGACGCGGGGTCGCTGACCGTCCACGCGCCGGTGCGGCACGTCCGGAGCCGGTTCGACACGATCGACATGCCAGTGATCACAGTCAATGCCTGGTCACCGATGCCCGACGTGATCGCCGTCCGGATCGGCCACCTCCTCGGCGAGCAGCCGGTGACCCCGCAGTTCCCGATCGCCGTGGACCCGGCGACCGAAGTGGTGATCGCGCAGGACGACACGAGCGCGACCCTCACCTCCGGCGCGCTGTCCGTGCGGCTGCGCCGCGGGGACGACTGGCGCCTGGACTTCCTCGCCGGCGGGCGGGTGCTGACCGGCAGCGGGGACCGGGGGATGGGCCTGATCCACACCGACGCCGGTGCGGACTACGTGCACGAGCAGCTCGACCTGGGCGTGGACGAGGCCGTGTACGGGCTCGGCGAGCGGTTCGGCCCGCTGGTCAAGAACGGCCAGGCGGTCGACATCTGGAACGAGGACGGCCACACCAGCACCCAGCTGGCCTACAAGAACGTGCCCTTCTACCTCACCAACCACGGCTACGGCGTGCTGGTCAACCACCCCGGCCGGGTGTCCTTCGAGGTCGCCTCCGAGCTGGTCTCCCGGGTGCAGTTCAGCGTGCCCGGGCAGAGCCTGGAGTACCTGGTCATCTACGGGCCGACGCCGAAGGACGTGCTGCGCCGGTACACCGCGCTGACCGGGCGCCCGGCGCTGCCGCCGGCGTGGTCCTTCGGCCTGTGGCTGACCACGTCGTTCACCACCTCGTACACCGAGGAGACGGTGACCAGCTTCATCAACGGGATGGCGCAGCGGGACCTGCCGCTGTCGGTCTTCCACTTCGACACGTTCTGGATGCGCGAGTTCAACTGGTGCGACTTCGAATGGGACACCCGGGCGTTTCCCGATCCGGCCGGCATGCTCAAGCGCCTCAAGGAGCGCGGCCTGCACATCAGCCTGTGGATCAACCCGTACATCGCGCAGCGCTCGCCGCTGTTCGCCGAGGGCGCGGCACGCGGGTACCTGGTGCGCAAGGCGGACGGGGACGTCTGGCAGTGGGACCGGTGGCAGGCCGGGATGGGGCTGGTCGACTTCACCAACCCGGACGCGTGCGCGTGGTACGCCGGCAAGCTGCGCGCCCTGCTCGACATGGGAGTGGACTGCTTCAAATCCGACTTCGGCGAGCGGATACCGACCGATGTCGTCTACTTCGACGGCTCCGATCCGGTCCGCATGCACAACTTCTACTCCTACCTCTACAACGAGACCGTGTTCGAGGTGCTCCGCGAATACCGCGGCGAGCACGAGGCGATCGTCTTCGCCCGGTCGGCAACCGTTGGCGGGCAACGCTTTCCGGTGCACTGGGGCGGTGACAGCTGCGCCACGTTCGAGTCGATGGCCGAGAGCCTGCGCGGCGGCCTGTCGCTGTCCGCCTCCGGGTTCGGCTACTGGAGCCACGACATCGGCGGCTTCGAGGGACGCCCCGACGCGGCCCTCTTCAAGCGGTGGATCCCCTTCGGGCTGCTCTCCTCGCACAGCCGGCTGCACGGCAACGAGAGCTACCGGGTGCCGTGGCTGTTCGACGACGAGGCCGTGGACGTGCTGCGGCTGTTCACGAAGCTGAAGCACCGGCTGATGCCGTACCTGTACCAGGCGGCCCTCGTCGCCCACGGGCAGGGCATCCCGGTGATGCGCCCGATGGTGGTGGACTTCCCCGACGATCCGGCGGTGACCTACCTCGAACGCCAGTACATGCTCGGCGACAGCCTGCTCGTGGCCCCCGTGTTCAACGCCGGCGGCGACACGGCGTACTACGTGCCGGCCGGCCGGTGGACCCGGTTGCGCACCGGCGAGACGATCGACGGTCCGGCCTGGATCCGCGAGCGGCACGGCTTCGACAGCGTGCCACTGCTGGTGCGGCCCGGCACGGTCATTCCGGTGGGCGAGCGCGAGGACCGGCCGGACTACGCGTACCACGACGGCGTGTCGCTGCACGTGTACCAGCTCGCGGACGGGCAGCGGGTGACGGTGCCGGTACCGACGACCGGAGGTACCCGGGCCACCACGTTCGAGGTGACCCGCGACGGCGGTACGGTACGCGTGGTCCGCGACGGTCCGGCGCTGCCCTGGCGGGTCGTGCTCGCGGGCGCGTCCCCGGTCACCGTCGCCGTACCCGCCGGCGAGTCGACCTGCGAGGCCCGCCTGGCGTGACCGTGCGGGACGGTCGCGCCGGCGCCGCCCGGCGTGACCGGGTCGGCGGGTCGCCGCACGTCCACTGTGGACCGTGTTGGGCAGTGCTCGACGTCCGCGTGTCATCCGGTCATCGCCGGCCTTGCCGCCGTGATCATGCCTGAAATGAGATCTGGGCGGCAAAGGTACCGGCTGCAGTGCCTTTGCCGCCAAGATTCGCTTCAAGGGGGCTGGGCCGGCCCTGCGCAGCAACCACGGGGGACTGGCCAACGTCGAAACACTCATCATCGACCCGGCGGGCG
>JBBWZQ010000340.1:0-13211 GCA_039649115.1 Micromonosporaceae bacterium | reverse complement strand
CTGGTACCCGCTGGAGCGGGTACCAGCGACCACGATCGCGAACTTCACAGAGCCAGTACGCGCTCCAGGAAGTCTTTGTAGCCGCGCAGGGCGATGCGGAGGGACTCCGTGTCCGGGTTCTCGGAGTGCGTACGCGGATCCAGGCTGAGCTGCTCGGCCAGCAGCGCCTCGGCCAGCGACCGCACCGCGTCGGCCACGAGCGACTGAGCCTCCGAGACCGCCTCCCGCGGGTCGTCCACGAACCGGGCCTGTACCTCCTGCAGGTGCCGGCGGAACGCCTCCGCGCGGTCCGGTGCCCATACCGCGATCGTGGTTTCGGAGACGTCGCCCGGCCGCAGCGGTGCCACCTTCGTTTCGACGACGCCCTCGACGGCCGCCGACGCCGCGCCCTCGGCCCCGGCCTCCGCAACGGGCTCGACCGGCGCGGTCGGTTCGGTGCCCGGTGTCTGCCCCTCGACCTCGGCGGCGGCCGCTGCCTCGGCGACGATTCCCTCGGCGGCGGCGACGGCCGCCTCAGCGACGGACGGCTCGACCGCGATCTCCTCAGCGTCAGCCGCCTCGGCCTCGACAGCTTCGGCCTCGACAGCTTCGGCCTCGACAGCTTCGGCTTCGACAGCTTCGGCCTCCGCGACCGGCTCGGTGACCTCGGCCACCTCTGCCTCGGCCAGCTCTGCCTCGGCCTCGTCAAGTGCGGCCGCCAGAGCCTCGACCTCCTCTGGCCTCTCGTCGGCCGCCTTGACCGGCTGCGGCTCCTCGGCTTCCGCCGTCACGACTTCGGGCGCCTCTTCGCCCTCCACCTCGGTCTCGACGGCCTCGATCTCAGCCACTTCCGGCTCGGGCGTTTCGGCCACGGCCGCTGCGTCGACGGTCTCAGCCTCGACTTCCTCGACTTCAGCCTCGGCGTCGATGGTCTCGGGCTCGGCCTCCTCCTCAACCTCTTCGACTTCGATGGCTTCGACGGCCTCAGGTTCAGCCTCTTCGGCCTCGGCTTCGACGGCCTCAGGCTCGACGTCGGCCCCGGCCTCAATGTCTTCGATCTCGGCGGCTTCCGCTTCCGGGGTCGCGGGCTCGGTCTCCTCGGCTTCGACATCGGCGATCGCTGGCTCGGCCTCGTCGGCTTCGGCCTCGATGTCTTCTGTTTCAGCGGTTTCCGAGTCGATGGTCTCCGGCTCGGCCTCGTCCGCTTCGGCCTCAATGTCCCCGGTTTCGACGGCCTCGGTTTCGACGGCCTCGGTTTCGACGGACTCGGTTTCGACGGCCTCTGTTTCGACGGCCTCGGTTTCGACGGCCTCGGTTTCGACGGCCTCGGGCTCGACGGCCTCGGGCTCGACGGCCTCGGGCTCGACGGCCTCGGGCTCGGCCTCGCCGGCTTCGGCCTCGATGTCCTCGGTCTCGACCGCCTCGGCTTCGACCCCTTCAGCCTCGGCCTCGGCGTCCGCGTCAACTGCCTCAGGCTCGGTCTCGTCGGCTTCGGCGCCGACGGGCTGGGCGGCGACCTGGTGCGTGTCGTCGTCCTCGGCTACGACGGTGTCAGCGTCGACCGCTTCAGGCTCGGCTTCGGCTTCGGCGTCGACGGGCTCGGCGGCAATCGGGTCCGCGTCGACGTCCTCGGCTACGACGGCCTCAGCCTCGACCGCTTCCGGCTCGGCTTCGTCGGCTTCGGCGTCGACGGGCTCGGCGGCGACCGGGTCCGCGTCGACGTCCTCGGTTACCACGGCGTCAGCCTCGATCGCTTCCGGCTCGGTCTCGTCGGCTTCGACGTCCACGGCCTCAACCTCAACCGCTTCCGCGTCGACGTCCGTGGCGTCGACCGCCTCCACCGCGATGTCTTCGGCTTCGGCGTCGACCGGCTCCGCCTCGTCCGCTTCGGCCTCAATGTCGTTGATTTCCACGGCCTCGACTTCGCCAGCCGCGTCCGCCTCGGTCACCGCCGGAGCATCGTCCGCATCGACGACAACCCCCTCCGCCGCCTCATCGGCGACAACCTCAGCCTCGTCCGCCACCGACTCGCCAACGACGGCGACCGCGACGGCTTCCTCGGCGACTCGGTCCTCGACTGGTGGACGCGGGGGCGGGACGACAACCCCCTCGGCGGCCGGTGCGGCTTGCGAGCCGACCGGCTGTTCGATGTTTGCTTGCATGGACAAGTCCTCCGTCCGCTGGGTCCGGCGGTGGGCGCGGCCACCGGACACGGGTCTGCTGGTGCTCGCAGCGGGGACAGTCGGTGCATCCGTCCAACGGCCTGTACGCAGGTACGCCAGGAGACACCACGACGGCGTGTCCGGACGGCAGAGCCAGCCGGACGGCCGCTATGGCAGCGGAGACCCGAAGGGATGTGCAGGGAGTGGACGATCGCCCAGATGCCGCGGCGACGCACCACCACGGTACCCCCTTGTGACCATCCACACAGCCCCCAAAATGAACTGTCCTAGCGATATCCGCGCCTGGCTTGTTACGGATGTGGTACCGCTTGGCGACTGGCTGACAGAGTAGGGAAGAATCGGGCGCGAGCAGCCCGGCCACCGGCCAACAGGGCGAGCGGAGGGGGGTTGAACGGGTGACGGCAGCACTGGATCCGAAGATCGCCGCCCGCCTGTCCCGGGACGCCGCGGGCCTGGTGGCGGCGGTGGTGCAGGAGCACGATACCGGCGACGTGCTGATGCTCGCGTGGATGGACGAGGAGGCGCTGCGCCGCACCGTGACGACCGGTCGGGCCACATACTGGTCGCGCAGCCGGCAGCGGTACTGGGTGAAGGGCGAGACCTCAGGCCACCACCAGTACGTACGCTCGGTGGCGCTGGACTGCGACGGGGACGCGCTACTTGTCAGGGTGGAGCAGGTGGGTCCGGCGTGCCACACCGGTACCCACAGCTGTTTCGCCGACCTGATCTTCGAGGAGAAGGACCAGTGACGACCGGAGTCGTGACCCCGGACGAGGAAACCTTCCAGACGCTCGCCCGGGCGCACCGGGTGGTACCGGTGACCCGCCGGCTCCTGGCCGACGGCGAGACGCCGGTCGGCGTCTACCGCAAGCTCGCCGGTGGGCCGGGCACCTTCCTGCTGGAGTCCGCCGAACAGGGCAGCGCCTCCGGCGGTACGGCTTGGTCGCGGTACTCGTTCGTAGGAGTACGCAGCGCCGCGACGCTGACCGAGCGGAACGGGCAGGCGCTGTGGTTGGGCAATCCGCCCGAGGGGGTACCGCGCGAGGGCGATCCGGTGAGCGTGCTGCGCGACACCGTACGCGCGCTGGCCGCCTCCGGTACCCCTCGCACCGGCGAGGACCTGCCGCCGCTGACCGGTGGGCTGGTCGGCTTCCTCGCCTACGACATCGTGCGGCGCTTCGAGCGCCTGCCCGAGCTGGCCGAGGACGACCTGCACACGCCGGAGCTGGGCATGCAGCTGGCCACCGACCTCGTGGTGCTCGACCACTACACCGGCTCCGCGCTGCTGGTGGCCAACGCGATCCTCCCGGTGGATCCGGACGACGCGCAGGCGAGCGCGGCGTACCACCACGCGATCGGGCGGCTGGACGCGATGACGAGCGCGCTGTCCCGGCCCACCCCGCCCATGGTGTCCACAGTGGACTTCCCGGGCGTCGGGCACGTCGTCTCGCGCACCGCGCCGGGGCTGCACCCGAAGGCGGTGGAGGCGGCGAAGGAGGCGATCCGGGACGGCGAGTGCTTCCAGATCGTGGTGGCGCAGCGCTTCGAGCGGCCGACCGACGCCGACCCGCTGGACATCTACCGGGTACTGCGCGCCAGCAACCCCAGCCCGTACATGTACCTGCTGCGCTTCGACGGGTTCGACGTGGTGGGCTCCTCGCCCGAGGCGCACCTCAAGGTGACCGGGGGGCGGGCGCTGCTGCACCCGATCGCCGGTACCCGCTGGCGCGGCCCGACGCCGGAGGAGGACGGGCGGCTCGCGGCCGAACTGCTCGCCGACCCGAAGGAGCGGGCCGAGCACGTCATGCTCGTCGACCTGGGACGTAACGATCTGGGGCGGGTGTGCGTACCAGGAACCGTGGAGGTTCCCGAGTTCGCGACGATCGAGCGGTACAGCCATGTGATGCACATCGTCTCGACGGTTGTCGGAGAGTTGTCGGCCGAGCACACCGCGTTCGACGCGCTGGTGGCCACGTTCCCCGCCGGTACCCTCTCGGGAGCGCCGAAGGTGCGCGCCATGGAGATCATCGAGGAGCTGGAACCGACCAGACGCGGCCTGTACGGCGGGATCGTCGGGTACTTCGGCTTCGGCGGCGACCTGGACACGGCGATCGCGATCCGCACCGCGCTGCTGCGCGACGGGGTGGCCTACGTCCAGGCCGGCGGTGGCGTGGTCGCGGACTCCGATCCGGGCGCGGAAGAACAGGAGACCCGCAACAAGGCCGCCGCCGTGCTCGCCGCCATCGCCGCCGCCGAGACATTGCGCCCGGCCCGATGACCGCGCGGAGCGAGCGAATCAGCCAGCGGAGCGCCGAGCCGCTGCGAAGCGAGGACCGGCGATGAGCGCGCGGGGGGGCTTGGCGACGGCGGTGCTGGCGTGTGTCGTGGGCGCGCTGCTCGCGCTGCTGGCGGTCACCCGCACCTGGGCCGTCCAGTTGCAGATCCAGCCGCCGCCGCTGTCCGCCCTGCACGTCGCGCGCTCCGGCACCGCGGAGGCGCCGTGGCTGTCCGCGCTGGCGCTGGTGGCGCTGGCCGGCGCCGGCGCGCTGCTGGCGACGCGGGGCGGGGTGCGCTCCCTCGTCGGCGGCGTGGTGCTGCTCGCCGGGCTGGGGGTGGTCGCGGGCGGCGGGTACGGCCTGGCCGAGGTGCCCGGGGTGCGCCCGTTGTGGCCCGTGCTGTGCCTGCCCGCGGGACTCGTGGTGGCCGCCGGGGGAGCCCTGGCGGTGGCGCGCGGGCGCAGCTGGCCGGCGATGGGTGCCCGATACGAGCGGCCCCGGCCGGTGAGCGAGGTGCCGCCGGGCGTGGAGCCGACCGAGGACCGGGTCCACCGGATCGGACCATCCCCCTCGGACGTCGCGATGTGGGACGCGCTGGACCGGGGCGAGGATCCCAGCCGCTAGGGCACCACCGCGGGCATTATGCAGCCTGCGTCTGGTGAGGAGCGCCATACCCCGGACATCTTGCGAAAAGTGGTGCCCCCTAGCATCGGCAGCATGACACCCGGAGAGGCGAGTCCGATGTCAGCTGCGGGGCCGAGCGTGCTCGATGAGATCCTGGCTGGCGTACGGGAGGACGTAGCGACCCGGCAGCTGGAGGTACCGCTTGAGCGCGTGCGCGCGCTCGCCGCCGAGGCGCCGCCTGCGAAGGACGCGTACACCCTGCTGCGCGAGCCGGGCGTGGGCGTGATCGCCGAGGTGAAGCGCTCGTCCCCCTCCAAGGGGCGGCTGGCCGACATCCCCGACCCGGCCGACCTGGCCCGCGAGTACGCGGCCGGCGGCGCCCGGTGCATCTCGGTGCTGACCGAGACGCGCTGGTTCGGTGGCAGCCTGGAGGACTTCGACGCGGTACGGGTCGCGGTCGACGTGCCCCTGCTGCGCAAGGACTTCATCGTCTCCAGCTACCAGGTGCACGAGGCGCGGGCGCACCGCGCCGACCTGGTGCTGCTGATCGTCGCGGCGCTGGAGCAGAACGTCCTCGCGGGGTTGCTGGAGCGGGTCGAGTCGCTGGGCATGACCGCGCTGGTGGAGGTGCACACGGAGGAGGAGGCGGACCGCGCGCTGGCCGCGGGTGCCCGGGTGATCGGCGTGAACGCCCGCGACCTGCGCACGCTGGAGGTCGACCGGGGAGTATTCGAGCGCATCGCACCCGGCCTTCCGAATAACATCGTGAAGATTGCCGAGTCGGGCGTACGCGGGCCGCACGATCTGATCCGTTACGCCTCGTCCGGCGCCGATGCCGTACTGGTGGGTGAGGGTCTGGTGACGCAGAAGAGTCCGCGCGACGCGGTGGCCGAGCTGGTCACGGCGGGTTCGCACCCGGCGACGCCGAGGCCGGTGCGATGAACGCCCTCCTCTCGTCGGCGGGGCTGCTGCCCGACACCACCGGCCATTTCGGCCGCTACGGTGGCCGGTTTGTGCCGGAGGCGCTGGTCGCCGCGCTGGACGAGCTGGACCGGGTGTACCGGCACGCGCAGGCCGACGAGGCGTTCCAGGTCGAGTTCGGCCGGCTGCTGCGTGACTACGCCGGCACGCCGAGCATGCTCTACGAGGCACCGCGGCTGTCCGCCGAGCTGGGTGCCCGGATCCTGCTCAAGCGCGAAGACCTCAACCACACCGGCGCGCACAAGGTGCGCAACGTCCTGGGCCAGGCGCTGATCACGGCCCGCATGGGCAAGACCCGGGTGATCGCGGAGACCGGCGCCGGCCAGCACGGGGTGGCGACCGCGACCGCCGCCACCCTGTTCGGCTTCGAGTGCGTGGTCTACATGGGCGAGGAGGACACCCGCAGGCAGGCGCTGAACGTGGCGCGGATGCGGATGCTGGGCGCCTCCGTGGTGCCCGTGACGACGGGCTCCCGCACGCTGAAGGACGCCATGAACGAGGCGCTGCGGGACTGGGTCGCCAACGTCGACGACACCCACTACCTGATCGGTACCGTGGGCGGACCGCACCCGTTCCCCGCGATGGTCCGGGACTTCGCGCGCGGCATCGGCACGGAGGCCCGCGCCCAGGTACTGGAACTTACCGGCCGGCTGCCCGACGCGGTCTGCGCCTGCGTGGGTGGCGGCTCCAACGCGATCGGCATCTTCCACGCGTTCATCCCCGACGAGGGCGTGCGGCTGTACGGCTTCGAGGCGGGCGGCGAGGGCGTCGACAGCGGCCGGCACGCGGCGAGCATCACCGGCGGCGCGGTGGGCGTGCTGCACGGCACCCGCACGTACCTGCTGCAGGACGAGGACGGGCAGACGGTCGACTCGCACTCGATCTCGGCCGGGCTGGACTACCCGGGCGTGGGCCCCGAGCACGCGTGGCTGCACGACACCGGTCGGGCGACCTACGCGCCGGTGACCGACGCCGAGGCGATGGCCGCCTTCCAGCTGCTGTGCCGCACCGAAGGCATCATCCCAGCGATCGAGAGCGCGCACGCGCTGGCCGGCGCCGCCCGGGTCGCCGAGGAGCTCGGCCCGGACGCGGTCATCGTGGTCAACCTGTCCGGCCGCGGCGACAAGGACGTGGCGACCGCCGGCCACTACTTCGGCTACCTGGACGGACCCGCGTGAGCCTCCAGGGCGTGTTCGAGAAGGCGAAGGCGGACGGTCGGGGCGTGCTGGTGGGCTGCATGCCGGCCGGCTTCCCGACGGTACCGGGCAGCGTGGCGACGATGCGCGCGATGGTCGAGGCCGGCGTGGACGTCGTCGAGGTGGAGTTCCCCTACTCCGACCCGGTGATGGACGGGCCGGTCATCCAGCGGGCCAGCGAGATCGCGCTGGCCGGCGGGGTGCGCAGCGGCGACGTGCTGCGCATCGTCGAGGCCGTGGCCCGGGCCGGCGCTCCCGTGGTGATGATGACCTACTGGAACCCGATCGAGCGGTACGGCGTGGACCGGTTCGCGCGGGACTTCGCGGCGGCCGGGGGAGTGGGACTGATCACGCCCGACCTCATCCCGGACGAGGCGGACGAGTGGCTGGCCGCCTCCGGCGCGCACGGGCTGGACCGGGTGTTCCTGGTCGCGCCGTCCTCGACCGACGAGCGGATCGCGCTGACCACCGCCGCGTGCCGGGGCTTCGTCTACGCGACGAGCGTGATGGGCGTGACCGGTGCCCGCGAGCAGACCTCCAGCGCGGCGCCGGCCCTGGTGGCGCGGGTACGGCAGGCGACCGACCTGCCGGTGGGGGTGGGCCTCGGCGTGCGGGACGGTGCCCAGGCGGCCGCGGTGGCCGGGTACGCGGACGGGGTGATCGTGGGGAGCGCGCTGGTCCGTTGCCTGCTGGACGCGCCGGACGAGGAGTCCGGCCGCACCGCCCTGCGGACCCTGGTCGCCGACCTGGCGGCGGGCGTGCGCTCCAAGTAGAGACTCGCGGTGAAGCTCAGGCGGCGGCGAGCTCAGGCGGCGGTGAAGCTCAGGCGGCGGCGATCGCGTCGGGGACCTCGGGCTCGGCGACCCGGTGCACATCCGACAGCACGCCGGAGCGGCCCGCGCTCGCGTCGGCGAGCGCGCGGGCGGCCGTGGGGGTCATCGGCTCCGGCAGCGTGTCGGGGTCGTGCCAGGACAGCCGGCAGATGCGCCCGGGTGCGTTGAGCGTGGCCTCGCCGTCAAGCTTGCCCCGGAAGACGTGGACGAGCACGTCGGGCAGGTGGTCGTCGGCGCCCTGGCCGGTGAGGTGGTACAGGCCGACCAGATCGACGATCTCGATGTCGGTACCGGTCTCCTCGCGGATGTCACGGACCACCGCGTGTACCGGGCTCTCCCCGTTGCGGATCTTCCCGCCGGGCAGGCTCCACAGCCGGTGGCCCTGACTCTGCTGGCACAGCAGCACGCGGCCGGCGGGGTCGAGGATGACCGCCGCGACCGCCGAAACGAGGGAGTTCATACCCGGAGAGCCTAGGCGCAGAGTTGGCCGAAACCCAGGGGCGCGCCGAGGTGGCCGGCAGCGGTAGCGTGTGCACCCGTGAACCCTGCGCTTGCCGCCATACCCAGCCCGACCTCCGCGGCGTGGCAACTGGGCCCGCTGACGCTGCGGGCATACGCGCTGTGCATCATCATCGGGATCGTCGTCGCCTGCTGGATCACCGAGCGCCGGCTGCGCCGTCGAGGCGCGCCGCCCTACCTCGTGCTCGACGTGGCCATCTGGGCGGTGCCCGCCGGCATCATCGGCGCCCGGCTCTACAGCCTCGCCACCTCGCCCCAGGAATACTTCGGCAAGGGCATCAGCCCGCTGGAGCCGCTGCAGATCTGGCACGGCGGCCTCGGCATCTGGGGCGCCGTCGCCGGTGGCGTGGGCGGCGCCTGGATCGCCTGCCGGCTCAAGGGCGTGCCGCTGCCCTTCGTGGCCGACGCGGCGGCGCCCGCGCTGCCGATCGCCCAGGCGATCGGCCGCTGGGGCAACTGGTTCAACAACGAGCTGTACGGCAGGTCGACGTCGCTGCCCTGGGGCCTGAAGATCCACGAGATGGACCCGAACAACCCCGGTCACGCGCTGGTGATGGACGGCAAGGCGGTCGTCCTCGGCACCTTCCAACCCACCTTCCTGTACGAGTCGGTGTGGAACGTGGGCGTCGCGGTGCTGGTCTGGCTGCTGGACCGCCGGTACCGCTTCGGCCGGGGCCGCGCCTTCGCGCTGTACGTCCTGGCCTACACCGTGGGCCGCTTCTGGGTCGAGTACCTGCGCGTCGACAACGCCAACCACTTCCTCGGCATGCGGCTGAACAACTGGACCTCGATCGTGGTCTTCGCCGGCGCGTTGGTCTACTTCCTGCGGGTACGCGGCCCGCAGGAGCGCCTCGAGGTGACCGAGTCCGGCGAGATCCGGGTGGTCGGCGCACCGGTCGGCGAGGCGGACGCGACCGACGCCACGGCGGCGCGGGAGCCGGATGAGGCGGCGGGGCCGGAGCCGGATGGGGCGGCGGGGCCGGAGCCGGATGGGGCGGCGGACCCGGATGGGGCGGCGGAGCCGGCGGTGGACGGGGCCGCCGCGGCCGCCGGGGACGGCGGGGAGGACGCCGAGGACGGGGATCCACCGGGCGGGCCGCCAGGCGGCGGCGCGGAGTCCTCGACGGGGACCCGGTCGTCGTCCGCCGTGGACAGGTAGGGGACACGCATGCGCTCCGCGGTCGTGGTCGGTGCCGGTATCGGCGGCCTGGCGGTCGCGGGCGCCCTGGCCCGAACCGGGTGGCAGGTCACGCTGCTGGAGCGGGCGGCCCGGCTGCGCGGTGACAGCGCGGCGTTGCTGATCTGGCCGGAGGGCGTGCGCGCGCTGCGGTCGCTGGGACTGGGCGACGGGCTGGGCGCGATCGCCAGCCCCGCGCCGAGCCGCGGCATCCGCCGGCCCAACGGCCAGTGGCTGGTGCAGCCCGATCTCGCCGGGGCGGATCTGGACGACGAGGACAAGACGACCTCCGTGGTGGTACACCGGGAAGATCTGCATGACACGCTCGTGGCCGGGCTGGGCGACCGGATCGACATCCGCACCGGCATCGCGGTGCGCAGCATCCGGCTGACCACCGGCGAATCGCCCGCGGTCACCGACGGCCGGGCGACCTGGGAGGCCGACGTGGTGGTCGGCGCCGACGGTGTGGACAGCGTGGTGCGCCGGCGGCTGGCGCCCGAGGCGACCGCGGTCGCCGCGGGCTGCGCGGCCTGGCGGGCGGTGATCCCGTGGTACCGGGCGCCGAAACTGCCCGACGGCGTCGGTACCGGCGGCGAGACGCTCGGTGGCGGGCACCGCTTCCGGTACGCGCTGCTGGGCGAGCGCGGTTCGGCCGGCGGTTCGACCCGGGGCGGCATCTACTGGGCGGCGACCATCCCCGGCGCGTACCGGCCGGAGCCGCCGGCCACCCAACTGAGCCTGCTGCGGCGCTGGTTCGCCGACTGGCACGCGCCGATCGGCGACCTGCTCGCCGCGACCGAGCCGGAGGATCTGATCCAGCACCAGGTCGCCGAGTTGCGGCCGGGTCCCCGCTCGTTCTCCTACCAGACCGGCGCCGGGGGATACGTGCTGCTCGGCGACGCGGCCCACGCGATGAGCCACCACCTCGGCCAGGGTGCGTGCCTGGCTCTGGAAGACGCGGCGTTGCTGCGCGGCCTGCTCATCGACGCGGTACCCGGACGGTCACTGGGCGTGGCTCTGGACGCGTACACGCGGGAGCGGCGGCCGCGGCTCGCCCGGATCATGCGGCAGTCCCGCCGGGTGGGTGCGATGCTCGCCGGCAACGGCTCGCTCGCCGGCCGCGCGCGTGACGCCGCTCTGGGCCTTTCGCCCGGTTTGCTGGGGCGCGTGCTCCGCGGTTCCCGAGCCCGCTAAGCTATGAGGACCGAGGTTCGCGTGAGTCACCGTCCGCGCCCGGTCTCGACATGTGATCAACCAGGTACTGCGCCCGCACCGCACGCCTAACGTAGACTCAAAACGCAACTTGCAGGGCCGACGTCGTCCCGCCGTTCATTATGTGCTGACGTCAGGAGGCCCGATGGCAGATCCGCTCCGGCAGGGACTCTACGACCCGGCGTTCGAGCACGACTCATGTGGCGTCGCGTTCGTGGCGAACATCGAGGGTCAACGGTCCCACCAGGTGGTCGCGCAGGGCCTCACCGCGCTGCGCCGGCTCGACCACCGCGGGGCGCGTGGCGCCGAACCCAACACCGGCGACGGTGCCGGCATCATGCTGCAGATCCCGGACGAGTTCTACCGCGCGGTGGTCGACTTCGCGCTGCCCCCGGCCGGCGAGTACCTGACCGGCCTGGTGTTCCTGCCCGACGGACCGGACGAGGCGCGGGCGGTGACGGTACTGGAGAAGTTCGCGCTGGTCGAAGGCGCGCGGATCCTGGGCTGGCGTGAGGTGCCCGTACACCCTGATGGTCTTGGTGCCACGGCCCTGGCCTGCCAGCCGCGCATCCGGCAGGTCTTCCTGGCCGCCGACCGGCTGTCCAGTTCGGACGCCGGGCGCGCCGGCGCGCCGCTGTCCGGCCTGTCGCTGGAGCGGGTGGGGTTCTGCGTCCGCAAGCAGGCCGAGCGGGAGACCCGGGAGCGGGGCCTGGCCGTGCACTTCCCGTCGCTGTCCTGCCGCACCGTCGTCTACAAGGGAATGCTCACCCCCGACCAGGTGGTCAGCTACTACCCGGACCTGTCCGACGAGCGGGTCACCAGCGCCATCGCCCTGGTGCACTCGCGGTTCGCCACGAACACCTTCCCCTCCTGGCCGCTGGCCCACCCGTACCGCTACATCGCGCACAACGGCGAGATCAACACGATCCGGGGCAACCGCAACTGGATGGCGGCCCGCGAGGCGCTGCTGGCCAGCCCGCTGATCCCGGGCAGCATGAAGCGGCTGGTCCCGATCTGCACCCCCGACTCCTCCGACGCGGCCAGCTTCGACGAGGTGCTGGAGCTGCTGTACCTGGCCGGGCGCAGCCTGCCGCACGCGGTGCTGATGATGATCCCGGAGGCGTGGGAGAGCGACACCGCGATGGAGCCGGCCCGCCGGGCGTTCTACCAGTTCCACGCGAGCCTGATGGAGCCCTGGGACGGGCCGGCGGCGATCTCGTTCAGCGACGGCACGGTCGTCGGCGCGGTGCTGGACCGCAACGGCCTGCGCCCGGGCCGGTGGTGGCGCACCTCCGACGGGCTGGTCGTGCTGGCCAGTGAGGCCGGCGTGCTCGACCTCGACCCGGCCACGGTGATCGCGAAGGGCCGGCTGCAGCCCGGCAAGATGTTCCTCGTCGACACGTCGGCCGGCCGGATCATCGAGGATGACGAGATCAAGGCGGAGCTGACCGCCGCCGCGCCGTACGAGGACTGGCTGCACGCCGGCCTGATGGACCTGGCCGACCTGCCACCGCGGGAGCACGTGGTCTACACCCACGACTCGGTACGCCGCCGGCAGCAGACCTTCGGCTACACCGAGGAAGAGCTGAAGATCCTGCTCACCCCGATGGCGCGCACCGGCGCCGAACCGCTCGGCTCGATGGGTACCGACACCCCGATCGCCGTACTGTCCCAGCGCCCGCGCCTGCTCTACGACTACTTCTCGCAGCTGTTCGCCCAGGTCACCAACCCGCCGCTGGACGCGATCCGGGAGGAGCTGGTGACCAGCCTGGCCGGGACCCTGGGGCCGGAGGGCAACCTGCTGGACCCGGGGCCGGCCAGTTGCCGGCAGATCGTCCTGTCCGGACCGGTCATCGACAACGACGAGCTGGCCAAGCTGATCTCCATCGACGAGGACGGCGACCTGCCCGGCTTCAAAGCGGTACGGGTGTCCGGCCTCTACCGGGTGCGCGAGGGCGGCGCCGGCATGAAGGCCCGGCTGACCGAGATCTGCCGGCACATCTCCGAGGCGATCGAAGACGGCGCCCGGATCATGGTGCTGTCCGACCGGGACTCCACGGCCGACCTCGCGCCGATCCCGTCGCTGCTGCTGACCGCCGTGGTGCACCAGCACCTGGTCCGGGAGCAGACGCGCACGCAGGTCGCGCTGATCGTGGAGTCGGGCGACTGTCGCGAGGTGCACCACGCGGCGGTACTGATCGGCTACGGCGCCGCCGCGATCAACCCGTACC
>JBBWZQ010000305.1:0-12538 GCA_039649115.1 Micromonosporaceae bacterium | reverse complement strand
GGACCTGCACGACCGCAGCCACGGCGAGGGCTTTCTGGCCGTGCTGGAACGCAAGTTCGCCCGACCGGGTTTCTACCTGCTCGACGAGCCGGAGGCTGCCCTGTCGTTCACCTCCACCCTCAGCCTGATGTCTCGGCTGGCGGCCCTCGCCGAAGCCGGGGCGCAGATCGTGGTGGCTACGCACTCGCCGGTGTTGACCGCGTTGCCATCAGCCACGGTGCTGGAACTTGGCGAGCACGGGATCCGAACGACGGCGTGGTCCGAGCTTGCCGTCGTGGACCACTTCCGGGCGTTCCTCGACCGGCCCGACCGGTACCTGCACCACCTGCTCCGCTAACCGAAGATCCGCTCGGCGACCGCTCTCAGCGCCCTATTTCGGAAATGGCGCTCGGCGCACTGATCTGCCACAGTGCGCGTGCGGCGCACGCTCGCACGGTCTTGAGGGGCCCTGGCGCAGCAATGCGCCGGGGTTACCCGGCATGGTGTCGAAGCCATCTGGAGGTGGCCTGCTGGCCGGGTCCGCGGCGCGCGCTGGTACGACGAGACGACGTCCGCCGCGGTCAGTGCCGTGCCGTCGTGCCACCGGCACTGACAAGCTGGAACGTGGAGACGTGGCCGGCCCCCGGTGACCTCCTACTCCCGGGCGAGTTGGGGCAGGATCCGGCCGCCGCTGTCGGCCTGGACCGGGCCCTCGTACACGTTGTCGCGCAACGCCTCCGCGGTCGCCGCGTCCGCCGGCGCGGTGATGTCCAATGTAGACGGCGCCGTGGCTGTCGCGACGACGAGCGTGCTCACAACTCGACCGTCTCGACGTACACGAGCCGCCGGGTACCGCCGGTCGGATCGTCCGACGCCAGGTCCTGCATTTCGGTGATGAGGATACGGACCTGGCCGGGTGCCGACCGGCCACCACCCAGGGACACCTGCCCGGCCCAGAGCGTGCCCCCGGGCAGGACGCCGTGCTCCCAGATCGCCGCCTGCGCCACGGTGACGCGCCCGGACCGTTCGTCCGCCGGTACCCAGCCGAGGTCGTCCACGGTGCCGGGCAGCCGGCGCTGGACACTCACCTCGATCAGGTGGGCTGGGTTGCGGGACGGCCTCCCGCGCGGTCCCAGGTACGCCGGCCCGGTCACCGTGAGGTTGTAGGTGCCGGGGGTACCGCCGGCGGGCGTGAGCGTCATCGTCCGTACCGGCAGCAGTTGCACCTGGTCGGCCGGCGCGACGCGGGACAGGTGCAGGCCGGGTAGCGAGTTGGGTTGGTAGCGGGCCAGCGCCAGGCGCAGGAAGGGGTGGTAGGCGGGTTCGTCGCCACGGTCCCAGAGGTGGTTGAGGTCGCCGTACCAGAGCGAGCGGTCGCCGTCGAACGCCACCGGGAAGCCGGCGACGTGGACGCCGGCGAAGGCTGGTGGTGCATACTCGTCCAGCGCCAGCCCGGCCGTCGTATCCGCGGCGCCCGGGAAGTCGGCCGGCCCGGGCGGGGCGAGCGGCCGGTCCAGTTGCCAGATCGGGTCCGGCGCCCAGCGTGTCACGAGGGCGGCGAGGGCGTCCGGCACCGGCTGGTCCGGGTTGGCGAGCACCACGCCGAGCAGCTCTCCCTCGCCGGAGGAGTACCAGGGGCGGTCGAGGTACACGCGTACTCCGCTATAGCGGGTACTGCTACGGGCCTGGCCGTCGCGCGTGCGTACCCACTGGAAGGTCGGCACCGCGGACACCACGTGTGGCGCGGCGGGCCGGGCCGCGCTGGGGATGTCGACCGCGGGCGAGAGATCCCCCGTGACCGAGATGCGCGCGGCGTCGTCGCGTACGGGTTGCGGAAAGAACTCCCGGAAGCGCGACGTGGCCACGGCCTGGTAACGCACGATGCGCCGCTTGGTGTCGCCGAAGTCGTGCCGCGACAGGTAAGTCTCGTGGGCCGACCGGCCCGCCGGGAGGAGGAGGGACACGCTGTCCTTGTCGGGCCGGTAGATTCCGGCCGGAACCGTACCCGGCGTCGGGACCGAGTCTACGGTGATCGGTACCTCGAAGAGGTGGGCGCTGTGCTGTGCGTCGACGCGGCCGTCCACTGTGTCCACCGGCTCGGTCCAGTACGCCAGCACGTCGAGCTTGGCCGTGCTCTTGCCGTGGACCGGAATCTCCGCGCCCAGGTAGGTGAAGGTCGCGCCGGGATCGCGCGGCGTCTGGATCGAGGTCACCTGCGGTGCCTTCAGTGGCTGTTCGACGGCGTGTACGAGTGAGATCGTGCGGTACGGGGTGAGCTGCCACAGCCCGCCCTCCAGCGCGGTCTGCACGGCCGCCGGCGGCGGCTGGCTGGCGTCCTTGACCCACTGCCAGACCGCGAGCGCGTCCAGGCCGCTGGTGTCCTGCGGCTGCCCGGATGTGGCCAGCCCGGAACTGAGCCGGACATTCGCCTGTTCGGCCTTGTCCAGGAAGACCGTGAGCACCCGGCTCGCCGGGTCCCAGCGCGGCGGGAACGGCGGCTGCGCGGAGTGGTCGGGTTCGGCCAGGACGAACCGGAACGGCAGGCGTGCGGGCCAACCGTCACCGAAGTCGATGTGCAGGATCGAGCCGCCGAGCTGGCCCAGCGTCTGGTCGGGGAGGCTGGACCTGGCGGTGGTGAACCGGCCGGCGGCGTCGAGCGTCCACCGCTCGCCCGCCGGGATGCCGGGCACGCCGAAGAGGGCGGCGCCACGGGAGAGCGGGTCGGGCAGGTACGGCAGGACCAGTTGTGCCTCGTGGTGCACCGCGTTGAGCCGCCCTCCGGACCTGACCGAGGCGACGTAGGTGGCCTTGATGTCGGCCTCCGGCGCGCCCTGCTGGAATGCCGCGTCGAAGGTGCCGAGAAGCTCGGCCATGTGCTGCGAGGTCTTCGGCGCGACCACGTGCCGCTCGCAGGTGGGCCGGTAGGCTACCTCCGCCGCCGGTCCGCTGCGGATGACCAGCCGTTCCAGCGCCTCGCCCTCGATGAAGTCCTCCCTCGGCACCAGGGTGGGTGAGATCACGGGTTCGTGCCGTCCATAGTGGAGCGTGCCGGCACCGCCGGGAAGGACGGGTACGGTGGCCACGTCGTACCCGCGCAGCGCCTGGTCGGCTTCGTCCACCGTGAGACTGTTCCCGGTGAGGTCGACGGTGCGCGCGCGGAACCGGTACTCGGCGCCGAAACGCAACAGCGGCAGGGTTCCCGGTGCGATCTGTGCGGAGATCTGGATGGGCAGGCCGCCGGGGGGTGGCTGGCTGTCCGCGTCGCCAACCGTGCCGTCGAACATGATGGTTCTGCCCGGCCGGGGCACCGCGAGGCTCCAGCCTCGCCAGTGCAGGATGGCCTCGTGCGCGTAGAGCGGCGAGCCGTCGTCGGGCTGGGTGCTGTCCTTGGCCGGTGGCCGGGTCACCGCCGGCTGGCTGACGCCCTCGTCCGGGTCCAGACGCTGGTCGAACGGCGTGACCGGGCTCGCGGTGAGTTTCGCGGTGACCACCCGGTGGTGCAGCGAGTGCCACCGGCCGGTGCGATTGTCCCAGACGTCGAACCGGTACCCGCGGATCAGGTCCTCGGCGTACAGGTTGGGCAGGCGCCCTTGTTCCAGTTGCCGGTTGTTGGCGGCGGCGGTGTCGAGGTGCGCCGACAGCGCGGCCCCCCGTCCACTGTGGACTATGTTGATGCCGCTGGAGGACAGCGCGGGTACTCCGAGCGAGGGGTCGTCGTCCGGACCGGCGGAGACCAACCCGCCGAGGGTGTTCAGCAGCTTCAGCCCGGCGCCGTCGAGGTCCAGGTGGTGCAGGGCGAACAGGCCGGGCAGAGCCAGGTTGAGCAGCCCTCCGGTGACCTCCGTACCGGACGGCGTGGCGCGGAACAGCTCACCCGGAGCCAACTGGAAGGCGGTGTACGGGCACAGCGCGGTGGCGGCGATGGGCGGTGTGAAGGCCGGCACCGCCTGGAGCAGGGCGCCCGGTGGCGCGCCGGCCAGCCCGTCCTGCGGCAGCACCAGGTCGATGACCAGTCCGAGCCGGCGCATGAGCTGCGGGTAGTCGGCGAGGAAGGTGAGTGCCTGGTGGAAGTCCAGCCGCGGCGGCGGCCCGGTCAGCGGTGCGCCGGCCGCCGTGGCCGCCCCCCGGTGGAACGCCACGAGTTGCGCGAGCGCTGAGGCGGGCGTGGCGTCGTGCGGGATCACCGGGGTATGCGCGGTGGGGTCGAGCCGGGCCAGCCGGCTGGCGACGGCGACAGCGTCCGCGACGCGCTGTGCCAGGGAGCGGACCCCGTCGGGGCGCAGCACGTCCGCGGCCATGCCGGCGTGCGCGGCCCGCAGTCGCGTCGGCTCATCCAGCGCGTGCTCCTCCACCCTGGCGGCGCCTGGCGCCGGCCGCAGCGCGTCCACCAGGCCGCTGAACGAGGCCGCCACCACCTTGCCGCCGGGTAGCCGTACCGCCGAGGCCCGGGCGAGGCTCTGGTGACCCCGCTTGATGTGGTCGTGCAGTGCCGTGGCCGGGTACGTGGCGACCGCGCGGTCGCTCAGGTCCTCGAAGGCGTGCGGCCGTACCGGTGTCGTACCGAACAACGTCGTCCATAGTGGAGAGTCGGGCGGCCGGCTGGCGATCTCCGCCGGAACCGGCGCGCGCCCGGGTACCCGTACCGTGAAGCTGACCCGCCCCGGCTGGAGGTGGGCCGGCCAGTCCGCGAAGTCGCTGCCATCCAGGCCCGCCTGCCCGCCACCGGCCGGCGGCCGCAGCCGCGGTGACACCAGCACGGACAGCCGCGCCCGGGTACCGTCCAGGCCGTTGGGCAGCGCCGTGAACAGCACCTCGTCAGTCGTCACGCTGTCCTCCCCTGGATCCCCGTTCATGATGCGAAGGCCTGGCAGTAGCGCTGCCACACCGACCAGTCGCCGATGATCTGTGCGAAGCCGATCTCCTCGCCGGCCGCCGCCGCGTCCAGCGCCGCCGGCGCGACCTGGGCACCGCGTTGCGGGAACGGGAAGTGCCGTTCCGCGGTGAGGCTGATCGAGGTGGAGAAGAACAGCAGGTGGACGGCGACGGTGACGGTCGCGATGCCACCCACGCTGGCCTGCGCGCTCTCGTAGGTCAGTGCAAGGTAAATATCTATCGATACTCCGGCGACGCCGAGCAACTCGACACTGCCACCGATGCGCAGGTATCCGGAGAATTGCACTCCGCTGTCGTCGACGGCGAAATAGAAGCCGGCCATCACGTGGGCGTTCGCCTCGATCACGCCGAGCCCGATGGTCAGGTTGGCGCCCACTTCGATGGACGCCTCGACGAGTACGATCCGCTTGGTATCGACCTCGATCGCGCAGAACCCGCCGCCGCCGATTCCCGAGACGCTGACCAGGAACGGATGCGCGCGTTCGGAGAACGCCAGCCGTACGCCTGCTGGCTTGGCGACGAAGGGCAGCGACAGCGCGGCGGACAGGCGCAGGTTCTCCAGGCTGAAGATGCCGATGCCGGCGGCGGGTATGCCGAGCGAGTACCCGGCGGTCACGCCCTCCGCCGTCACCTTCAGCTCCGGCGGGTCACTGAAGCCGTCGGCGGGCAGGGCGTCGGCCAGCTCGTTGAGGAACTGCAGGGCGTTGCCGAGCGTGATGCCGATGCCCTTCGGGTCGAGGTGCACCTTCTTGCCCGTCTCCGCGGTGAAGCGCAGTTCCTCGATCGTGACCGACATGATGTCGACGAAGTTCAGCGTCAGGAGGGTGAGCCTGCCATCCACGGTGAAGCCGGGCGGGCCGGGCGCGCCACCGCTGCCGATCGGTAGCACCGTTGTGCTGGTGATGGACAGCACGGCATGCGGATCGAGCCGGAACGCGCCGGTGTCCGGAACCCTCAACGGAGGGTTCCAGTGCAGCGTGGTCTCGATCCGGTCCGGGTGACGGGTCTGCACCAGCTTCGGTACCTGCGCGAAGGGCGCGTTCGCGTCGATCACGCCGGAGATCAGGCTGGCGAGGTCAACGACGCCGAGCAGCGTGGTACCGGCGAACGCCTGCACGATCTTGCCGGTGTCGAGGTTGCCGTCGGCGCCGAGCACGTCCGGCAGCGGGCCCAGCGAACGGGACAGGTTGGCCACCCCGAACGTCGGCGCGGCGATACCACCGGCCTGCTGGGCGGGCAGGCTGAGCGACACCGGCCGCTGCGGGCTGATCGTCGCGAAGGTGTCGCTGTGCGACGCGGCCGGGTCCACCAGCGTGATCCAGACCTGACCGGCACCGGAACCCGAGCCGATGAGCTGGTCCACCGCGGGGAGGCCGACCAACGCCTGCGCCACGTGGGGCAGGAACGGCGGGTACCGGCCGGGCAGGTCGGCGTGCGTGACCTGTAGCGTCGTGACGGGCAGCACGGCGGAAACGATCCCGCTGTCCGGCGCGGCGGACGCGGTCGGGGACAGCGCCGGCGCCAGGGCCACCGGCTGCCCGAACAGATCGACCTGGGCGTACGGGGCGTACGCGGCCGGCGCCTCGGCGAACCGCCCGTCGGGTACGAACACCAGCGGCATCTGGAGGTGTACCGGGTGGTCGTCCCAGTCCCACGCGAGCACCTCGAACCGGAAGGGCACGGCGTCCAGCATCGGCACGAACACCGGGCGGCCGGTCGCGTTCGACAGCAGCGGGGTGTCCGTGGTCCTGATCTCGACACGCCGGAACGGCAGCAGGTTGCCGGCGCTGTCGTGGTAGTCCAGCACCCGCTGCTGCACGTGGATGAAGCCCCGGCTGGCGAGGTACCCGACGGGCTGGCCGTCCGGCGCCGGCCGCACCTTGCGCTCGATTGTCATGGACAGGTCGGCGCGGTGCCCGAGCGGGTACAGGAAACCGGTGTTGAGCCGGAGCACCTGCTGGTCGCGTCCCTGCCCGACGAGGTGCCGCCAGGCCGCGACCCCGTAGTCCCAGATCTGGCCGGTCGCCACGTCCGCCACGTTGTCCCAGATGCCCTGCAGGTCGGCCCAGGCGCCGAGCGCGGACAGCGCCAGGTGCGTGGTGCGGATCGGCGGCGCGAGCCGGTGGGCGATCCCGTTGGGGGTACCCGGCCAGGGCTTGCTCGGCGAGAAGTCGGAGGACGCTTTGGTGATGCCGATGCGCGTCGGCGCGTCCAGCGACAGCCCTTGCCGTTCGGTCACGCCTGGACCCATGTCCAGCGCCCATACCGCGCGCAGGACCGGTGGCCTGCGGTCGTCGATCCTGCCCTGCTGGTCGGGCCGACCCAGCCGGGTGTGCCAGAGCTCGGTGCTGCCGTCGCGGGTGACGGGCACCGTCGCGTGCCGCCATCCGCCCAGCCGCTCCGGTGATAGCAGCAGCCGGTACGGCAGTTCGATGGCGGTCTGCGTGTCGAGCGGGGATACCGGCGCAGGCCCGACCTCCCACACGTCCTCCTGTTCGTCGCGCGCGTTGACCGGCAGGCTGGGCGCGTAGTCGGCCCACCGCAGCAGCGCCTCGACGGTGAACGGTACGGTCGCCACGCCGTCCGGGAGGCGGAAGACCAGCCGGCTCGGGCCCGCGATGTACGACGGCACCGGCGGTTGCTGGACACCCGGCAGTTGACCCTGCTGGTTCTCGTCGAACACTTGCTCGGCGATGTGTTGCGGGGGGAGGACGACGACGAGGTACGCCGGTCGCGCCGGGTCGATCCTCGCCAGCGACGGCGCACCACCGGCCGGTGTCGCGAGGGTGAGGTTGACGCACTCGAACGTCAGCACCAGCAGGTCATCGGCGCGCAGCAGTGAGGCCGAGAAGTCAACCATCCTAGCCCACCTGGTAGACCAGCTCGGCGTAGTCGCCGCCGTCGGCGGCGACCTGGGCCGCGTTCAGGAACAGCATGCGGTCGGCATCGTTACGCCGGCCCAGACCTGGCCCGGCGATGTGGCACTGGTCCGCCGCGTCGCCCCACCTACCGTCCTGGCAGGCGCTGGCGAAACGGGGAAACTTCGGCGCGAACGCCGGTCCCATCGCCCACGCCATGCTGAGCAGGCCGAGTTGCGCGTCGGCCGGCATGTCGTCGAAGCCCGCGAACTCGGCGCTGCGTTTCAACGTCGCTTCGAATTCGTCTGCCTTCTGCCGGACGAGGTCGTCGATGTGCCCGTCGTCGAGTTTGAGCTGGGTGATCGACGCGAACGCACCGGCTCCTCGAGCCGCCAGATCCTGCCGCGTCTTCACCGCGGTCCAGTCCTGGTCGATGGCGTCCTGGTCGGCGGCGGAGTCGTCAGTCTTCCAGACAAAGGGCAGCGGCCGCGCGAATGCGAGCCCTCGGGTGGCATCCCCGTTTCCGGCGTCGCGCGCGTCGTCGATCAGGTTGCCCACGCCGATGGTGACCAGGCCCCGCACGTCGAGGTACAGGTACTCGATCCGGCCTTCGAACGCGGTCTGGAATGGCAGTACCGCCGCGCCCACGCTGTCGTACATCTGATTCCCCCCAGTCAGCGGATTCCGTCGTCCCAGGATTAGGGGAATCCGACCTCGGCGTCCCTAGGGAAACCCCCTATCGGCTCCCCAGGATGGCGATTAGCCTCGTGTCCACATTCGGCAGGCAACCGCGGGGAGGCGGTTTGTCCACGGCTTCGGAGCAGATCTTCGTCGGCGGGAACGCGGAGCTGCGGGTGATGCGCGAACGCCTCGCCGCGGCGCGCGAATCCCACCCCGGGATCATCTTCGTCGAGGGCGGGGCGGGCATCGGCAAGAGCGCGCTGGTGCGCCGCTTCCTGCGCGACGCGGGTCCGGGCGCCACCGTACGCATCAGCGGCGAGGAGGCGGAGTCGGCCATCGCCTACGGGTTGGTCAGCCAGATCGTGGGCCAGGTTCCGGCCGGGCAGGCCCGGGAGCTGTCCACAATGGTCAGTGACGCCGGTGCCGACCCGGTGGCGGTCGGCGGGGCGTTGCTGCGGCTGCTCGACGCGGCACAGGGCCGGGCCGGACTGCTGCTGGTCGTCGAGGATCTGCACTGGGGCGACGTCCCATCCGGCCAGGCGCTGCTGTTCGCGCTGCGGCGGCTGCGCGTCGACCGGGTACTGGCGCTCGTCACGTACCGGCCCGCTGGGCTGAGCCGGCTCGGCGAGGGCTGGCGGCGCCTGCTCACCGACGACGAGCGGAGCCGGCACATCGGGCTGACCGGACTGCGGGTCGACGACATCCTCGCCCTTGCCGGTCTGCTCGGCATCAGCGAGCTGACCCGGGCCGGGGCGCGCCGCATCCACGAACACAGCGCAGGCAACGCCCTCTACATCCGGGCGCTGCTGGAGGAGCTCCCCCCGGTGGTGCTCGGGCAGCCCGCCGGCCCGGTACCCGCACCCCGGTCCATCGCCGCCACCATCCTGGCCCGGCTGGCCGCCCTGTCCCCGCACGCTCAGCGGCTCGTGCAGGCCGCGGCCGTGCTCGGCGGCCACCCCCCGGTGTACACCGCCGCACTGCTGGCCGGCGTGGCTGATTCCCCGACGGCGCTGGAGGAGGCGGGACAGGCCGGGCTGCTCGCCGAGATACCGGCCGACCCGGACCGCCTGCTCACCTTCCCGCACGAACTCATCCGCTCCGCGGTGTACGAGGACCTGAGGCCGGTACGGCGCGGCGCGCTGCACAGCAGGGCGGCCGAGCTGCTCGGCGGCGAGGCGGCGCTGACCCACCGCGTCCTGGCCGCGCCCGGGTTCGACGCGGTGCTGGCCGACGAGGTGGAGGCGGCCGCCAAGGCGAAGGAGGCGCGCAGCGCGCTGCTCGAAGCGGCCGCGTGGTGGCGGCGGGCCTCCGCGCTGAGCCCCGACCGGCGCAGCCGGGAACGGCGACTGCTCACCGCCGTGGACAGGCTGCTCAACGGCGGCGACGCCGCCGGCGCCGAGGCGTTGCGAGCGGCCGTGGAGCGCTGCTCTGACGGGCCCCTGCGCAACTACGTACTCGGCTACATGGCATTCGTCGGCGGCCGCGCGCAAGACGCTGAGCGCCTGCTCACCGCGGCCGCGGACGCGCCGCCCCGACCCGGCGAGGACCCCGGCACCGCGCTGACGCGGGCGTCCGCGACAACCCAGCTGTGCCGCCTGCTCGTCGTGGCGGGGCGCTCCACCGAGGCCCTGTCACGCAGCCTGCGGGTGCTCCCGCTGCTGCCACCCTCGTCCGTCCAGCGGTCCAGGCACGCCGCCATCCTCGTCGTCGCCCAGTTCGAGCTGGGCCCGCGCGCGCAGGCGCTGGCCCTCGTCGAGCACCTGCCTGCGCTGCACGCCGCCCCCACCTCCGCCGACGAGCGGGTGGCCAGGGGCATGGTCCGGCTGTGGATGGACGACCTGACCGGAGCCATGGCCGACCTCTCCGACGTGGTGGAGGCGGGCCGGGCTAGCCTGCGCGCGGACAACTCCGCGCAGGCCATGGGCTTCCTCGGCGAGGCCGAATACCGGGCGGGACTGTGGGACCAGGCGATCGCGCGTACCGAATTGTTGGTGTCCTTGTCTCACGACGCGGGCCGCATCTGGGACTTCGCCTTCGTGCACGGCATCGCGGCGCTGCCCCGCGCCGGCCGCGGCGACTGGACCGAGGCCGAGGCGCACGTGCGGGCCGCCCTGGCGGCCGCCGCGGAGTTCGGACTGGCCGCGGCCGTCGGCTGGGCCGCACACGCGCAGGCCGCACTCGCCGCGGCCCGCGGCGACCAGCACGGCGTACTGGACGCCACCCGGGCACTGGCCGGCCTGCGCGGCGGAGGCACCGTCGACCCGGGCATCCTGCCCTGGCGCCCGCTGCGGACCGAGGCGCTCGTCGAGCTACGCCAGCTCGATGAGGCCGAACAGGAACTGGACACGCTGGAAGCAGTGCTGGCCGACCGCGACGTGCCCGCCATCGGCCTCGACCTGGCGCGGGTGCGAGCCACCCTGGCCGCGGCACGCGGCGACGTCGCGGCCGCCGACGCCGCCTTCACCGCCGGGGCACAGATCCTTCCGGCGGTACCGAGGCCACTGAACCGCGGCCTGTTCCACCTGGCACGCGGGCACTTCCTGCGCGGGTCCGGGCAACGGCAGGCGGCGGTACGGGAACTGCGCGCCGCTCATGCGATCTTCGTCGGGCTGGACGCGCGGCCCTACGCGGAGCGGTCCGAGCAGGAACTCATCGCGTGCCGGCTGCGTCCGGGCGAGGCGCGCCGCCGCGACCCGCTCGGACTGACCGGCCAGGAGCTTGCGGTGGCTCGGCTGGTCGCCGAAGGCAGACGCAACCGCGAGGTGGCGTCCGAGTTGTACGTGACCACCAAGACGGTCGAGTACCACCTGGCCAACGTGTACGCCAAGCTCGGCGTCACCAACCGGGTCGAGCTCGCGGCGCGGTTCCACCAGCTGGCCAGGGAGCCGGAAGGCGGCTGACCGTGCCCCTTCTGGGGTTGGCGCCAGGGACTTCCCTAGGGAACCGGCGCGGGCGCGGGCCGCATACTTCCCCGGCGACGCCCATTGGGCGCCGTGCCACGGATCCACCCGAGGAGATGCGCACACCATGACGGCACCGGACTACCTCGTCACGCCCACGTTTCTGGGACGGGCCACCGGGAAAGGGGTGAACCCGCAGATGGCCGAGCGCCTTGTGGCCGTGGAGGCCGACCTCCAGGCACAGTACGACGCGCTCACGCCGGACGAGCAGGGGGACTCGTTCATCACCTGGTGCGGGCTGCACGAGGCGACCGGAGGCTGGCGGCACGACGCCGGGTACCACGCGTCCGGGTCGGCAGTCGACCTGAACGTCACCACATGCCCGTACATCCCGACGCGGACCAACGGGGTACCGGGCGGTGAGGCAGGCGCAGCCCCGGACGTGCTGGCCGCCGCGGTGTCCGTGTACGACCGGGCCGTGCGGTGCTTCGAAGGCTCGCTCGACGCGGCGCCCGCGGACGTTGGTGACCGCCGCGACGGTGAGGACACGGGCAGTGTATGGGACCGCTTCTCCGACACCTCCGGCGCCCTCGTGTACTACCTCGCGTTCGCGGTGAAGTCGGACCTGATCAGGATCGACCGGACGCCCGTCAAGGACCCGGAGAACGCGAGCACGGACGCCCTGGACCGCATCCCCGTCGCCGAACGGTGGGACAAGGAAACCGGGCTCGGCATGGTCCAGGAGTTCCTCGGCGGGCACGAGGACTGGGACCAGGACGCGGAGACCCTGTACTACCGCATCCTGCGCGACTACGAACTGGTACGCATCCCCATGGAGTACGGGACACCCAGCCGTTCCCCGGGACACACACGCAACCCGGCACGGGGATTCCTGGACCTGCCGCGCTGGCTCGTCGTCTCGATGCACGACAGTGGCGGCCTGCGTTGGGGCGCCGCGGACTTCCACGGCGGGCGCAGCGGCGACGTGCAACACTTCGACCTCAACGGCCACGCCGGTTACCCACCGGCCTAACGGTGGCCTGTGGGTGGACCGAGCCCGCCGCCGGCGAGAGCGTGCCTCCAAGCGGACGTCTGTCAGACCGGATCTGCGGATAGGAATACAACACTGCGTGGCATGAACGAACGGGTGCCTTGCCGGCAGGGATGATTGGGCTTGTCGAGGGCTCAATCTATCTGCTGTGGAAGGACACCCGTTCGGTGAAGAAG
>JBBWZQ010000239.1:0-12081 GCA_039649115.1 Micromonosporaceae bacterium | reverse complement strand
TCGCTACCTTCCTTGGTATTGCTCATCAGTAACTCCACTCGAAATGTGACCGACGCAAAACGGCGCCAGCGCGCGGGCGGCGACCGCGATCGACATCACGCCGACGGGGCGGCGCCCGGCGGCGGATCGTGTCCGTCTTGCAGTACGTGATCATTTCTGGTTCCCGCTGTGGCGTGGTCTTGTGTTCAGGGTGGCTGTGCCGTGCCGGTCTGCGCATCGCGTGCTCGCGCGATTGCTTGTGCCTGGTCGCCGGCCGGATGCGCCGGGCGTGTGATGGTTAACCGGCCGCGGATCCGCCGGCGGGGATCGTTCATGCGAGGTGGGCTCCGGTCGCGGTGGGGGTAGGTGCCGCGGGGGTGGTTTGGCTTTGACTGTGGTCGGTTGTAGGGCAACCGTCACGCTTGTGTCTGTGCGGGCCGCTTCCGCCTCGGCGGGCGGGGGCCGCGGGACCCGCGGCCGCGACGGGGAGTTGTCGGTGCTGGCGCGACGGATAGCGGGCGCGCGGGCGGGCACGGGCGGTGTGGTGGTGGTGGAGGGGCCGCCGGGTATCGGCAAGAGCCGGCTGCTGGCGGAGGCGGTCAGTCTGGCCGGGGCTGCGGGGCTGCGGGTGGCCCGGGGTGAGGCGGACGAGGCCGATCAAGTCGCTGCGTTGTCATGCCTGCTGGGGGCGTTGCATTCCGGGTCGCCGCCACTGCTGAGCGCGGAGCGGCTGCGGGCGTTGGATCCGCAGCCGGATCAGCGGTACTGGTTGTTGCGGGAGTTGGAGGCGTTGTTGGAGGAGGCGGCGCTGCGGGAGCCGCTGCTGCTGGTCATCGACGATGTGCAGTGGGCCGATGCGGTGACGTTGCTGGCGCTGCGGACGCTGGTGCCGCAGCTGGCGCCGGTGCCGATCCTGTGGGTGCTCGCGGTCCGGTCGTCGGCGGCCGGCGCCGACCTGCGCAGCACGCTGACCCGGCTGTTCGAGGGCGGCGCGGTGCGGCTGCCGCTCGGCCCGCTGCCGGCCAAGGCCGTCTCCGAGGTGACCGCCGACCGACTGGACGCGCAGGCCGATGCCCGCCTGCTGCGGCTGGCCGGGCATAGCGGCGGGAACCCGTTCCTGCTGGTGGAGTTGCTGGACGGGCTGCGGGAGGAGGGGCTGGTCCGGGTCGAACACGGCCACGCCGAACTGCTCGACGAGTTGCTGCCGGCCCGGGTTCGGGAGGGCATGCGGGACCGGCTGGACGGCGTCTCGACCCAGGCCCGGGAAGCGGTGCAGCTGGCCGCGGTGCTCGGGCGCCGGTTCTCCGTCGACCGGCTCGCGCTCCTCGCAGGCAGTTCGCCTCCGGCGTTGCTCGGGCCGATCGCGGAGCTGATGCGCGCGGACCTGGTGGCCGAGGTGGACGGCAGGTTGGAGTTCCGGCACGACCTGGTCCGGGAGGCGGTGCTGCAGACCATCCCGGCGTCGATGCGGGTGGCGCTGCAGCGGCACGCGGCGCAGGTGTTGCTCAGTGCCGGGACGAGCGCGGCGGAGGTGGCGCCGCTGCTGCTGGCCAGCGCCGGTCCCGGCGACACGGCCGCGGTCGCCGCGCTGCGGGCCGCCGCGGCGCAGCTGGCCGGGACCCAGCCGGCGGCGGCCGCGGACATCACCGCACGCGCCTTGGATCTGGCCGGGGTCGACGACCCGCACCGCGGCGCGCTGGTCGCGGAGACGGTGCTGCGGCTGCACGCCGCGGGCCGGCCGGGTGAGGCTACCGCCTTGGCCGCGCGGGAGTTCCAGCGGACCCTGCCGCCGGAGCAGGAGGCGCAGGTCCGGCTGAACCTGTCCGTGATGTTCTCCCGCTCACCCGGCGAGCGCACCGAGGACAACCGGCAGGCGCTCGCGCTCGACGGTGTGCCTGCCGGTCTGCGCGCCCAGCACCTGGCCCGGCTGACCCACAACCTGGCGACCAGCGGCCACTACCGGGAGGCCGGACGGGTGGCCGGCCTCGCCGCGGACACTATCCGCACCTGCGGCGAGCGCAGCGCCGAGCCGGCGCTGCGCACCGCGGCTGCGGTGCTCGAGTACGCCGAGGAGCGGTACGAGCAGATGATCGAGACCATCGACGCGATCCCTCGGGGACAATCCCGCGGCTCGGAGGATCCCCGCTGCGACGTCGCCGCCGCATGGCGCTGCGAGGCCCAGGCGGTGTTGGACGGCCTCGACATGGCGCTGGCGGACACGAGCGTGCGACTGGCCGCCGCCGAGCGGGAGGGACGGGCCTGGGCCGTGCACATCTGGCTCGCCTGGCGCGGTCGACTGCTATTCCAGGCCGGCCGCCTCGACGACGGCCGGGCGAACCTGGACGCCGCGCTGGCGATGGCCGACGTCGGCGGCGCCAACGTCGCCAACGCCGCCGGCCTACTGACCCTGGGCCGGATCGGGCTGCACACCGGTGACGACGGCCTGGTGGCTACCGCACACCGGCTCGGGGCCGAACGGGTCGACCAGCGGCTTCCGAGCATGCGCCAGTCCCTCACCTGGCTGCGGGCGCTGGAGGCGGCCGCCCACGGCGACCCGACGCGGGCACTGGCCTACCTCACGACCGACGAGGACGAGCCGGGCAACGGCCTGCCCAGCCTGCCGCGCGACATCACCGACGACACCCAGCTGGTGCGGATCGCGCTCGCCGCCGGGGACCGTGCGCGTGCGCTGCACACCGTGGAGCGGGCCGAGCAGCGCGCCGCCGACCACCCCGCCACCCCGACCATGGCCGGCGTCGCGGCCCACGCCCGGGGGCTGCTCGACGGCGACCCCGACGCGCTGGCAGCCGCGGTCGAACGCCACCGCCGCGGCGTGCGTCCGCTCGCGCTGGCCTCCGCGCTGGAGGACACCGGCTCGCACGCCGCGACCAGCGGTCACCGCAGCACCGCCGCGCAATGGCTAGGCGAAGCCTTCGAGACCTACGTGCGCCTGGGCGCGACCCGCGACGCTGCCCGAACCAGGGGAAAGCTGCGCAACCTGGGTGTACGCCGCCGCATCGGCTCCCCGCAACCGCGCAGAACCGGCTGGGGCGGCCTGACCGAATCCGAGCTGCGGGTCGCCCGGCTTGCCGCCCGCGGCCTGACCAACCGCCAGATCGGCGAGCAACTGTTCCTCTCCCCGCACACCGTCTCCTCCCACCTGCGCCACACCTTCACCAAACTCGAGATCTCCTCCCGCGTCCAACTCGCCAGAATGGCCACGCAGTACGATCCAACCCGCGCGTAGCGGACAGCCCGAGGAGGCCCCGCCCGGCCCGCGGGCTTGAGCAGCACGAAGGATTCTCCGTTCTCTTGAGGGTGCGTGTAATTCGCGGGTGGGGGTCGTCAACCCCTTCGGTATTCGCACGATCCCTTCCCAGACGACGAAACGAGTGGATCTAGTGGAGTTTGTGTCGCTCCAACGACAAAAAATCCACTAGATTCACTTATCGGCCGCACTTGGAGCACGACGGTGCGTCCGCTGATCCGCCCCAAAGGGGACAGAACAACCTCAACGAAGATCGCCGTCACCCGAGCCGCGCCGAACGGGCTACGGCCCCGTTGTTGTGGTGGGCGTGTCGTCATCGGAATCGGTGTTCTTCGACTGCATATTGTGGAGCAACAGGCAGGAGCCGGGTGGTTGGTTCGTGCAGCCACGACCGGGTCAGTGGCGGGCCTCTTGGCCCATTTGGCTCAGTGGCGGCGGGCCTCGGCTAGCGCGGCGCGCATCGCGTCAACCGGGGCGGGCACGCCGGTGAACTGCTCGAACTGGCCGATCGCCTGAGCCAGCAACAGATCCAGGCCGGAGGCCACCCGGCAGCCGGCGGAGCCGGCGATGGTCGCGAGGGGCGTCGGCCACGGGTCGTAGATCGCATCGAAGACCACTGTGGACGGTCGGAAGTCCACAGTGGTCACCAAGGCGTCGGCGACACCTTTTGGGACGGTGGAGATGACGACGTCCGCGCCGAAATGTTCGGGCGCCGCGGACCATCCGGCGCCAACCAGTTCGAGACCGAGCGCGGCGGCGACCGGGCGCAGCTCAGCGAGCGCAGCCGGCCGGCGGGCGAGCACGGTGACCCGGGCGGCACCGAGCCCAGCCGCGGCGGCGAGCGCCGCTCGGGCCGTGCCGCCGGCGCCCAGCACGGTGATCGAGGCACCGTCAGGCACTCCATTGGCGCGCAGCACCGACTCCATGCCCGGAGCGTCAGTATTGTCGGCGAACCAGGTGCCGCCGGGACGGCGTACCAACGTGTTGGCGGCACCGATGGCGGCGGCGACTGGCGAGACCTCACTGGCCACCGCGAGCGCCGCCTCTTTCAGCGGCATGGTCAGCGACAGCCCCGCCCACTCGGGGCCGAGCGTGGACACCAGGTCGGGCAGCTCGGCCTCGGCGCACTCGATGGCCACATAGGACCAACCGCGCAGCCCCGCGGCGTCGTACCCGGAATTGTGGATGACCGGGGAGAGCGAATGCCCGACCGGCTTGCCGAGCACGGCCGCCCGCCTACCCATCAGCACAACGGGATCCCGTTGCGGCAGGCCTTCTGGATGTTCGCGTTGTGCCCGGCCAGCGTCGTCGCGTACGCCATGGTGCCCTGCTTGTCGATGGTGACGAAGTAGGTGTTGTTGTTCTTCGTGGGGCTCATCGCGCCCTTCAGCGCCGCCTCGCCGGGGTTGGAGATCGGGCCGAGCGGCATGCCAGGGAAGTCGTACGTGTTGTACGGGTCCTTCGGGTTGTGCTGGTCGTTCACGGTGATTTTCTCCGAGGCCTTCACGTCCTTGCCCTGCAGCCGCAGGAAGTAGTTGATGGCGCTGTCCAGGCCGAGGCAGCTACAGGCGAATTTGCCGCTGTAGGCACGGTTGTACAGCACCCTGGCCACCAGCGGCATGTCCCTGTCCTGCACCGCTTCGGCCTGGGCGATGGAGGCGGCGATCAGCGCCTCATACGGCGAGATCGACAGGTTCCGCTGCACCGCGTCGACAAAGCCGAGGTTGGTCATCTCGGTGTTGAACTTGGTCACCATCGCGGTGAGCATGTCCTTGGCGGTGGCGCCGGGGTTGAACTCGTAGGTGGCCGGATAGAGGAAGCCGTCGAGGTTCTTGGCGGTCTGCTTCCCATCGCCCCGTTTGAACCAGAAGTCCGCGATGCCCAGCGCGGCCGGGTTCTTGGCCGCCTCGGTGAACTGGGCGAGCGGGATCTTCGACGCCTTGGACAGCGCCGCGTAGATGTCGAGGCTGATCATGCCTTCCGGCACGGTGACCTTGGTGACGATCTTGTTGTTCAGGTCCAGCAGCATGCCCAGGGCGTCCTTGGCGCGCATCTTGAGGTGCAGCCCGTAGAAGCCGGGTTGGATGTTCTGGCTGCGCCGGTCATCGCGGGCGGCGTTCACGAACGCCTTGGCGCTTTTCACCACGCCCTTGTCGTAGAGGGTGTTGGCGATGTCGGTGGCACTCGCCCCGGTGGCGATCTGCACCGACACGTTGCCGGTGCCGCCGGTGCTGTAGTCCGGCGTATTGAAAAACCCGCTTACCCGGTCATATCCCCAGTACGCGCCGCCGGCCAGACCGCCGAAAAGGGCAAGAGTAAGAAAAAGGGCGATAAACGTCCGAGCCCGGCCGCCTCCGCCCCGTTCCGCCTTGCGCTGCTCTTTCCGCCGGGTGCTGCGCCGATGTCGATGGCGCTGGCGACCGCGCTCGGGATGCTCCTCGAACGCGAGCTCCAGATCGTCAATCATCACGTCCGCCTCCGCTGCGAATCGAGCCAGCTCTGCAGGATCTCGACCGCGGCCGCCTGGTCGACCACCGCGCGTTGACGCCTCCCCCGGACGCCTCGCTCGGCAAGCCTACGGGTTGCCACAACGGTCGACATCCTCTCGTCAGCCAGCCAGACGGGCACCGGCGCGATCTTGTCGGATAGATCGTGCGCATATGCCCTGGCTTGCACCGCCGCTAGTCCTTCCCCACCGGCGAGTGTGACCGGCAGGCCAACGACCACGCCCACGCAGTCGTGTTCCTTTACCAGTCGTGAAAGTTCATCAATATCAGCCGGTACCCGGTCAGTGCCGACTTTCCGGTCGCGTTTGAGGGTCGCCAGCGGGGTGGCGAGGATGCCATCCGGGTCGCACATCGCGACCCCGACCCTGACCTGGCCAACATCCACGCCCAGCCGCACGCCGCGCCCGGGGTGCTGCTCTTCCATGTCGCGGTCGCACCCCTCCTGTTCGCGGCGGCCCGTCCGGCCGTGCCTGCCCTCGTCTCCGGTGCCTGTTCAAGTCGATCATGAAATCGTGGTAGTTGAGCCATCAAACCACGGCGACCCGTCCTTGATCCACCGGGGCGGGCCGGGAAATCAGAGAGCCCGCTCGATCGCGGCGAGCAGCGCCGGCGCCTGATCGGCCGGCACTCCGCCGCCCTGCGCCAGGTCGGCGTTGCCGCCACCCCGGCCCGACAGCGCGCCCTTGACCAGGTCCGTCGCGGACAGGCCCCGGCCCTTGGCCGCCGCGTTGACCGCCACGACCAGGGACGCCTTGCCGCCCGAGCGGGCCGCCACCGCGACCACCGCGGGCCGCGCCGGGTCGATTTTCCCGCGGATCTCCTGCGCGAGGGTACGCACATCGTTCGCGCTCGTCCCCTCGGGCGCCTCGGTGCCCACGTACGCCACCTCGCGCACGTCCTTCGCCCCGGCGGCCAGCGACGCCGCCCCACCCAGCACCAACTGGGCGCGCAGCTTCTCCAGCTCCTTTTCGGCGTCCCGGAGCGCGGTCACGGTCTGCTCGACCCGCTCGCCGACCTCTTCCGGGCGGACCCTGTACAGCTCGGCGAGGCGGGACACGAGCACGTGCTCGCGCGCCAGGTAGCTGAACGCGTCGATGCCGACCAGGGCCTCGACGCGGCGTACGCCGGCGCCGATGGACGCCTCGGAGAGGATCTTCACCAGGCCGAGCTGGCCGGAGCGGGCCGCGTGGGTGCCGCCGCACAATTCACGTGCGTAGTCACCGACCTCAACCACCCGCACCTCATCGCCGTACTTCTCACCGAACAGTGCCATCGCGCCCAGCCGGCGCGCCTCCACCTGGGTGGTGATGAACGCGTGCACCTCAAGGTCGTTCAGCAGCACCTCGTTGACCTGCTGCTCCACGTCGTGCAGCACGCTGGGCGTCACCGCGCCCGGGGTGTTGAAGTCGAACCGCAGCCGGCCCGGTGCGTTCAGTGAACCCGCCTGGGTGGCCGACTCGCCGAGGAAGTTGCGCATCGTCTGGTGCACCAGGTGGGTCGCGGTGTGCGCGCGGGAGATGGCCCGCCGGCGGACGATGTCGATCTCCGCGAGGCCCTCCTCACCGGTACGGATCTCGCCCCGGACCACCCGCGCCCGGTGGATGACCAGGCCGGGCACCGGCTGCTGCACGTCGAGCACCTCGACCTGCCCGCCGGTGACCGTGATCACACCCTGGTCGGGCTGCTGGCCGCCGCCTTCGGCGTAGAACGGGGTGCGGTCGAGCACCACCTCGACCAGGTCACCCTCGCCGGCCGCGGGCAACACCACGCCCTCCGGCGTGAGCAGTGCCCGGACCGTGGACTCCCGGGACACCTCGTGGTACCCGGTGAATTCGACCGGACCGCCCGAATCGCGGACGCTCCGGTACGCGGAGAGGTCGGCGTGGCCGGTCTTGCGCGCCTGCGCGTCGGCCTTCGCCCGGGACCGCTGGTCGGCCATCAGCCGGCGGAACCCCTCCTCGTCCACGCTGAGGCCCTGCTCGGCCGCGATCTCCAGGGTCAGGTCGATCGGGAAGCCGTACGTGTCGTGCAGCTGGAACGCCTTGTCCCCGGACAGGCTCGGCCGCCCGGCCGACTTGGTGTCGGCGATCGCCGTGTCCAGGATGGTGGTGCCCGCCCGCAGCGTGGCCAGGAAGGCCTCCTCTTCGGCGTACGCGTACTGCGAGATCCGCTCGAACTCCTCGGCCATCTCCGGATATGACGGCGCCATGCAGTCGCGGGCCACCGGCAGCAGCTCGGGCAGGGCCGGGGCCTGCCAGCCCAGCAGCCGCATCGCCCGGATCGCCCGGCGCATGATCCGTCGCAGGACGTAGCCGCGCCCCTCGTTCGACGGGGTCACCCCGTCACCGATGAGCATCAGCGAGGTCCGCACATGGTCGGCGATGACACGCAGCCGTACGTCGTCGGGGTGCGACTGGTTCGCCGCGTGGCCGGAGTGCGCGCCATACCGCTTGCCGGTCAGCGCCGCGGCCCGGTCCAGGATCGGGCGCACCTCGTCGATCTCGTAGAGGTTGTCCACGCCCTGCAGGATCGAGGCCATCCGCTCCAGGCCCATGCCGGTGTCGATGTTCTTGGCCGGCAGGTCACCAAGGATCGGGAAGTTCTCCTTGTCGCTGCCCGGACCCCGCTCGAACTGCATGAAGACCAGGTTCCAGAATTCCATGTACCGGTCTTCGTCGACCTCGGGGCCGCCCTCGCGCCCATATTCGGGGCCACGGTCGATATACAGCTCGGAGCAGGGACCACACGGTCCGGGAATGCCCATCGACCAGAAATTGTCGGCCTTTCCCCGCCGCACGATGCGCTCCAGCGGCAGGCCCACCTGCTTGTGCCAGATGTCGATGGCCTCGTCGTCGTCCAGGTAGACGGTGGCCCAGATCTTCTCCGGGTCCAGCCCGAAGCCGCCCGCCGCGATCGGCTTGGTGACCAGATCCCAGGCCAGCGAGATGGCGCCTTCCTTGAAGTAGTCGCCGAAGGAGAAGTTGCCATTCATCTGGAAGAACGTGGCGTGCCGGCTGGTCTTGCCCACCTCGTCGATGTCCGGGGTGCGCAGGCACTTCTGCACGCTGACCGCGCGCCGGTAGGGCGGCGCCTGCTGGCCGAGGAAGTAGGGCACGAACTGCACCATGCCCGCGTTGACGAACAGCAGGTTCGGGTCGTCGATGGCGGGCAGCGGAGCGCTCGGCACCACGGTATGCCCGTTGTTCTCAAAATGGGCAAGGAACCGGCGCTTGATCTCCGCTGTCCTCATCGGATGCCTTCCTGGGGATAATGCTTCTGGTCGTAGGTGTCGTACCGGGTGAATTCGTGGTCGGGATATTCGTCATCGACGGTATCCAGACCGAGGCCTTCGGCGAAGGCGGCGTGGATCTGATCTTCCCGCTCGGCCATGCCGTCGCGGACGTCGTCGACGAAGTTACGCATCGAGTCGAGCAGGCCGGTGGCGGAATCCCGGGCCGAGGCGGCGATCCCCTGCGGGGTGTAGGACTGAGCCTTCTTGGTCACCGCCCGCACCACGAGCCCGCCGATGGCCAGTCCGATACCCAGCCACATCAACCGCTTCATGGGTACATCCTCTCCTGCAAGCGCTTATGGGCGGGTCAGCGCGCGCCCCGGCGGGCCTCGCGCGCCTTCACCCGGGTGTCCTTGCGGCGCTGCTTGATCTCCGTCCGGACCTCTTTGTCCTCGTCGGCGCTGCGCCGCACGGCCGCCGCCTTGCGTACCCCATAGCTGAACGCGGCCACCTTGACCAGCGGGTTCGACGCGGCGGCGCTGACCACGGCGGTCAGGTTCGCCACGTTCGCGGTCACCGTCTGTACGTGGCCGGTCATCGTGTCGACCTTCGCGAGCTGGAGGTTGACGCCGTCGAGCGAGGTGTGCACCTGTTCCAGCGCCGTATTCACGTTCTCGATGGTGGTGTTGACGTTGCCGAGCAGCGGTGCGGTCCGCTCGTTGACGTCATTGATCACTCGGGTCGCGGCGTCCACTGTGTGCCGCAGCCGCAGGATCGGTACCGCGAGCACGAGCACGAGCATCAGGAACGCCCCCGCCGCGACCAGGGCTGCGATCTCCACGGTGTCCCCTTTCGATAGGTCTCCGCCAGGGCGACAGTCCCCAGAGGAGTGGATGTCGCGCGGACCATACCCACCGCGCGCACCTCTCACTCAGCGCCAACGTGCAGACCCTACCGTCCGTGACGCCGGGGCAAGTCAGTCCCCGCCCGGTGTCGCGACCGCCGGGGGCGGACCTGGGCGTCCGTCAGCTGGGGGCGGCCGGCGTACTGGGGAACGGGTTGTCGGTGAACGCCGGGTCGGGCGTCTCGCCGGTCAGCTTGGCATCCTTGCTGGGCTCAGGGCCGCGCCCCCGCTCGTCATCGATCCGGTTACGAACCTTGATCGACACTATCGAGCCGGTGCAGGTGCCGGTGGGCGCGCCGGCAGATGGCGACGCCGCCACCCCACCGGCGGCCGCGCCCTGCGCCGGATTCGAGGCGCATGGCGGCGGGCGTACCCACAGGTCCATGGTGAATTCGTCCCGCTGCCAGCAGGTGTACTTCCCGTCGACCGGCCCATCCGGGCACTGCGCGACCTGCCAACGCGACCAACCCGAACCCAACAGCGCACTCTGGTACGCCGCGGCGGTCTCGTTGGTCCCCTTCTGGGAGGTCAGGTCCCGCTCCCGGAACCGGCACTCGATGACACACCAGCGGCTGCCGGAGACCGTGTCCGCGGGCGCGCCCGCCGCCCACTTGGGCACCGCCAGCGAGTCCAAGGTGGAGAACATCGGATCGCTGCTCGTGGTACGGAGGAACAGGATGGCCGGCAGGACGCCGAGAACAACCACGATCGCGGAGATCAGGGCCGCCAGCTTCACCCGATCCTGGGAGCGGAGCTTGTGCCGCAGCTCGGAGCGCAGGCCCACGGGACGGCCGGCGTCCGGATCGGACTCGACCACCTGATCTTCGTCCCCGACGGTACGACCGGTCGACGGCTCGTCCAGCCCACCTGCGCCGGATTCGAGCAGCGCCGAGACGTCCTCCGGCGCCGGCAACGCTCCCGGCACCGGTGCGGCTGCTCGCGGCCGGCCCAGTGCGCCCGAGCGCAGCGCGGTGGCGGGCTCGGCTCTCGCGGCGGCGGGCACCCGGGCGGAACCCTCAACCCGGGCGACACCGGTGTCGGGCCGCCCGGTCCCGTCGGCCGGGCCTGGCTCAATTGGTCCGGGCTCGATTCGTTCCGGCAGCTCGACCCAGCCGCCCGTATCCCCTCGGCCCTCCGCCACCTCGGTGCGGCCCGCCGCGTCCGCCGCTCGGCCGGCTGCCGCCGCCCGCCCTGCGGCCGACGCTCGGCCCGCCGCATCCGCGCGGCCGTGCTCGGCCCGGTCTGTCACCTCGGCCCGGCCAACCGGCTCGGCGCGGCCGGTGCCGACACGCCCCGTGACCTCGGCGCGGCCCACCGGCTCGGCGCGGCCCGCTGATTCGGCTCGACCGACCTCAGCGCGTCCTGCGGCTTCGGCACGGCCTTGCGCCTCAGCGCGGCCCGCGGCCTCGGCACGACCTAACGGCTCGGCACGGCCGGCGACCTCGGCACGACCTAGCGGCTCGGCGCGGCCCGCGACCTCGGCACGACCTAGCGGCTCGGCACGGCCCGCGACTTCGGGGCGGTCGACGCCGGCGGGGCGTACCGCTCCCGTGACCCGACCGACGCTCGGACGGCCAGTCCCGTCTGGACGGCCGGCGCTGTCCGGACGATCGGCACCATCCGGGCGCGTGGCGTCCTCTGGGTGGCCACTACCCACCGGTCGGGCACCCGATTCCGCCCGCCCCGGGCCAACCGGCGGCGCCACCCTCGCAGCGCCCTCCACCCTCGCGGCGCCGCTGGTTCCCACGCCGCCGTCGGGCCTGGCAGCGCCCTCGACCCTGGCCGCGCCCCCCATCCGAGGTGGGCCATCGCCCCTGGTCTCCGCGACGCGAGCAGCTCCGCTGGCCCGCATGGCACCCTCGGCCCGTGCGCCCGATTCGCCCCGCACACCTGAGCCGCCCCGGCCCGGAGGCTCGATCCGTTCGACCCGGCCGACCGATCCGGTGCGTTCCGGCCTGCCGAGCGGATCGATCTGCTCGACGCCGCCGGCCGGCTCGACACGGGCTCCACCGAGCGGTCGGCCGGTGGAAGGCGCGGCAAGGGGCGGCTGGTCCACGAGGGGACCGGCCGAAGCACGCCGGTCGCTGCGGCCCGCGGTGGTGCGATCGCGGCCGGTGCGGCCCAGGGTGGTACGCCGATCATCGAGCCCGACCGGAACACGCCGTTCGTCGGGACCACCGGGTGGCCGCCG
>JBBWZQ010000231.1:0-24166 GCA_039649115.1 Micromonosporaceae bacterium | reverse complement strand
GCCCCAGACCCCTGACCGAGGGCAAGCAGAAGCCCGGCATCCTGGTCGCGCTGTGGGCGTTCGTGGTCATCCCGTTCCTGGCCCTGCTCGTCGCCGTACCGGTGGCCTGGGGCGGCTGGCTGTCCTGGAGCGACGTCGCCATCGGCCTCGTGTGCTACGTGGTCTCCGGTGTCGGTGTCACAGTGGGCTTCCACCGCTATCTCACGCACGGCTCGTTCAAGGCGAAGCGCTGGCTGCGGGTGACGCTGGCGGTCGCCGGCTCGATGGCGATCGAGGGCGCGCCGACCCAGTGGGTGGCCGATCACCGCCGGCACCACGCCTACTCCGACGCCGAGGGCGATCCGCACTCGCCGTGGCGCTACGGCAACAGTGTCTGGGGCCTGACCAAGGGCCTCGGGTACGCGCACATGGGCTGGCTGTTCCACCGCGAGCTGACCAACCGCGCCCGGTTCGCGCCCGACCTGGTCGCCGACAAGGACATCCGGCGGGTGGACGCGCTGTTCGTACCGCTGGTGATCCTGTCACTGCTCGCGCCGGCCGCCGCGGGTGGCCTGATCACGTGGTCGTGGCAGGGCGCGCTGACCGCCTTCTTCTGGGCCGGCCTGGTGCGGGTGTCGTTCCTGCACCACATCACCTGGTCGATCAACTCCATCTGCCACGTGGTGGGCGAGCGCCCGTTCGCGACCCGGGACGGCGACAAGGCCGCCAACTTCTGGCCGCTGGCGATCCTGTCGTTCGGGGAGAGCTGGCACAACCTGCACCACTCCGACCCGACCTGCGCGCGGCACGGGGTGCTGCGGGGGCAACTGGACATCTCCGCCCGTACCATCTGGGTCTTCGAAAAGCTCGGCTGGGTCAGCGACGTCCGGTGGCCCAGGCCAGAGCGCGTGGCGGCGAAGCTCGCGCCGCCCGGGTCCGGCACGATGAGTCCGTGAGCGACGGGGGCAATACCGCGAAGCCCGGTTCCCGGGTACGGATGTCAGCCGCGCAGCGGCGCGAGCAGCTCATCATGATCGGGCGGCAACTGTTCGCCGAGCGCGGCTTCGACGCGACCTCGATCGAGGAGATCGCGGCGCGGGCCAAGGTCTCCAAACCGGTGGTGTACGAGCACTTCGGCGGCAAGGAGGGCCTGTACGCGGTCGTCGTCGACCGGGAGGTGCGGGCCCTGCTGGACCGGCTGTCCGCCGCGCTTACCGGCGGCCACCCGCGCGAACTGCTGGAGCAGGCGGCGCTGGCCCTGCTCGACTACATCGAGGCGGAGACCGACGGCTTCCGGGTGCTGGTGCGGGAGTCGCCCATCATGTCCGCCACCGGGAGCTTCTCCAGCGTGCTCAATGACGTGGCGCACCAGGTCGAGCACATCCTGGGCGCGGAGTTCAAGCTGCGGTCCTACGATCCGCGCCTGGCGGAGCTGTACTCGCAGGCGCTCGTGGGCATGGTGGCGCTGACCGGGCGGTGGTGGCTGGAGGTGCGCAAGCCACGCAAGGAGACCGTGGCCGCGCACCTGGTCAACCTGGCCTGGAACGGCCTGTCCCACCTGGAGCCCAAGCCGGCCCTGCTGGTCAAGGGCAAGTAGACGGGGGTCACGAGGGCACGGCGGCGTCCGGATGCCGGTGGCGGAACTGCTCCTCGGCCTGCGCCTCGTCCGCCGGTCCCACCCTGCCGTAGAGGCCGGCGACCAGCATCGCGGTGCCGATGACGAACGACACGACGCAGGTGCCGACGGTGAAGTTGAGGAAGTTGGCGTTGGTGCGCAGCAGCGCCAGCATGGCGAGGCCGGCCAGGAGGAACACGAAGCCGCCGACCAGGTTGATGTAGTGGTCGACGTTGCGGCCGTACAGGGCGCCGGCGAAGACGACGAAACCGACCACAATGGACAGTAGCGAGAACGCGACATTGGTACGCAGGCCGAGGGCGTAGGTGTCCGCGTGGCCGAAGAAGCCGCCGCCCCAGCTGCGGTTCAGCCCGACGATCCCGAAGACCAGCACGTACAGGCCGGCGAGCGCGGCCAGTGTCCGGTACAGGGGACGCAGCGGATGGTTGATCGGTATGTGCGCCACGCCCCGATTGTCGTCGCACCGGCCGGGCACCGCCACCGGAACGCTCAATCGGCGCCGGCCTGCTCGGCCACGACCAGCCAGGCATCCTCGGCCTCGGCCCGCTCGCGCAGCACCTCCCGCAGTTGCGCGTCCAGCGCGCCCACCTTCTCGTAGTCGGTGGCGTGCGCGGCCAGCTGCTCGTGCAGCCGCGCCTCCCGCTCCTGCAGTCGCTCGACCTGCCGCTCCAGCCGGGCCAGCTCCCGCTTGGACCGCCTCGGATCGGTGCCGCGCTTCGGCCCCTCCCGAGCAGCCGCCGGCGCAGCCGGAGCAGGAGGAGCGCAGGACGCCAGGTACTCGTCCACCCCGCCCGGCAGGTGCCGCAGGCGGCCGTCGCCGAACAGGGCGTACACCGTGTCGGTCACCCGCTCCACCAGGTACCGGTCGTGGCTGGCCACCACCAGCGTGCCCGGCCACGTGTCCAGCAGGTCCTCCAGCGCCGCGAGCGTATCGGTGTCCAGGTCGTTGGTGGGCTCGTCGAGCAGCAGCACGTTGGGTTCGGCGGCGAGCAGCCGCAGCATCTGCAGCCGGCGCCGCTCGCCGCCGGACAGGTCGGCCACCGGTGTCCACACGCGACGGTCGGTGAAGCCGAACACCTCGGCCAGTTGCGCGGCGGACAGCTCCCGGCCGCCCAGCACCACCCGGCGGGCGACCTCCTCCACCGCTTCCAGGAGCCGCAGGTGCTCGGGCAGCTCGGCGAGTTCCTGCGACAGGAACGCCGACCGCACCGTCGAACCGCGGACGATGGTGCCGGAGGCGGGTGCGGACAGGCCGGCGAGCAGGCGCAGCAGCGTGGTCTTCCCGGCGCCGTTGGGTCCCAGGATCCCGATCCGGTCCCCCGGGCCTACCTGCCACGTCACGCCGTCGAGGATGGTCTTCGGGCCGGCCAGCAGCCGCACCGCGTCCAGCTCGTACACCTGCTTGCCCAGCCGGGCGGTGGCCAGCCGGCGCAGGGACACGCCGTCGCGCGGCTCGGGCACGTCGGCGATCAGCGCGTTGGCCGCCTCGATCCGGAACCGCGGCTTGCTGGTGCGGGCCGGCGGTCCCCGGCGCAGCCAGGCGATCTCCTTGCGCAGCAGGTTCTGCCGGCGCTTCTCGGTGGCCGCCTCGACCCGGGCCCGTTCGGCCCGGGCCAGTACCCACGCCGCGTACCCGCCGTCGTACGCGCGCACGGTCTGGTCGGCGACCTCCCAGGTGCGGTTGGTGACCTCGTCGAGGAACCACCGGTCGTGCGTCACCACGACCAACGCATCGCGCCGTGCGGTGAGGTGCCCGGCCAGCCAGGAGATGCCGGCCACGTCGAGATGGTTGGTGGGCTCGTCCAGCACGAGCAGGTCGCTGCCGCGCACCAGCAGGGCGGCCAGCGCCACCCGGCGCCGCTCCCCGCCGGACATCTCGCCGACGGTCGAGGACAGGCCCAGGCCCGGCATGCCCAGTCCACTGAGGACGGTGCGTACCCCGGCGTCCCCGGCCCACTCGTGCTCGGCCGCGAACCCCTCCGGCAGCCAGGCGGTACCCAGCACCACGTCGCGGACGGTGCAGGACGGCGCCAGGTCCAGCGTCTGCGGCAGGGAAAGGACGCGCAGGTCCCGCCGGTGCGTCAGCCGACCCGCGTCGGGCTCCTCGGCGCGGGTCAGCAGCCGCAGCAGCGTGGACTTCCCGGCCCCGTTGAGACCGACGACGCCCACCCGGTCCGCCTCGTCCAGGCCGAGCGAGACGTCCGTGAACAGCGCGCCGGTCGGCCCGTACCCCTTGCCGACCCGGTCCAGGTTGACGATGTTCGGCAAGGCTCAGACCACCCGCGCGCCGGCGACCGGCCCGAACGTGGCCACCGCCGCCCGGCAGGTACCGCTGGCCGACAGCTCCTGCGCGACCGCCGTGGCGTGCGGCGCGTCCCGGGCGAGGAAGGCGCAGGTGGGCCCGGAGCCGCAGACGATACCGGCGAGGGCACCGGCCCGGCCGCCCGTGTCCAGGGTGTCCCGCAGGGCCGGACGCAAAGCCAGCGCCGCGACCTGCAGGTCGTTGCCCAGGCACTTGGCGAGCACCGCGGGATCCCGCTGCCGCAGCGCGCCAAGCAGGTCGTCGGCCGCGCCGAGCGGCGCGTCGGCCGCGCCGCCGGCGCGCAGCCGGTCCAGCTCCCGGTAGACCTCGGGGGTGGACAGGCCGCCGTCGGCCAGCGCCAGCACCCAGTGCCAGGACGAGGCGCGGGCCAGCACCGGGCTGACCGCCTCGCCGCGGCCGGTGCCCAGCGCGGTGCCGCCCAGCACCAGGAACGGGACGTCCGAGCCGACCCGGCTGGCGACCTCGGCCAGTTCCTCGCGGTTCAGGCCGGTGCCCCAGAGCCCGTCGCAGGCGACCAGCGCCGCGGCCGCGTCGGCGCTGCCGCCGGCCAGGCCGGCCGCGAGCGGGATGTTCTTGCGCAGGTGCAGCCGCGCCTGCGCCGGTACACCCGTGTGGGCGGAGAGGGCCCGCGCCGCGCGCAGCACCAGGTTGGTGTCGTCCAGCGGCAGCGCGCCGGCGCCCTCGCCCTCCATGGTCAGCGTCAGCTGGTCGCCCCGGCGCGCGCTGACCTCGTCGTACACGGCGAGCGCGTGGTACACGGTGGTCAGCTCGTGGTACCTGTCCGGGCGCAGCGCGCCCACACCCAGGTGCAGATTGATCTTCGCGGGGACGCGTACCCGCACGGGCCCGGAGGCGCCCGGCCGCGGCCGGCCGTCCTCGAACAGCGCCTCGGTCATCCCGCCTCCCTCGCGATCGCGGCGAATTCTTCTATGGTGAGCGACTCGCCGCGCGCGCCGGGGTCCACCCCGGCCCTGGCCAGGATCCGGGCCGCGGCGTCCGGGCTGCCGGCCCAGCCGGCGAGCGCGGCGCGCAGCGTCTTGCGCCGCTGCGCGAAGGCCGCGTCGATCACCGCGAAGGTCTTCCGGCGGTCAATTCCCGCGGGCGGGTCGCGGCGGGCGAATGCCACCAGACCAGATTCCACATTGGGTACCGGCCAGAAGACGTTCGCCGGCACCCGGCCGGCCTGCCGCGCCCCGGCGTACCAGGCGAGCTTGGCGCTGGGTATCCCGTAGGTGCGCGAACCGGGCGGCGCGGTGAGCCGGTCGGCGACCTCCTTCTGCACCATCACCAGACCGTGTGCCAGGCCGGGCAGCACCGCGAGCAGGTGCAGCAGCACCGGCACCGCGACGTTGTAGGGCAGGTTGGCCACCAGGGCACCGGCTCCCGGCAGGTCCTGCGGGGCCACCTTCAGCGCGTCCTGGTTGACCACCGTGAGCCGGTCGGCGTACTGCGGCGCGTGCCGGGCCACGGTACCGGGCAGCGCGCCGGCCAGCTGCGGGTCGATCTCCACCGCGTACACCCGGGCGGCGGCGGGCAGCAGTGCCAGGGTCAGCGAACCCAGGCCGGGACCGACCTCGACGACGACGTCGTGCGGGTCGAGCGCCGCGGTGCGCACGATGCGCCGCACGGTGTTCCGGTCGTGCACGAAGTTCTGCCCGAGCGACTTCGCCGGCGCGACGCCCAGCCGCGCCGCGAGTTCCCGGATCTCCACCGGCCCGAGCAGGGAGCCCGTCACCAAGGCCCGAAGACCCGTTCGCCGGTGGCCGAGATCGCGGCGCACACCTCGTCGAGGTCGCGTCCCAGGGTCTGGGCGAGCGAGCGCACCGTCAGCGGGATCAGGTACGAGCCGTTGGGCCGGCCCCGGTACGGCATCGGGGTGAGGAACGGCGCGTCCGTCTCCACGAGGATCTGGTCCAGCGGCGTGACCCGGGCCGCCTCCCGCAGGTACTCGGCGTTCTTGAAGGTGACGGTGCCGGCGAAGCTCAGCACGTACCCGCGCCGCACGCAGTCGGCCGCGAACCGTGCGTCGCCGGAGAAGCAGTGCAGCACCACCCGCTCCGGCGCGCCCTCGTCGTCGAGGATGCGCAGCACGTCGGCGTGCGCGTCCCGGTCGTGGATGACCAGCGCCCGGCCGGTCGCCTTGGCGATGGCGATGTGCGCCCGGAAGCTGCGCTCCTGCGCGGCGCGGCCCTCGTCACCGGTGCGGTAGCGGTCCATCCCGGTCTCGCCGACCCCGCGCACCCGGTCCCGGGTGGCCAGCCCCTCGATCACCCGCAGCGCCTCGTCCAGGCCACCCGCCTTGTCCAGCGCCGGCGCCTCGTTCGGGTGCAGCGCGACGGTCGCGACCACGGCCGGCTGTTCGGCGGCCAGCCGCGCACTCCACTGCGACGAGGCCACATCGACGCCGACCTGCACCAGCCGGTCCACGCCCACCGCGCCGGCCGCGGCGACGGCCGAGGCCGGGTCGCCGCCCACGATGTCGAGGTGGGTGTGGCTGTCCAGCACCGGCACGGCCAGCGGCTCGGGTGCGGGTGGCGGTTCGCTCGCGGTAGGCATCCCCGCCAGCATAGTGATGTGGCCGCGGACCCTGTCGATCATCGAAACACACACGGCGTCCGACGCCCGGCGCAAGGAATACCTAGTGTTCCGCGAGGAACGATTCACGTCACGTTAACCAGCGAGGGACATCGAAGGGCTAGGTTCTATGGGCATGACGCCGACCGGGCAGGTCGCGCACGCCCCTGGTATCGAATCGCCAGCGGCGCAGCGGCTGCGCGTCCGATACCAGGACAGCGAGTACTCCGCCGAGCCGATCGCGAAGGGCGCGGCGTACGAGATCTTCGCGCTCGAACCCGCCCCCGGCTTCCTGCCCAACCCCCGACCCGGTGCGCGCCAGCCGTACCGCCGCTTCATCCCCGCGCCCGAGGCGGAGGTGCTGGAGGGGCGGGCACCCCGGCCGGCCGAGTCGGTCCTGTCCGTACCCGTGTCGCGCGGCATCAACTGGGCCACCGTGCACCGGTTGAGCCAGAGCCCGCGGGCCACCACGGGTGAGCTGCTGTCCGGCATCCGCGACAGCATCGCGGTCCGCTGCGGTACCCGGATGGTGAAGGTGCTCTCCGGCCGGCAGCTCGCCGGGCACCTGCACGGCTGGCTGCCGCAGGGCTTCTGCTACCGCGAGGTCGACATCGCGCACCTGCGCACCCCGGCCGAGCTGTCGGTGCTGCGCAGCGACGGGGAGGACGGCGACGGCGGCGCGGCCATCTTCGGGCTGCGCTGGCGCGCGGTGGACCCGCTGGACTTCGAGGTCCCCTACATCGAGCTCTACGACGGGCTGGCCCGGATGCCGCCGCGCGACCGGCTCGGCCCGCCGGTCCTGGGCACCGGCTTCGCCCCGTCCGGGCACCACGTGGTCCCCGAGTATGTCACCGCGGGCCTCGCCGACCTGCCCTACCCCGCGTTCGCCGAGTTGCTGGCCTACACCACCGACGGCACCGAGGTACCCCTCTACAGCTACCTGCCCGAGCAGCGCACCTGGACGCGGCTGTTCGGGCCGCAGTGGCGCCACCTGTTCGCGTCGGTACCGGGGATCGATCCGGGCCAGGAGTACTTCGCGATCCCGCCGGCGCCCAGCCGCCTCGTCGGCCGGTACCGGGGCGAGGAGTACGAGGCGATCGCCGATCCGCCGGGTGAGTTCCGGGTACTGGCCAAGACCCGGGCGGCCCGGTACGCGGTGGAGACGCTGGCCCGGCGCACGCCCTGCGGCCTCTGGCGCCGGGTGCCGTGCACGATCACCCGGGTCGAGGGGAGCTGGCTGCGCCTGCGCCTGCTGCACCCGTCCGGCGAGGCGGTCGCCACCCTCGGCGCCGGCTGCGTGGAGCGCGGCGTGTACGAGGTCTGGGCGCCGGCGGCCGAGGTGGTCCAGCAGCCCCCGGTGGCGGTGCGGTACCCCCTGCCGCCGGTCACGAGAGATTGACCGACACGGCGACCGCCCACGCCAGCCACATGCCGAGCAGGCAGATGAGCCCGCCCAGCCGCACCGAGGCGGTGCGCTTCGGCCGGCCGGTCCGCCGGCCCCGGCCGGACTGGGGTGCCGTGCCCACCGGCTCGTCGGCGACCCTGGGGTGGGCGAAGTTGACGATGATGAAGTAGCCGGCGAAGAACGCCACGGCCGGCAGCCCGCACAGCGACCAGGGCATCGTCCAGGTCGGGATCTGGCGGTCCTGGCTACGCGCGCCGAACAGCACCAGACCGACGGACACCACCGCGAGCAGCGCCGTCGTCCCGGCGTAGACGGCCGCGTTGCGCAGGGTGGGCGGCACACCAGGGAGGAACCCCGCCTGGTGCCCGCGGTTCGCGGCCTCGGTGGCCGCCCTGTCGGCCTCCTTGACCGCCTCCCAGGCCGCCCGCGCGGCCTCGTCGGCGTCGGTCAGCCCGCCCCGGCCCGCCTCGCCGAACGACGGCTCGGCCAGCCGCAGCGTCCGGGCCACGTTGAGCAGGTGCGCACGCTGGGCGTCCAGCCGCCGCCTGAGCTGGTCCGCGGCGGCGCGCATGCCGGCCGCGCGCTCCTGCCCGGTGGCCAGCCGCCGCTCCTCCCCGCGCCGCACCTCGGCCAGCCGCTGCGCCGCCTCCGCGTACTCCACCCACCAGTTCCCGGTCATGGTTGGGCACCGTCCCCGTCCTCGTGCCGGCCGGGGCGCACGAACGGCACGATGAGCTGGCGGCGCTGGTCGTGCCGGTCCAGCAGCAGCGCCCGGTTGGCCCGTGGCTGCCAGGTCAGCGTGTGGTCGCCGAGCAGCGCGGACAGCTCGTTCCCGGGGACGTTCAGCGCCACCAGGCACGCCACGTCCTCGCGCCCGGCCGAGCCGCCGACCGCGTCCGCGAACCGCCGGGCGGCTCGCCACCAGCTCAGCACGTGGACCATGCGCCCGGGGCCGGCGCGCAGCACGGTGCGCAGGTCGTCCAGGCCGGTACGCCGGTTCTCGCCCCGCTCGGAGAGCATCGGCACGATCACGTCGGCGGCGAACACGACCAGGTAGATCGGCTTGGCGGCGGACGCGGGAGCCTCGCTGGACAGGTCGGCGAGCAGGGCGCGCAGCGCGCCGGCGTCCGCCTCGATGCAGTCGTGCCCGGCCGCGGCCAGGGTCGCGCCCAGCTCGTCGACCACGGGATCGGCGGCCGCGGCGAAGCTGGCCAGCACGAACCGCGCCGAACCCGGGTCGTGTTGGTGGGCGAGGCCGACGGTCGCGGCGTGCAGGATGTCGGCGCCCACCACCGAGGTGCCGAGCACGGCGACGTGCCGGCCCGGTACCGCGTCCATGCCGAACCCCACCGTGGGCAGGCCGATGTCCACGGCCCGGCCGACCAGGGCCTGGCGCCGGCGCACCTGCGGTGACAGCGCCGCGAACAGCGGGTCGTCCTCGACGTGGTGCTCGGCGTAGCCGGCGAAGACCGCGGGCGGGTCGTTGGTGACCGGCCGGGCCTGCCAGAGCTTCTGCCGCTGCGCGGCCACCGACGCCGGATCGGCGTGCGGGAACCGGACGACCCGGTTGGCCTCGGCCACCCCGCCCGCGCTGTTGACCACGGCCGTACCGACCGGCAGGGCCTCGGCCGCGGTATTTGCGGAGTCCAGGATTCCGGAGCCGCCCGGTAGGGCGATGCGCAGCGGGAACTGGCCGAAGATGGAGTCCTTCTTGGTGTACAGCGCCTCGATCCCGGCGATCGTCTGGCTGGCCAGGATCATGTGGATGCCGTACGAGCGGCCCTTGCGCGCCAGGTCCTCCAGGGCACCGGCCGCCTCCCGGGCGATCGTGTCGTTGCCGGCGAACAGCACCTGGAACTCGTCGATCACGGCGACCAGCCTGGGCAGCACGGTCTCGGGCTGTGCGGTGCGCAGGTCGGCCAGCTTGGTCACCCCGGCCCGCTTCAGCGCGCCCGCCCGCCGGTTCATCTCGCGCACCAGCGCGCGCAGCACGGCGAGCCCGTACTCGCGGTCGGACTCGATGCCGACGGTGCGGGCGTGCGGCACCCACGACGGGTCGGCCCGGGTCGGGGTGAACTCGACGAAGGACACGCCCTCCTTGAAGTCCAGCAGGTACAGCCCCAGCTCGTCCGGCGAGTACCGGGAGGCCAGACCGTACAGCAGGAGCAGCAGGACGTTCGTCTTTCCGGCACCGGAGCGGCCACCCAGCTGCATGTGCGGGGTCGCGTCGTCCAGCACCAGCTCGTACGGCGCGCGGCCGTCCCGGCCGACGACGGTGCGCAGCCCGTGCGCCGAGGACTCGCGCCAGATCTGCGGCGGCATCAGGGACGCGAAGTCGGTCTGCCGGGACACGGTCGCCGTGGTCGCGGCGCGCCGGCACACCTGGACGACGAGGTCCTCGCTCGGCCCGGGGTCGAGCATGACCGGCGCGGCCAGCCCGGTGCCGTCGCTGGACAGCCGGTACGGGCCGGGCGGCTCCGAGGCGGTGAACCACCCGTTGCCCGCGCTCGTCAGCTGCGTGGTGTTCTCCAGGCGCGGGGCCGGCTCGCCGTGCATGGTGGGCGGCGGGTACCCGGCGAGCAGCAGGTGCACCCGGGCGCCCGGGCCGGCGTGCGCGATGGCGCCCAGCCGCGCCCACTCCGCCCGTCCGGTACCGCTGGGCAGCGCGGCGACCGCGACCAGCAGGACCGGCGGGTTGTCCAGCGCGCCCGCCTGTACCCCGTTGATCTGCTCCTCGGCCTCGCCCAGGACCGACCGCAGCCCGTCCAGATCGGTCACCGGCGCCTGCCACGCCTCCGCGTCGACCAGCGGCCGGAACGGCGTGAACACGGCGCCCAGCGTCGCCCCGTCGACCGGCAGCACCCGCAGCGCGCCCTCGGGCAGGGCGGCCAGCGTGCGCAGCAGGATACCGCGCAGCCACCCGGTGATCCGGCGGTCCCGGGCATCCGCGTCGATCGCCAGGTGGCCCGAGCCGATGAACGGCACGGCGGCCCAGAACATGCTGTCCTCGACCGGGCTCGCGTCGCCGATGCGCAGGTACATCGGCCGGTCCACGCTGGCCTGCTCGCCCAGCGGCAGCTCCAGCAGGGCGCTGTCCAGCCGCTGGCCCAGCCAGCCGGGCAGGCCGGACTGGGCCAGGCTGTGCAGCTTGGCCACCCAGCGCCGCGCCTGGCTGTCCGCGGTGGCGGCGGCGAACGGGTCCGCGGCGAGGGCCTGCGCCTCCGCCTCGATGTCCTGCACGTGCGCACCGGCCCGCCGGTGCCAACCCACGGCCTGGGCGAAGAGCTTGTCGACCAACGCCACCGGCGGTCCCTCCCCGAGCGTGGATGCTACCCGGCCAGTCTGGCCAACTCCTCGTCGACAATGGACGGATCGAGCTTCTTGAAGACCGGCTTCGGCGGGTTCAACGACCGGCCCGCCTCGATGGGCGTGCTGACCCACCGCGCGCCGATCGAGTAGTCCCCGGTCAGCACCGGGTACGCCGGCCCGCCGTCCAGGTCCTCGACCTCGACGATCGAGGGCATCGGCGCGTGGACGCCGGTGCCGCCGAGCAGCTCGTGAATCTTCTGCGCGGCGTGCGGCAGGAACGGCGTGAGCAGGATGTTGCAGTCGCTGACCGCCTGCAAGGCCACGTGCAGGATGGTGCCCATCCGCTCCGGGTCATCCTTGAGCGACCAGGGTGCCTGGCCCGACACGTACTTGTTTACTTCGCCAACCACCCGCATCGCCTCGTTGATCGCCTGCTTCTGCCGGTGCCGCTCGATCAGCCCGCCCACCGTGCCGAACGCGCCCCGCACCGAGGCCAGCAGCGCCTCGTCGGCCGGGGTCAGCCCGGCGGCGCCGACCGCGGGGATCGCGCCGAAGTTCCTGGCGGCCATCGAGATGGACCGGTTGACCAGGTTGCCCCAGCCGGCCACCAGCTCGTCGTTGTTGCGGCGCAGGAACTCCGCCCAGGTGAAGTCGGTGTCGTTGTTCTCCGGGCCGGCGACCGCGATGAAGTACCGCAGCGCGTCCGGGTCGTACCGGGACAGGAAGTCCCGGACGTAGATGACCACCGAGCGGGACGAGGAGAACTTGCGCCCCTCCATGGTGAGGAACTCGCTGGACACGATCTCGGTGGGCAGCGCGAGGGAGCCGTACTCGCCCGGCTGGCCGCCCTTGTCGCCGCGCCCGTCGTAGGCCAGCAGCTCGGCCGGCCAGATCTGCGCGTGGAACGTGATGTTGTCCTTGCCCATGAAGTAGTAGGACCGCGCGTCCGGCGCGTCCGCCGACCACCATTTCCGCCAGGCGTCCGGGTCACCCGAGCGGCGGGCCCACTCGATCGGCGCGGACAGGTAGCCGATGACCGCGTCGAACCACACGTACAGCCGCTTGGCCGGGTTGTCCGCCCAGCCGGGTAGCGGCACCGGGATGCCCCAGTCGATGTCCCGGGTCATCGCGCGCGGGCGCACGTCGTCGAGCAGGTTCAGGGAGAACTTGAGGACGTTGGGCCGCCAGTCGGTACGCGTCTTGAGCCACTGTGCCAGCGCGTCGGACAGGGCCGGCAGGTCGAGGAAGAAGTGCTCGGTCTCCACGAACGTGGGCGTCTCACCGTTGATGCGGGACCGCGGGTTGATCAGGTCGACCGGGTCGAGCTGGTTGCCGCAGTTGTCGCACTGGTCGCCCCGCGCGCTGTCGTACCCGCAGATCGGGCAGGTGCCCTCGATGTACCGGTCGGGCAGGGTGCGGCCGGTGGACGGCGAGATCGCCCCCTGGGTGACCTCCTCGATCATGTACCCGTTCCGGTGCACGGTCCGGAACAGCTCCTGCGCCACCGCGTAGTGGTTTCGCGTTGTCGTCCTGGTGAAGAGGTCATAGGAAAGCCCGAGCGCGTGCAGGTCCTCCACGATCATGCGGTTGTACCGGTCGGCCAGCTCCCGTGGGGACACGCCCTCCTTCTCCGCCTGCACCAGGATCGGCGTGCCGTGCTCGTCGGTACCCGAGACCATGAGAACGTCGTGTCCCGCCATGCGCATGTACCGGCTGAACACGTCGGAGGGGACGCCGAAGCCGGAGACATGACCGATGTGGCGCGGGCCGTTGGCGTAAGGCCAGGCGACCGCGGCGAGAACGCGACTCATGGGATACCAGCCTACTGACCCGGTACTGAATGGCGACACACCATACGGGCTCCACTAGATTGCCCCGTTTGGGGTGTGCAATACGATTCATGGCGGAGAACGCGGATGATCCCACTCCTATCGGACAATGGCCGTCTCCCCGGATGTTGATCGGGCACCACCGGGCGACCGGGATCATCGGGGTGCGCCGGCGGCGACCTGCGCCACCCCGGCGCCCGGTGCTGGGGCTCGTCGCGCTGATCCTGTTCGGCCTGCTCGCCACGTTCTTCGCCTGGGTGACGGCCGAGCCGCTGTGGCTGGCGGTGGGCCACGGCAGCCAGGGCACCGCCACGGTCGTCCACTGCACCGGCCACGGGCTCGACCAGCGCTGCCGCGCCACGTTCAGCGCGGACGGCGCGGAATTCACGGCGACGCATGTGGACCTGGTCGGTGCGCCGGCGGAGCGGCTGGGCGACGGGGCACGGGTGGCCGCCCGGATGGTCTCCCCCGGCAGCCGCCTCGCCTACGCCGGCGACCGGGCCGGCCTGGCCCTGCGGTGGGGGCTCGGGCTCACGCTGATGCTGCTGTGTGGCCTCGCCATCGCGCTGGCCACCGGGGCGCACCGGCTGCCCGGCCGGCGGGCGCGCTGGTACGCGCTGCTGGTGAGCGTGGCCGGACCCCTCCTGCTGATGCTCGCCATGCTCGCCGTCACCCGCTGACGACCAGGTTGTAGACGTCGCGGCGGCGCAGGCCGTGCTCCTTCGCGACGGCGGCGATCGCGTCTCTGCGCGGCGTACCCCCGGATTCTCGTTCGGCGACCGCGGCCCGCAGGTCCGCGTCGGAGGGGCGGTCCGCGGCGGCCGCCGGCGCTCCGGCCACCACCACCGTGATCTCCCCGCGCGGCTGCCCGCCCCCGGCCCAGCCGGCCAGGTCGGCGAGGTCACCCCGGCGGACCTCCTCGTACGTCTTGGTCAACTCCCGGCAGACCGCGCCCGGCCGCGCCGCGCCGAAGGCCGCGGCCAGATCGGCCAGGGTCGCCGCCAGCCGGTGCGGCGCCTCGAAGAAGATCAGCGTGCGCGGCTCGGCGGCGAGCGCGGCCAGCCGCGCGCGGCGCTCGCCCGCGCGGCGCGGCAGGAAGCCTTCGAAGCAGAACCGGTCGCTGGGCAGCCCCGACACGGCCAGCGCGGTGGTCACCGCGCTCGGGCCCGGCACCGCGGTGACCGGCACCCCCGCGTCGACCGCGGCGCGCACCAGGCGGTAGCCCGGGTCCGAGACGCTGGGCATGCCGCCGTCGGTCACCACCGCGACCACCGCACCGCCACGCAGCGCCGCCAGGATTTCGGGGGTACGGCGTGCCTCGTTGCCCTCGAAGTACGACACGACCCGCCCGCCGATCTCGATGCCCACGTCGCGCGCCAGCCGGGCCAGCCGCCGGGTGTCCTCGGCCGCGACCAGATCCGCGGTCGCCAGCGCCCGCGCCGCCCGCGCCGAGGCGTCCGCCGGGTTGCCCAGCGGCGCGCCGACCAGGACCAGCCGGCCGCCCTCCGCAGGTTCCACGCTTCGCCTACCGTTCTATGGGGTGCCTCACCCGGCACGTGCCCTCTACGATCGCAGGCGTGACAGCGGTGGTGACGATCGACCTCGACCCCGAGGCTCAGCCGGAGCGGCCCGCGCCCGAGGCCGGCCCCCCGCCGGACGTGCTGCGGCGGCGCCTGGCTCCCCGGCTGCCGGACGACCAGTTCGGCTCCTGGCTGGCCACCGGTGTGATCGTGCTCATCGCCGCGGTGCTCCGGCTGGTCAACCTGGGCTGGCCCAAGGGCAAGATCTTCGACGAGGTGTACTACGCCACCGAAGGCCACGACCTGCTCGTCCACGGGGTGGAGTGGAACGCCACCAACAACAACGGCGACTTCGTCGTGCACCCCCCGCTCGGCAAGTGGATCATCGGGCTGGGTGAGTGGATCTTCGGGTACCACGAGTTCGGCTGGCGCGTCTCCGCCGCCGTCGCCGGCACCATCTCCGTACTGATCGTCATCCGCGTCGCCCGCCGGATGTTCGGCTCGACCGTGCTCGGCTGCGCCGCCGGGCTGCTGATGTCCCTCGACGGGCTGCACTTCGTGCTCTCCCGCGCGGCCCTGCTGGACATCTTCCTGATGCTGTTCGTCCTCGCCTCGTTCGGCTGCCTGGTCATGGACCGGGACCAGCGGCGCGGGCGCTGGCTGCGGGCGGTCGAGGCGGGAGTCGATCCCGGCCAGCCCGGCCGCGCCAACCGGCCCCGGTTCACCGTGCGCGACGGCGTGCCGTGGTGGCGGCTGCTGGCCGGCGTGATGATCGGCTGCGCCATGGCGGTCAAGTGGAGCGCGCTGTGGTACATCCTGCTGTTCGTCGTGCTCATCTACCTGTGGGAGGTCGGCGCCCGGCGCAGTGCCGGGGTGGCGCACCGGTGGCGGGACACCCTGCTGGACGAGACCGGCTGGGTGGCCGCGTTCCTGGCGCTGGTCGTGGTGGTCTACCTGGCGAGCTGGACCGGCTGGTTCCTCACCGACGGCGGGTACGACCGGCACTGGATCAGCTCGATCGGCCACCACGAGTACCCCGTGATCGGCGCGCTGCAGAACCTCTGGCACTACCACATGGACGCGCTGCACTTCCACGACGGCCTGTCGACCAAGCACCTGTACCAGTCGTGGCCGTGGCAGTGGCTGCTGCTCGGCCGGCCGGTCGCGTTCTACTGGAACAACTGCTCCGGTGCCTGCGCCTCCGAGGTGCTGCTGCTCGGCACCCCGATCCTGTGGTGGTCGTTCATCCCCGCGCTGCTCGCGATGACCTGGTTCGGCGTCAGCCGGCGGGACTGGCGGGCGCTGGCGATCGGCCTGGGCGTGGTGGCCGGCATCGTGCCCTGGTTCAACTGGGAGCTGGCCAACCGCACGATGTTCTTCTTCTACGCGATGCCCGCCGAGCCGTTCCTCATCCTCGCCGTCGTCTACGTGCTGGGCTGCTTCATGAGCGCGCCGGTACGGACGGGAGCGCTCGCCCGGTTCACCCCGGACGAGTCCCCGGGCGGCTACGAACGGGTACCCGCCCCGGACCGCCGGGTGATCGGCGCGATCATCGCCGGCGTGTACGTGCTGATCGTCGCGCTGTGCTTCGCGTACTTCTACCCGATCTTCGTCGGCAAGACCCTCACCTACGCCCAGTGGTACGCCCGCATGTGGCTGGGCGGCCGCTGGATATAGCTAGCTGCCCGGTGGGCGGGTCTGGATGTCGGCGAGGGCGGCGATGTTCTCCGCCTCGTCGCCGTCCGGCTCGGACGTGTCGAGGAACGCCTGCACGACCTCGACCGCGACATCCGGGGCGAGCCGCTTGAGGCTCATCGCGAGGACGTTCGCGTCGTTCCAGAGCCGGGCACCCCGGGCGATCCACGGATCCCAGGCGAGCGCGGCCCGTACCCCCGGCACCTTGTTCGCCGCGATGGCGGTGCCGGTACCGGTCCAGCACATGACGATGCCGGCGTCGGCCTGGCCGCTGACCACGGCCCGGCCCACCGCCTCGCCGATCTCCGGCCACTTGCCGGACGTGGTCGCCGCGACGACCTCGTGGCCCTGCGCGGACAGGTACCCGACGACGGCCTTCGTGGTCTCGTTCTCGTCGTCCGCGCCATAGGCGATCTTCACTGGAGACTCCCTGCGCCGGCGGTCGGGTACGACGCCGCCAGTTCCTCGTATCGCCCGCTCCAGCCGGGCAGCTCCGCACCGGCGAGGTGCGCGGCGAGCCGGTCGAGGAAGGCGTGCGTGCCGGGGATGAAGCCGCTGGCGTTGCGCAGGCTCAAGCCCTGGTGGGTGAAGACGAGGACCGTACCGTCGCCGTCCTCGGTCAATTCGTAGCGCACCACGCCGTCCTCGACGATCCGCTGCCGCCACTCGTGTTCGAAGACGGCCGAACGAGCACCGGGCAGGTCCTCCGGTGCGCGCGATGGTGGCTGCCAGGCGAGGATGCGACCAGTCATGTGCTTGGCTTCCGGCGCGGCCGGCGGCTCGTCGGGTGACATCTCGATGGCACCGCCCACGCGCGGCTCGATCACCGTCTCGCCGAACCAGGCCTTGCGCTCGTCGGGCGACGTGATCGCAGCCCAGACCGCCTCGATGGGGTGCGGCAGCCGGCGCCGGAAGGTGATGGTCGCGGCCTCGCCGTCGACGGCGAGGGTGCCGAGGTCGCGGGTGTCACTCATGGTCGGTGTCCTTCCTTGCCAAGTCGGTGTTCCTTGCCGGGTCCGTGTTCTTCCTTGCCGGGTCGGTGTTCTTCCTTGCCGGGTCGGTGTTCTTCGTTGCCGACAGGTGGGAGTCGAGGGCGTCGAGGTGGCCCGCCCAGAACCGTCGGTACCGGGCCAGCCAGGCGTCGACCTCGGCCAGCCGCTCCGGCCGCAGGGCGTAGATGCGGCGCTGGGCGTCGCGTCGCGCGTCGACGAGGCCCACGTCGCGCAGCACGCGCAGGTGTCGCGAGATCGCGGGCTGGGTCAGGGCGGGGAACGCGGCGACGAGGTCGCCGGCCGGGCGCTCACCCTCGGCGAGGAGGTCGAGCATCGCCCGCCTGGTCGGCTCGGCGACCGCGACAAAGACATCCACCCGCCGAGTATGACGCGAGGTGTATATAACGTCAAGCTGATGCTACGGGCGCCGGCCCGCCGGAGACGGCCAGGCGATCCATCGGGTACGCCCTGGCCGCCCATGCGGTCGCCCGCGACAAATAGACCAATTCAGCACGCCGTACAACCATCGGAGGGCTCTGCGGCGTGGACCGGTCATGAGTGGGAACCACGCCGGGGACACGGGCTACGCCGCGTTCGTAGCTGCCAGTTGGGAGCGGTACCTGCGCGTCGCTCGATTGCTGACCGGCGACCACCACCGCGCCGAGGAGTTGCTCCAGGACAGCCTGGTCGAGCTGTACGTCCGGTGGCGTCGGGTGTCGATCCGCGGTGACCCGCACGCGTACCTGCGCCGGATGCTGATCAACGGCAATATCAGCTGGTGGCGGCGCCGGCGGCGAGAGCACCTGGTCGCCCATACCCCGGACGGTGCGGATCCGCCGACCGGCACCGACCATCGAGAGCAGCTGCGACACGCGTTGCGCCAGCTGCCGCCCCGGCAACGGGCCGTGGTGGTGTTGCGCCACTACGAGGACCTCACCGAACGAGAGACCGCCGCGTTACTGGATTGCTCGATCGGCACGGTCAAGAGCCAGAACTCCCTGGCGCTCGGCAAACTGCGCGAGCTGCTCGCCGAGCACCACATCGAAAAGAAGGAGATCACGCGGTGATGGACGAGAATGTGCTGTCCGCGGCTCTGCACGAACTGGCCGACCGCGACCAGGTCGGCGCTCCTCCGATCGACCGGCTGGTTCACCTTGGCCGCCGCTCACGCCATGCCCGGAACGTCGGCGCAGCCACCGCCGCGGCGGCGATTGCCGCACTGGTCGCGGTTGCTGTCGTGACCGCGTCCGCCGACAACAAGCCGGCGGTCCGCAACGGCACCGGATCGCTGGTTCTCGCCGCCCAGCTCACCTCGCGGTCCACGTTCCGCTTCACCACGACAGAAACGCTGGAGCTCCGAACGGGCATGCTGGCGAAGGACGGCAACGTGGTGATCACGCAAGGCGCTTTCGATCCGGTAGGCCGCCGCGCAAACCTCAGCATCTGGACGGGGGGAAATCGCAGCACGACACCGTGTACCCGATCGTCGACAGCGGCTGCCTCTCCTGGCGCCTCCCGCGCGCCGGTGCAGCGGCCAGCCGTCCAGGTGTGCGCGGGATCGCCCACCCTACCGATGCGCCAGATATCCGAAGAGCGCCAGATCGGCGACGACTGCTTCCTCCGCGGCGTCGGCCCGGGCATACGCGAACCTTGGCAACTGACCGGCGACCGGTGCGGGTTTACCTCCATCATGGGCGTGGACCTGTCCACGACCCCGCAACGGGTGCTGGACCGCATCAAGACGATCGGCTCGGCGGTCTACCGCGGCCGCACCGGATCCGGACCGGACGCGACCGACACCTGGGCGTTCAGCTACGGCAATCCTGAAAACGCGCAGCAGCGGCCGGACACGGTCACCGGGACCGTCGTCGTCAACGTCGCGACCGGCCTGATCGCTCGAATCAGGTACCACATGGTCGTCCAAGGCGGCCCATCGCCGATCGTGGAGGATGTTGACATCAAGTTCAGTGACTACGGAACGCCGGTCGTCGTCAGCGCTCCGCCCAGCTACCTGCCACCGCCACCCAACGCGCCTACGCCGTTCCCCAGCGGCACGCGTTAGCCCATGGCGTGCCCCGTCTTTATGATCTTCATAGCGGTGCAACCGTCGAGGTGTTCCTATCCGTTCTACCTTCGTGAACCAGGATGACGAGGACGGCTTCCGGGAGTTCGTCGCGACCCGACTGGGTTCCCTGCGGAAGCTGGCCTATGTCACCTGCGGCGACTGGCACATCGCCGAGGACGCCGTCGCGAACGCCCTGGCCAAGCTGTACCCGCGCTGGTCACGGCTGGAGCGGCCGGACCTCTACGTGCAGACGATGGTGTTCCGCGCGGCCATCGACGAGACCCGGCGGCCCTGGCGACGGGAACGCTCGGCAAGCGACGCGCTACCCGATGTGGAACAGGCCGACACATCTGGCGTGATCGATGAACGAATGCGCATCCGGGCCGCGCTGCTGACCGTACCCCCGAAACAACGTGCCGTGCTGGTGCTGCGGTACTACGCGGGCCTGACGCTCGAGGAGACCGCGGAGGTCCTCGGTGCCCCGTCCGGCACCGTCAAGAGCCAGGCCGCACGGGGACTTGCCCGGCTCCGTACGGCGCTGGCCCGCGACAACATCAACCTCGACGAAGCGAACCGGGAGTGGACCGATGCGAATGCATGACATCGTGGAGTCGGTGGCGTCCGACGAGCCGCCGCTGCGCCACAGCATTGACGATGTCGTCGCGGCGGGACGGCGTGCCGAGCGCCGTAGACGGGTCGGCTGGGCGACCGCGGCATTGACCGCGGTGGCGGTGACCGCGGCGGTCGGACTGCCGTACCTGGTGCGACACCAACCCGCGCCAGGCATGGCCGCAGTCCCGGCCGCGGCCTCGTCGGCACCGGCGCAGACGACGTTCGCGGCGCCCGCGCCGCCGTTCACCTTCACGTTCACGGGGTACGACGCCGGACCGCTCCACGTCGACAGCCCGCTCGTGGTCTCGACCGCCTACCAGATCGCCGCGGTGCACGGGAGCGGCCCGCGGACCAACGACACGCGGGCACCGAGGTTGTTCGCCTATCTGATCGTGTACCGCCCGGGAGCCTACAAGCCGAACGGCACCCGAAACGCCACCGTCGCCGGGCGCCCCGCCATCGAACAGGCACTGCCGAACAACGGGGGGATGCACCACCGGTTGCTGGCCTGGCAGTACATCGACGGTGCCTGGGCGACGCTCGACTCGTACTCCAGCGAGGCCGCGAACCCGTCGGCGAAGGACCTGCGCGCCGTCGCCGTCGCCCTGAAACCGGCCCCGCCCACCGCCGCCAGGCTGCCTTTCACCATGCGGTACGTGCCGGCCGGGTTCCGGCCCGTCGTCGTGGGCTCGCACGTCATGGCCGGCCTGGACGGGATCGCCGCCGCGGGCGAAGGCGACTTCGGCGGTGTGGTGTTCGCCAGACCGGCACCGAGCCCGACCGGCCTGACCATGCCGTGGAACGAAACCGGCGGCGCCGGCATCCCCGGCAGCTTCGAGATCTTCATCGTCCCGAACAGCAACTCCAACCAGGCGCTCAAGCCCGGTCAACAGCCACCGGCCCAGCCGCGGTGCGGGCACGGGATCTGCAACGCCTGGAGCGCCGACGGCACCGTCGACATCCAGATCGCGCGCGAAGGCAACGCGATATCGGACGCCGAGATGACCAAGGTACTCAACGGCATCACGCTCGCGACGGTGAGCAACGACGCCACCTGGCCGGACGCGTCAATGGCCATCCCGGTCGGCCCCTGACCTGTCGCAGACGGCGCGCCTGCGGCCTCTTACCCGCAGGTGAGAGGCCGCAAGCCGGGTCACCGCGAGGCGGGGTTCGATGTTCCTCGAACCCCGCCTCCGCGCAGTCAGTCTCGGTCGTCCACCGGCCTGGGATCTCCAGCCGTATCCTCAGCACCGTGGCGCACGAGGTGTGGTCTGGCGGCGACGCCTACGAGGCGTATGTGGGCCGGTGGAGTCGCCGCGTCGCGGAAACGTTCCTGCGGTGGTTGGACGTGCCGGGGGGCCGGCACTGGCTGGATGTGGGTTGCGGCACCGGAGCGCTGACCGCGGCGGTGCTGGCCGTCGCGGATCCCGCCCAGGTCGTCGGCGTGGACTCGTCCGCGGACTTCGTGGCCCACGCACGTGCTCGGGTCGTCGACCCGCGGTCGACATTCCAGGTCGGCGACGCCCGGTCGCTGCCGTTGCCCGACCGTCGCTTCGACGCCGTGGTCAGTGGCCTGGCGCTCAACTTCGTACCCGATCCGGGCCACGCGGTTGCCGAACTCGCCCGGGTCGCCGCTTCCAGCGGCGTGGTCGCCGCCTATGTCTGGGACTACACCGAGGGCATGGCGATGATGCGGTACTTCTGGGACGCCGCCATCACCGTCGACCCCGCCGCGACCGAGTTGGACGAGGGTCGCCGGTTTCCACTGTGTCGGCCGGAGCGCCTGTCCGAACTGTGGACCGAGGCTGGTCTGGACAGGGTGGCGGTCCGGGCGATCGAGGTGCCGACCGTGTTCGCCGATTTCGACGACTACTGGACGCCATTTCTCGGCGGCCAGGGCCCGGCACCCGGGTATGTCATGTCCCTGAGCGATGAGCGCCGTCACGAGCTGTGCGACCTGCTACGCGCGCGCCTGCCTGTCCGCCCGGACGGGTCCATCCCGCTGACCGCCCGGGCCTGGGCGGTTCGGGGCACTGGCCCACTTGCGTGAGGCGGCAGCACGCCCCACCGTAGGTAGCGCGGGCCGGGCGAACTGTGCCAAGATCGGCGCATGCGCGGACGGGCGAAGGAAATGTGGTGGGGCCTCGTACTGGAGACGCCCGATCCTCGCGCACTCGCGGCCTTCTACACGCAGCTCCTCGAATGGCCCGTGGTGGAGTACGAGCCGGATCACGCAATCATCAAGCCTCCGCAGGACTCTGTGTATGTGGTGTTCCACCTGACCCCCGACTTCGTGCCGCCGGTCTGGCCCGGCACTCCCGATCAGCAGCGCATGACCATGCATCTGGACGTCGAGGTCGAGGACCTGGAGGCTGCGGTTGTGGACGCGGTTGCGCTCGGGGCGAGGGTCGCGGAGTTTCAGCCGCAGGCCAACGTCCGGGTGCTCTTCGATCCCGTCGGACACCCCTTCTGTCTCTGCCGCGACGACCAGCACTGACCGCGTTGCACCGGTGGCTGCGGAAGTGGCGCCGCCGCGAGGTGCGTTTGGAGTAGGGCTTCAGCGGCGAGCCGACCGCGGCAGGCCAATACCCATCACGTCATAGTTCGGCGCGTCAGCAAACGGCTGGAGGTCGCCGGTTTTATACCAGCCCCAGTGTCGATACGCCGCCTGCGCCGCCGCGTTCTGTTTCTCCACCAGCAGTTCGGCGGCCCGCTCGCCGCGCCTGTCGAGCAGCTCATCATGCAGCCGACGCGCCACGCCCCGCCGGCGACAACCGGCCGCGATCATCAGTTCACAGACAATGAACTTGTCCTCTTTCGGCCGGCCGAAGCCGTAGATGTAGCCAATGAGCCGTTCGTCGAGGTGGGCAGTCACCAGCTCAAAGCCAGGAGCGGCTAGGTGCTTGTCCAAGCGGTCAACAAAACGTTCCCGCGAGAAGAACGGGTCGTCGTCCTTCCAGCCCGACAACCACACGTGTTCGTAGAGGGCAACGAGGTCGTCTTGCTGTGCTGCGGCGGCTTGCGGATCAAAGTGTTGCACAGTGAGACCGTCGATCACGATGCCCGCCTTCCGCTCGGGCTCTGGCGTTTCAATTGACGATACCGCTGCCGGAAGGTACGTGTCGCCCGTACCTTGCCACAGGAAGCGAGCCGGCGATCTACATGGCCAGGCGTTGTTGTCGACGATGCGGTCAGAGCCAATCACTCATCCCGTGCGATTTACGTGTCGCAGCCACATCTGATCAGGGCTGGTGGCCGCGTGTGGAAGTGGCGCTGTTGCCCGGAGGTACCGGAGACTTGCGGGCATGGACGGTGCCGAGTGGCTGGAGATTCTGTTCATGCCGGCGTTGGGTCGGGAGTCGCTGGCGTACGGCAACGACGCGGAGTTGTTGCGGGTGCAGTTGCTGGCGTTGCGGGACTGTGCCGTGCTGGACGCGGCGCAGTACGGCGATGCCATTAGGCGGCTGGAGGAGGCCGTGCGGGTTGCCCAGGACAAGGCTGCGCTGCGCGTGCGGCCGCCGGGCAGTGCGCGGCCGGCCGCCACGCCCAGCGGGGCGTTGCGCCGCGTGCTGGCCGTTGGGCAGCCCATTGCCGAGGTCGACGGGATGCCGTTTCTGCTGACCAGCGTGGAGCTGTGGAGCACCCGGGTGGAGGTGTTCCTGGCCGGCGTGCCCACCGCCGAGTCCGACCGTTACATCGACCGGAAAGAGGCAGATGTCGGGGGCCAGATAAGCAACTGGGGGCGGGTGCTGCGGGAGGGTCGCAGCGGCGAGGCCGCCTTGAGCCAGCCACCGGCCCGGGGTGAAGGGCTGTTCGAGGTCGAGGTAGGTCTGCGCGACGACGTGGGCACCGACTACCAACCCACAGGCGGCAACATGAGCATGGGCCGTACCGAGTGGCGGGTACACCGCCACCACCAACCGGGTGTGCCGGACAAGGCCGCCCAGTTGACCGTGCAGGCCCTCGACCGGCACGGCAGCGTCGTCGGCCAATTGACCCTTCCGCTCCAGCAGACGCAGCCGAGGCCCTGACATCACCGTGCATTGGATCCCGTGCTTGGGCAGGACGGCCTCGACCTCACGCACGGTACGCCGTACGGACTGGTCGCCCCTGGGGAAGGGCCTGCTCTCAAGGTGAGGTCCGGGCGTAGGCGGCGCACGTCCGGATCCGCGTGCGATGCGCTTCTAACCGCGCCCTGGTGCCGTCCGCGTTGGGGTTGAGACGGCC
>JBBWZQ010000228.1:0-43284 GCA_039649115.1 Micromonosporaceae bacterium | reverse complement strand
CGCGCCAGGTGCGCCGGCTGGCTCTGCGCCACCTGGATCTGGTCGACCAGGCGGTCGCGCTCGGTGGCCACCTCGTCGGGCGGGTACGAGGCCCGCTCCACCACGTCGGCCAGGATCTCCAGCAGGCGCGGCAGCCCGTCGACGAGACCGTTGCCCGAGATGAGCAGCCGGTCGGGGTCGACGCCGGCGCCCAGCGCGCCACCCACCTTCTGCAGCTCCGCCGCGATGTCCACAGTGGACAAATCGGCGGTACCCGAAAAGACCGTCTGGGTGAGCAGCGCGGCGGCGGCCAGGTCGGCTTCGGCGAAGGGGACGCGCAGCCGCAACTCCACCAGCGGGACCGACGGCCGCCGGATGGCGATGACCGTCAGTCCATTCTGGAGGGTGGTCTCGGTGTCGGTCGGCAGGATCAGCGCGTTGGTCGGACCCAGATCCGGCAGTGCGTGCTTCACTTGTTTGCTCCAACCTGGACCTCGATGGTGGCCCGCCGGCCCGGCCGCAGCGTCGCCGCGGCGGCGACCACCTGCTCCTGCGTCACCTCGCCGATCAGCCGCGGCAGATCGTTGATGAGGGCCGGATTGCCGCGCTGCTGTTCCAGCACCGCCATGCGCAGCGCCCGGCCGAGTACCGCGTCGGTGTCGCGCAGCAGGTGGGTGGCCATCCGGGCCTGGGTGCGGGCCAGCTCGTCCTCGGCCAGCCCCTCGGTGGCGATCCGCTCGCACTCCTCGTCGATGGTGCGCAGCACCTTGTCGACGTCGCCGCCGATCGGCAGGTGCGCCTGCAGCAGCAGGGCGGTCGGGTCGCGCACCTCGTAGGGTTCGCCGAGGAAACCGATGTAGCCGCCGATGCTCGTGGCGGTGCGGTCGCGCTGGACCAGGCGCTGCACGAGCCGCGACGCGTCGCCGTCGGTGAGCACCTCGGCGAGCACGACGTAGGGCAGGTACTCGCCGAACTCGTCGATCGGGTTGGGTATCCGCCACGCCGACGCGAGGGCCGGCAGCGGCGCCAGCCTGTCCACATAGGACTCGCGGCGCTCGCCGGTCAGGTCGGGCTCGGTGAAGCCCGGATGCTGCGGGGCCGGGCGCTGCGGCACGTCGTGGAAGTGCCGCTCGATCAGGCTGGTCGCGGTCGCCATGTCGATGTCACCCGACACGGTGAGCACGGCATTGCCGGCGGCGTAGAAGCGCTCGAAGAAGCCCTGCGCGTCGGCGACGGTGGCCGACTCCAGGTCGACGAACGAGCCGTAGCCGTCGTGCGCGTTGGAGAACGTGTCGAACATCACCGGCGGCAGTTTCAGCCAAGGGAAGCCGCCGTACGGGCGGTTCAGCACATTGACCCGGATCTCTTCCTTGACGACGTCGACCTGGTTGCGCAGGTTCTCCTCGGTCAACCGCGGGCCGCGCATCCGGTCGGCCTCCAGGAACAGCGCGCGCTCCAGGGCATTGGACGGCAGCGTCTCGAAATAGTCGGTGTAGTCCAGGTGCGTGGAGCCGTTGAAGGTGCCACCGGAGCCCTGCACGATGCGGAAGTGAGCCAACTTCTCCAGATTCTCGGAGCCCTGGAACATCAGGTGCTCGAAGAGGTGGGCGAAGCCGGTGCGCCCCTCGGGCTCGGAACGGATGCCCACGTCGTACACGACCGCGACGCCGATCACCGGCGCCGAACGGTCGGGGGTGAGCACCACGCGCAACCCGTTGGGCAAGGTGAACCGCTCGACCGGGTAAGCAGTGGACGGAATCTTCACGGTAGCGCTACGAGGAGACACGTCCAGACCTTAACCCGTGCGCGCCAGAATCTCGTAACAACATGATCAGGTGGGCCGCACCGACTGGAGAACCTGATCGACCAGCGGGTCGTACTGATTGACGGTGCCCGGGACGGACACGTAAATGATCGCGGCATTGGGCCGGCCGACATCGATGAGCGCCAACCCCACCAGCTCGCTCGTGGCCTGCAGCCCGTCCTCGTGGAAGTGCAGCCGGAACTTGGCCACCCACGCGGGACGGCCGCCCAGATTGGTCACCTCGTCGCGCATCATGTCGATCGTGTTGGGCTGCGGGTAGTACGAAAGGCGCACGTCGGCCAGCACCTGGTGCCCCGTGCATTTCAGGTCGAGGGTGAGCGCGTCATTCTCCGCGGCCGGTACGGACCCGGAGAGGATCGACGCGTGGTAGTCGCCCTTGGCGTATGTCTCCGTGACGAAGTGCTGGCCCACCCCGTACTTGACGTGCAGGTCACCGGCGTCCCAGACCTGGTCCCAGGGCACCCAGGGCGGGCCGTACCGCGCGTACGAGATGCCGGAGTCGGCGTCGACGGTGCGGGGTCCCGGCGCGGGCGACGGCGCCGCGGGCAGCTTCTGCGCGTCGCCGGTGGGCGGCGGGCACGCCTTGGCCAGGGGCGGCAGCACGTCGGGTGGGCCGGCCGCGCCGTGGGCGATAGGGCTGTTGCCGGTCATGATCATCGCGAGCAGCACGATGATGCCGATCGCGGTGGCCGCCGCGGCGGCGCCGCCGAACCACAGCAGCGTGCGGCGCCGCACCGCGTCCGGGGTGCGGCGCGGTCCGAACTCGACGACGTCGGGCTCCGGCGGCGCGCCCAGCTGCGTCACCGCGCCAGACCGGGACCACCCTTTCGGGGTACCGGCGGCGCCGGGTCCCGCTGGTCGACGCGCCGGTCCCGGGCGCGGGGAGGTTGGGTACGTGACAACCGCCGGGGTCGAGGCGTCAGCCCCCGGCTTGGCCCACGGTGACTCGTGCTGTTCGGGCATCCCCCGCCAGTCTCCACCACTCACGGCTGGCCGGCGACACCGCCCGGCGTAATGATCTCGACGACCGGGGCGTGGGGCGCTGCCGGATGTTGGTACCAGTCGGTCAATGCCGCCAGCCCCGCGAGGAGCAGACCAGCGGCCGCGAGGACCAGCACGACCAGCATCTCCCGTGTACCGACACCGCGCCCCACGACAAACCTCCAGCCACTGACGTCCCGGAGATTCCCTGTCGCCAGCATGGCGAGACCCCGGGCCGTGCGACAGCGACCTGTCAAAACGTCAACAGCCCCTTGTCAAAAGAACGTCACGCGGGAGGTATCTGGGCCACCAGTTCGACGAGTCCGGCCGCGTCGAGCAGGTCCGCCGGGCGTACCGTGACGCCGGCGCTCACATAGTGGAACGCGGCCCGTACCCGCTCCACCGGCACCTCGGCCAGCTCCGCCCAGGCCAGCCGGTACACCGCCAGCTGCACCGCCGCCGCGTCGGCGTCGCGGGGGTGTTCGGGTGGCCGGCCGGTCTTCCAGTCCACGACGTCGAAGGCACCGTCCGGATCGGCGAAGACGGCGTCCATCCGGCCGCGGATCAGCACGCCGGCCACGGTGGTCGCGAACCCGACCTCCACCCCGAGCGGGGTCCGGTCGGCCCAGACGCTGTCCAGGAACCGCTCCTGCAGCCGCGCCAGGGCATCGTCGGGCGCCGCGGTCTCGTCGGCCGCCCCGGGCAGTTCGTCGAGGTCGAGCAGCTCGCCAGCGCCGAACCGGTGCTCCAGCCAGGCATGGAAGGCGGTGCCCCGGCGGGTGTGCGGGGCCGGGCGAGCGGGCAGCGGGCGGCGCAGGGTGCGGGCGAGGGACTGCGTGTCGCGGCGGAGCACGACGAGCTGCGAGACGGACAGGTGGTCGGGCAGCGCCACGTCGACCGGCCGGTGCGGGTCGACCGCGAGCCGCGCGCGCTCGGCGAGCAGCAGGTCGACCTCGTGCGCCCACCGCTCCGCCTCCGCATCCGCCGGCTCCTGCCGGACCGACGGCGCCCCCCGTACCAGGGAAGCCGCTTCTTCGAGAGCGTCGCGGCGCGAACCCAGCGGGTCGGCCGGCCAGTACGCGCGCGCCACGTCCCCGGCCGTGGGGTTGACCGCGCCCGGCTCGGGTGGCGGGCGCCACTCGTCGACCACGCCCGCGCCGGCGAGGCAGGCGGCCTGGATCTCGGTCAGGAACGGCGAGGGCCCCCGCGGCTTCTTGGTCCCCTCGCCCCACCAGTACCCGGAGCACAGCAGCAGCAGGCGCGGCCGGGTCACGCCCACGTAGGCCAGGCGGCGCTCCTCCCGCTGGTCGTGCGCCTTCCAGTCGGTGGCGAAGGAGGCGAGCGCGTCGCGTACCCCCTTCTGGTCCTGGGCGCCGGACAGGTCCAGGCGCGGCAGCCCGACCCGGTCGCCGCGCAGGGGGAACGGGAGCAGCCCCAGACCACCGAGATAGTGATCGCTGGCCTTGGCCCCCGCCGGGAACACGCCCGCGGACAGGCCGGCGACGGCCACCACGTCCCACTCCAGGCCCTTCGCCGCGTGCACGGTGAGGATCTGCACCGCACCCTCGACCACCTCGACCTCGCCGGAGGGCAGCCCGCGCTCCTCCGCCTCGGCCGCCTCCAGGTAGGACAGGAACGCCGTCAGGGTGGCCCCCTCGGCCTCCACGCTGAACCTCGCCGCGACCTCGCCGAAGGCGTCGAGGTGGGCGCGGGCCAGCCCGGCGTCGCCCGGCCGGACCGCCACCTCCACGTCGAGCCCGATGGTGCGCTCGATGTCGGTGGCGAGATCGGCCAGCGGCTGGTCCAGCCGGCGGCGCAGGTCGCGCAGTTCGGCGCCGAACGCGGCGGCGCGCCGGTACCCGTCGGGCGAGTACCTGCGCAGGTCACCGAGGTCGTCGAGGGCCTCGGACAGGCTCGCCTCGTCGAGCCGCTCGCTGCCGAGGCCGGTGCCGGCCGGGCGGCGGCGGGCGGCGGCCAGCTCGCGGGCCCGCTCGTACAGCGCGACCACGTCACGCGGCCCGATCCGCCAGCGGGGACCGGTGACCAGGCGCAGCAGCGCGGCCCCGTCCGCCGGATCGGCCAGTACCCGCATGGTGCTCACCACGTCGCGCACCTCGGGCGTGTCCAGCAGGCCGCCCAGGCCGACCACCTCGACCGGCACCCCGCGGGCCCGCAGTGCCTCCTCGATCGCCGGGATCTGCGCACGCACCCGGATCAGCACGGCGGTGGTCGGCCGCTGCTGCACCGGGATCGCGGCCGGCGCCGCGGTCGGATCGCCGGCCACGTGCCGCCACGCGCCGGCGATCCGCTCGGCGATCCACTCCGCCTCGTCGGCGCCGGTCCACAACAGTGCACAGTGGACGGTCGCCGCGCTGACGCGGGGGGCCACCGCACGCGCGGCCGACAGCCGCGCCACCTCGTGGCCGAAGTCGCGCAGGGGCTCGGACAGGGCGTTGGCCACCCGCAGGATCTCCGGCCGGTTGCGCCAGCTGGTGGACAGCTCCAGCCGGTCCGCCGGCCGGCCGGCGCGGTCGGGGAACTCGGCGCGGAACCGGTCGAGAGTACCGGCGCTCGCCCCGCGCCAGCCGTAGATCGACTGGCACGGGTCGCCGACCGCGGTCACCGGGTGGCCGCCGCCGAACAGCGCGCGCAGCAGCACCACCTGGGCATGGCTCGTGTCCTGGTATTCGTCGAGGAGCACCACCCGGAACCGGTCGCGCTCGATCGCACCCACCTCGCGATGGTCGCGCGCGACCCGCGCCGCCCGGGCCAGCTGGTCGCCGAAGTCCATCGCCTCCAGGTCCAGCTTGCGCGCGGCGTAGGCCCGGACCATCGGCAGCAGGGCGAGCCTGGCGCGCTGCTTGCCCAGCGCGTCCGCCACGTCCTTGTAGACCTTGCCGGACCGCCGGCCGATCTCCGCGTGGAACCGGCCGGTCCACGCGGCCAGCTCGTCGGCGTCCACGAGATGCTCGGCGAGGTCGGCGGCGAGGTGCAGTACCGCGTCGACCACGGTCGAGGGCGCGGAGTCCACCGTGGACATGTCGCCCTCGTAGGAGCGGACCACCGTGTCGGCCAGCTGCCAGCAGCTCGCCTCGGTGAGCAGCCGCGCGGTGGGCTCGTACCCGCCGCGCAGCCCGTGCTCGGTGACGACGCGCGCGGCGTAGGAGTGGTAGGTGGCGACGGTGGGCTCGCCGGCCAGCAGCTCGTCGCGGCCGAGGCGGCGTACCAGCTGCGACAGCCGGGCCCGGATGCGGTGGGCCAGCTCGCCGGCCGCCTTGCGGGTGAACGTGAGCCCGAGTACCTGTTCGGGGCGCACGTAGCCGTTGGCGACCAGCCACACCACGCGGGCGGCCATCGTGTCGGTCTTGCCCGAGCCGGCGCCGGCGACCACGAGCAGGGGCCGGTCGGCGTCGGCCGCGATGATCTCGGTCTGCTCGGCGGTCGGCCGGTGCGGCAGGCCGAGCAGGTCGGCCAGTTCCGCCGGCGTGTACCTGGGCCCGGCAAGCGCGAGGCTGCTCACGCCACGGCCGGATCCTCGCGCAACTGCGGATCCAGCCATGGCGTGCTGCGCAAGCTGGTTCGCGCGCTGACGCTCGGTCACGACTTCCCCTCCTCGCCCGTCACCTGGCGGCCCTTCCCCGACACCGGGCAGGAGGTGCGCACCGGGCAGCTGCGGCACTTCGCGTTGACGACGGCCTGGAAGGTGGAGGCCGCCATGGTGGCCGCCGTGCGCCGCACCATCGCGGCCGCCCACTTCGGATCCTCCGCCTCCGGCAACGGCGGCTGGCGCTGCTCCTTCGCCTCCACATGGGTGGTGCCCAGCTGCACCAGCGCCGCCCCGCCCGGCTCGGTGCCGAGGTCATCGAAGGCACCGGCCGCCACCGCGGCCTGGTAGGCGCCGAGCTGCGGCTGCTGCGCCAGGTCGGCGTCGCTGACCGACGTGGTCTTCCCGGTCTTGAGGTCGATCACCACCAGCCGGCCCTCGTCGTCGATCTCCAGCCGGTCGACCCGACCCTTGATCCGCACCACGTCGTCGAGCTGGGCGAGGAAGTCCCGCTCGATCGCGGCGAGGCGGCGCGGGTTGGCGGCCAGCCACCGGACCAGCTTGTCGATCATCGCCTCGGCCCGGCCGCGCTCCCGGTCGGCCAGCCACCGCGCGGACAGCTCGATCTTGTCGAACTCGTCGGCCAGGTAGGCCAGCAGGGTGGACCGGTCGACCTCGGGACCGGTCGCCTCCATGGCGGCCTCGTGCACCAGGTTGCCGACGCTCTGCTCCGGGCTGCGCTGCGCCGCCCCGCCGTGCCGCTCCAGCAGCCACCGCAGGCTGCACCGCTGTACACCCTCCACTGTGGAGGGTGTGACGGTCACTGGCTCGCCCTCGTCGACCAGCGGCCGGCCGTCGGACAGGGGACGCAGGCCCCACCAGTCGTCCGGGTCGGCGCCGGGCACCCCCGCCTCGGCCAGCCGGGCGAGCTGGTCGGCGGCGGCCCGGCGCCGGGCCGGCGGCGCCTGTGGGTCGGCGACGGCGACGCGCAATTCGGCGACCAGCGCCGGCAGCGTCAGCGCGCGCGGCAGCCTGGTCATCATCGCCTCCGAGAACGCCGGGTCGGGTGCGCGAGTCGGGGCCGGACCGGCATCCGCCGGCGCCGGACCCGGTTGCGGCGCGGTCGGACCCGGTCGCGGCGGGGTCGGACCCGGGTCGGGCGGGCCAGGATCCGGCCGGCCAGGATCCGGGGCGGCCAGCTCGTGGAGGAACCGGGACGGCTGCTCCTCACGGTCGCCGGAGTCGACGGCCGTCACCACGAGCCGCCGTCTCGCCCGGGTCACCGCGACGTAGAACAGCCGGCGCTCCTCGTCGAGGAGGGCGGCGGTCTGGCCGACCGCACCGGCCGCCGGGCTCATGCCGCCCGGGCCGACCCGCCCGGCGAGAATGTCCACCAGCTGCTCGGAGCCCAGCACACTGCCCCGCAGCCGCAGGTCGGGCCAGATGCCCTCCTGCACCCCGGGCACCACGACCACGTCCCACTCCTGGCCCTTCGCCGCGTGCGCGGTCAGTACCCGTACCGCCGCGCCCCGGTCGGCCAGCTGCGCGATGCTGTCGGCCGGCAGGTCCTGGCCCTGGACGAACTCCAGGAACACCTCCGTGTGCGCGCCGGGCATCCGGTCGGCGAACCGCGCCGCCGCGTCGAAGAGCACCATCACCGCGTCGAGATCCCGGTCGGCCGCCTCGCCCCGGTGACCGCCGCGGGCGCTGACCGACGCCCAGCGCTCGGCCAGGCCGCTCGCCTGCCAGAGCGCCCAGAGCGTGTCCTCCACCGTGCTCCCCGGCCGGTCCGCCGCGGCACGCACCACGCGGAGCAGCTCGGCGACCCGCCGGGCCGGCTCCGCCCAGCGCCGCGGTACCGCCACCAGCTCGGTCGGATCGCGCAGCGCCTCGACGAGCAGGACCCCGGACGGGCGGCGGTCGCCGGCCGCCAGCGCGAGCCCGCGCAGGCCCTGGCGCAGCCGGCGCTCGGCCAGCGGATCCGCGCCGCCCAGCGGGGAGTGCAGCAGCGCGATCGCGGCCGGTTCGTCGAGGCGCCGCGGCAGCAGCGCGCAGGACAGCGCCAGCAGCAGCGGAGCGACCGCCGGCTGGGCGTGCAGCGGGAGGTCCTCGGCATAGGTGGTGACCGGCACCCCGGCCTGGGTCAGCGCGCGGCGCAGCGTGGGCAGGGCCAGCGTGGCGGACCGGACGACAACCGCCATCCGGTCCCACGGCACGCCGTCGAGCAGGTACGCCTCGCGCAGCCGGTGCGCGACGTAGGCCGCTTCGCTGGTGCCCGAGCGGAAGGTGTGCACCTCGGCGGGGCGCGGGGCGGCGGCCGGCGAGGGCTCGGGGGCCAGCGCGCGGTGGCCGGCGGGGCCGCGCAGCCGGGCGGCGACCCGCGCGGTCGCGGCGAGCAGGTCCGGCCCGCACCGGTGCGACCGGCCGAGGACCAGGCGGGGCGCCGGTTGCCCGTCGGCCCTCGCAAAGCGGTCGGGGAACGCGGAGATGCTGGCGGGATCCGCGCCGCGGAACGCATAGGTGGAGGAATCCGGGTCGGCGAACGCGATCAGGTGCGCGCCGCCCCCGGCGATCAGTTCGAGCAGGTCGATCTGTGCCGGGTCGGTGTCGGCCAGCTCGTCCACGTAGACGCACGACAGCCGCTGGCGCTCGGCGGTCAACAGAGCGGGATCGTCCACGAGCAGGCCGGCCGCCGCCCGGATCAGCTCCGCGTTGTCAAACGCCGCGCCGGCCCGACCGGTCGCGTCGCGCAGGGCGAGCACCTGCTCGTACTCCCGGAGAAACGCCGCGGCGGCCACCCAGTCGGCGCGGGCGTTGCCCAGGCCGAGCGCGCGCAGCTCCTCGGCGTCGATGCCCCGCTCGGCGCTGCGCAGCAGCAGGTCGCGCAGTTGCCCGGCGAAGGCCCGGGTGCGCAGCGCGGGGGCCAGGCCGGCCGGCCAGCCGACCGCGTCACCGGCCAGCAGCTCGCGGATCACCAGATCCTGCTCGGGGCCGGTGAGCAGCCGGGGCGCCGGCTCACCCCGCTCGGCGGCGGCCCGGCGCAGCAGGCCGTATGCGTAGGCGTGGAAGGTGCGCACCAGGGGCTCGGCCATGGCCCGGCCTGGCGTCGCGATCCGGCTCTCGATCCGGGAGCGCAGCCGGCCGGCACCACGCCGGCCGAAGGTGAGGACGAGGATCCGTTCGGGCGGGATGCCCTCGGCCACCCGGGCCGCGACCGCCTCGACCAGCGCGGTGGTCTTGCCGGTGCCCGGGCCGCCGACCACCAGCAGCGGGCCGCCGGCATGCGCGAGGACCGAGGCCTGCACGGGGTCGGGGGAGACCGCGACGGCCTCCGGAACCGGACGGCGCACCAGCCGATAGGTCATGCCGACACCTCGCTCGCACGGCTCGCGAGGCGCCGGCCCGACATTGCCAGCCGGACCTCGCGCAAGCGCTCGGTCATTCCGACACCCATGCCGATATCAGACCACGTCGGTGCGACAACTCCCGCCCGCGCCCGCGCCGGCGCGGGACTCAGATGGCGTCGAGCGCGGCGCCGATCGAGTCGACCACGATGAGGCTCGCAAGCGCACCGGCCTGGACGAAGCCGGGTCGCACCAGGCCACGCACCCAGTCGAGCAGGCCGGCGTAGAAGCCGTCCACATTCACGAGCACGACCGGCTTGTCGTGCAGCGCGAGCGAACCGGTCGTCCACACCTCGAACAGCTCGTCCAGCGTGCCCAGGCCGCCGGGCAGGACCACGAACGCGTCGGCCTTCGCCATCATCACGGACTTCCGCTCGGCCATGTCGGCCGTCGTGACCAGCTCGTCCGAGGCCGGGTCCGCGGCCTCCTGGAAGACCAGGGACTCCGGGATCACACCCACGGTGTACGCGCCCATCGACCGGGCGCCCTCGGCCACGGTACCCATCATGCCCACCCGGCCGCCCCCGGACACCAGCGTGTGGCCCCGCCGCGCCAGGGCGACGCCCAGGTCGTAGGCCAGGTCCAACCAGCGCTGTTCGATCCTGGTGGACGACGCGCAGAAGACGCAGACGGCGGCCACCCGCTCATGCCTCCGGGCCCGGATCCCCGGACGCGCGCGACTGCTGGTAGGCCTCCACGTCGGAGGCGACCGCCGCGGCCTGGGCCGCCCCGGCAGCCAGTGCCCGGTCGGCATGCACGATGTGGCGTACCGCGTCGTCGACGTCGTCGGTCAGGCGGACCAGTTCCAGGTCGGCCGGTGTGATCTTGCCTTCCGCCAGCATCGTCGAGCGCATCCAGTCGAGCAGGCCCCGCCAGTAGTCGGTGCCCATCAGCACGACCGGGAAGCGGGTGACCTTGCGGGTCTGCACCAGGGTCAGCGCCTCGAACAGTTCGTCCATGGTGCCGAACCCGCCCGGCAGCACGACGAACGCCTGCGCGTACTTGACGAACACGGTCTTGCGGGCAAAGAAGTACCGGAAGTCGATGCCCAGGTCGACCCAGTCGTTGAGACCCTGCTCAAACGGCAGTTCGATGCCCAGGCCCACGGAGCGCCCGCCCGCCTCGGTCGCGCCCTTGTTCGCCGCCTCCATCACGCCCGGCCCGCCGCCCGTGATCACGGCGTACCCGGCGCGGGCGAGCGCCCCGCCGAGCCGCTCGGCGAGGTCACACTCGGCGCTGCCCGGCTTGCTGCGGGCCGACCCGAACACGCTGACGGCGTTGGGCAGGTCGGCGAGCGTGTCGAAGCCCTCCACGAACTCGGACAGGATGCGCAGCGCACGCCAGGCGTCCTTGGTCTTCCAGTCTTCGCGCAGGGTCGAGTCGAGCAGCCGCTGGTCGGCCGTTGTCGACCGGGCGGCCTGGCGGCGCAGCGTGACCGGCCCCTGATGCCGCTCCGGGGCGCGGCCACCATCGGAGTGTCCGTCGGGCATGGATCACAATCTAGCCGCGTCCGGCGACAACCACCGGCGAAGCGTCTGCGCCCCGCTGCGGATCTTGGACAGCTCGACCCGCTCCTCCCGCGCGTGTGCCAGGTTGGGGTCGCCCGGACCGTAGTTGAGCGCGGGGATGCCGAGGCCGGCGAAGCGGGCCACGTCGGTCCAGCCCCACTTGGCCACCGCGGGCTGCCCGATGGTGGCGAGAAACTCCTGGGCGGGCGGCGCGGACAGGCCGGGCAGCGCGCCGCCGGCCACATCGGTCACCTCGACGTCGAAGCCGGCGAAGACCTCCCGGACGTGCCGTTCCGCGTCCGCCTCACCGCGGTCGGGGGCGAAGCGGTAGTTGACCTCCACCTGGCAGACGTCCGGGATCACGTTGCCGGCCACACCACCTTTGATGTGTACCGCGTTGAGCCCCTCCCGGTACTCGCAGCCGTCGATCGTCACGCGCCGGGCCTGGTACTCCGACAGTCGCCGCAGCACCTCCCCCGCGCCGTGGATCGCGTTGACCCCGCGCCACCAGCGCGCCGAGTGCGCCCGCTTGCCCGGTACCGTCACCCAGGCCCGCAGAGTCCCCTGGCAACCCGCCTCGACCAGCCCGTACGTCGGCTCCAGCAGGATCGCGAAGTCGGCCGCCAGCCAGTCCGGGTGCTCGGCACCGATGCGGCGCAGCCCGTTGCGGGTGGACTCCACCTCCTCGCAGTCGTAGAAGAAGTAGGTCACGTCGTACCGGGGGCCGGTCTCGGTCGCCGCGAGCCACAGCGCGAGGGCGGTGCCGGACTTCATGTCCGAGGTACCGCAGCCGTGCAGCACGTCCCCGTCCACAGTGGACGGGAAGTTGTCCGCGATCGGTACCGTGTCGAGATGGCCGGCGAGCACCACCCGCCGGGCGCGCCCCAACTCGGTACGCGCGACGAGCGTGTTGCCGCAGCGGCGCACCGACAGGTGGGCGGCGCGGCGCAGGGCCTGCTCGACCGCGTCGGCGATCTCGCGCTCGTTGCCGGAGACGGACTCGATGTCGACCAGCGCCCTGGTCAGCGCCACCGGATCGGCGAGGGTGTCGGGTTCCAGAATGGCCACCCACACACCCTACTGATGCGTACGGGAGCAGCGGCCGCGCCGCACGATAACCTAGCTCATATGCAGCAGTTTCTCGCCTCCTCGGCCTGGGGCGTCGGCCTGGCCACGGTGACCGACGCCGGTCAGGTGCTCGACGCCTGGTACCCGACGGGCCGGCTCGGCCTCGGCGCTCCCGGCGACCAGCCGGCCCCCCCGGCGGGTGCCGGCGCCGGCGCGCTGCCCGGCCTGCGCGTCGATCCGGTGCACACGGTGATCGACACGCTCGCCGACCCGCCGGCCGACGCGTCCGACGTCTACCTGCGCCTGCACCTGCTCTCGCACCGGCTGGTCAAGCCGCACGAGGTGAATCTCGACGGGATCTTCGGCCTGCTGGCCAACGTCGCCTGGACCTCGGCCGGCCCTTGCCCGCCGGACCGGGCGGCCGAACTGCAGGCGCGGGTGCGCGGGGACGGCGGCCGGCTGGCCGTGTACGGGGTGGACAAGTTCCCCCGGATGGCGGACTACGTCGTACCCAGCGGTGTGCGCATGGCGGACGCGGACCGGGTGCGGCTCGGCGCGCACCTCGCACCCGGTACCACCGTGATGCACGAGGGGTTCGTGAACTACAACGCCGGTACCCTCGGCACGTCCATGATCGAAGGCCGCGTCTCGGCGGGCGTCGTGATCGGCGACGGCTCGGACGTGGGCGGCGGATCGTCCATCATGGGCACCCTCTCGGGCGGCGGCAAGGAGGTCATCCGGGTGGGCGAGCGCTGCCTGATCGGCGCGAACGCCGGCATCGGCATCTCGCTCGGCGACGACTGCATCGTGGAGGCGGGCTGCTACGTCACGGCCGGCTCGAAGGTGACGCTGCCCGGCGCCCGGGTCGTCAAGGCGAGCGAGCTGTCCGGCGTGGCCGGCCTGCTGTTCTGGCGCAACTCGGTCTCGGGAGCGCTGGAGGCCCGACCACGCGACGGACGCGGCACCGCCCTCAACGCCGCCCTCCACGCCAACGACTGATCCCCGCCTGGCCCTCGGGCACCAACACGATCAAGGCCTCGGCCCGTCGTGGGTCAAGCCTCGGCCCGTGGTCAGGGCGCAGCTCGGATGATCACCGCGCCAGCGCTGAGGCGGTCCACCGCTGCCTGGATGCGCTCGTCCGGGGCCGTCAGGGCGAGCCGCACGTGGCGGGTACCGGTAGGCCCGTAGAACGCGCCAGGTGCCGCCAGGATGCCCCGGGCCGCGAGCCAGTCCACAGTGGACCAGCAGTCCTCGTCGCGCGTCGCCCAGAGATAGAGCCCCGCCTCCGAGTGCTCGATCGCGAACCCGGCGCCCAGCAGCGCCTCCCGCAGCAGCGCGCGGCGCCGGCCGTACCGCTCGCGCTGTGCGTCCACATGCGACTCGTCGCCGAGCGCGGCCACCATCGCCGCCTGTACCGGCGCCGGCACCATCATGCCCGCGTGCCGGCGCACCGCCAGCAGTTCCGCCACGATCGACGGGTCGCCGGCGACGAAGCCGGCCCGGTACCCGGCCAGGTTGGACCGCTTGGACAGGGAGTGCACCGCGAGCACGTTGCGGTACCCGTCCGGGCAGACCGACAGCACCGAGACCGGCGTGCTCTCCCAGCCCAGCGGCAGGTAGCACTCGTCGCTCGCCACCACCGCGCCGCGCTCGCGCGCCCAGTCGACCACCTTGCGCAGGTGGGTCGCGGGCAGCACCCGCCCGGTCGGGTTGCCCGGCGAGTTGACCCAGACCAGCCTGACCGGCGCCGGGCCGACCGCGGTCAGCGAGTCGCTGCGGATCACCGCGGCCCCGGCCAGCCGCACGCCCACCTCGTAGGTCGGGTAGCACACGCGCGGGATCACCACCGCGTCGCCCGGCCCGATGCCCAGCAGCGTGGGCAGCCAGGCGACCAGCTCCTTCGACCCGATCGTGGGCAGCACGCCGTATCCGGGGGCCGCGGCACACGCGCGCCGCACCCAGCTCTCGATCGCCTCGCGCAGCGCCGGGGTGCCGGCGGTCAGCGGGTACCCGGGCGCGTTCGCCGCCCCCGCCAGCGCCTGCCGGACGACGTCGGGGACCGGATCGACCGGCGTGCCGATGGACAGGTCCACCAACCCGCCGGGGTGCGCGGCGGCCCTGGCCTTGGCCGGCTCGAGCAGGTCCCACGGGAAGTCAGGGAGCCCGGCCGACAGCCGCGCTCCCAGGACCGGCACCATCGTCAGTGCTCGACCTCGCGTGGCGGTGCGGCGGCCACGACCGCGGCGTCCTTCGCGATCTTGCCGATCTTGGACGCACCGCCGGGCGAGCCGAGGTCCTCGAAGAACTCGTAGTTGGCGGAGACGTAGTCCTTCCACTGTGCCGGTACGTCGTCCTCGTAGAAGATCGCCTCGACCGGGCACACCGGCTCACACGCCCCGCAGTCAACGCACTCATCGGGGTGGATGTAAAGCATCCGGTTGCCCTCGTAGATGCAGTCGACCGGGCACTCCTCGATGCATGCCTTGTCGATCACATCGACGCAGGGCTCGGCGATGATATAGGTCACGGGTCGTCCTCCGAAGGTCCTGGGTCACGGCTTTCGTGCCAGGCCGCCACCTCGCCGCCAGCACTCACGCCGCGAAAACCGCGCGCGGTTAGAGCCTAGTATCTCGCCCGGGAGGGAGGGAGACGGTGCTGGGGCCACAAGATCTCGGACAGCGCGTGGTGGTGCGCCGAATCGTTGGGATACGCGGCGATCGTCCGGTCTTCTCGGACGCGCTCGGGCACCTCGTCGCGATCGACGAGATGCAGGTCACGGTGCAGACCAGGAGCGGGCTGGTGCGCGTACCCCGGACAGAGATTGTGCGGGCCAAGCGGGTGCCGGCGCGGCGGAGGCCGGCCGGCGCGGACATCGCCGCGCTGGAGCGGGCCGCGGCGCTGGCCTGGCCCGCGCCGGACACGGCCAGCTTGGGCGAGTGGTTGCTGCGCGCGGCCGACGGGTGGACCGGACGGGGCAACTCCGCGTTGCCGCTGGGCGACCCGGGCCGGTCGCTGTCCGCGGCCATCGACGAGGTGCAGATGTGGTACGCGTCCCGCGGGCTGCCCGCCCGGATCAACGTGCCACTGCCCCTGGCCGCGCAGGTGGACGCCGCCCTGGACGAGCGCGGCTGGGACCGTTCGCCGACGACCCTCGTGCAGGCCGCACCCCTGGCCGCGGTGCTGGCCGGCGACGGCGGGCCGGACCTGCCGCCGGTCGCCCTGGCGGCGGCACCGGCGCCGGACTGGCTGGCCATGGTCGCCGATCGCAAGAACGGCCTCCCGCCGGCCGCCGTGCACCTGCTGACCGCTCCCCCGCTGGTCACGTTCGCCGCGGTACGGGCGCCGGACGGCACGCTGCTCGCCGCCGCCCGCGGCGCGGTCACCCTGCACCGGCTGCACCTCGGTCTGGTCGAGGTGGCGCCGCCGGCCCGCCGGCGTGGCCTGGCCCGGCACGTCGTGCGGGCGTTGGCGGCGTGGGCGGCCGGGCTGGGCGAGGCGGCCGCGCACACGGCGTATCTGCAGGTACCGGAGCAGAACCAGCCGGCCGTCGCGCTCTACGCGCGGCTCGGCTTCGGCACGCACCACACCTACGTCACCCGCACCGCGCCGCCGGTCAGCTAGCGTCACACCACGCGGCGCGGCCGGGCCTTCTGGGCCTCGGCGTACCGCTTCCAGCTCTGCGACTTCCGGTCGTGGCCGAGCGTCATGGCGACCAGCACGCCGAAGATCGCGCCCCCGGCGGCCAGCGCCAGGTAGTGCCAGATCTCGGAGTAGAAGAACGTGCCGCCCTCCTTGAAGGGCGCGGAGCCGCCCGCGAAGGGCCCGATGATCACGGAGAAGACACAGCCCGCGAGGATGGCCGCGGACAGCTCTCCGACGACGCGCGGGGTGTCCACCCGGCGCGCCCACAGGTACCCGGCGCCGATCATCACGACGCCGATCGCTCCGGCCGCGACGAGGCCGATCGCGGTCTGCTTGCTCGCGTTGGACCTCGCCACGAGCCAGACGACGAACCGCGCCGCCACGTTGACGCCGAACAGCACGCCGGCCAGCACCCCGACCGGCAGCCAGCGCTCCCTCATACCCATGCCCTCCTCACCGCACGCAGTCCGGGGGTTGGGCAGAAAGATATAGCGGTACCGGCACCCAGCGCTACGCCCCCGCGCCCCGACCCCGGTTTCCGCCCGGCCGGCGCCCCCCGGGACGGGTGCCGGGCCGGGACGGACGGGCCCCGGGCCTGGGCCCACGCCCGGTACCGACCGGCTTGTCAGTGCCGGGCTTGTCGGTGCCGGGCTTGTCAGTGCCGGGCTTGCCGGTGCCGGGCTTGCCGGTGGCGGGCTTGTCAGGGGCGGGCCTGGATTCGCCCGGCGGCCCGGAAACCGCGCGGTCGGTCCCGGTCACGAGGATCATCCGGTAAGCCGCGATGCCCCAGGCGAGCGCGCCGAGCAGCACGGCCAGCAGCCCCATCCAGTCGCTGCCCGGGATGGGCACGTCCCCCTCAGCGGTCTTGGACGCGCTGATGATCATGACCGCGAACCAGGCCACGCCGGGCAGCAGGGCCAGGCCCTTGTGCCCGGTGATGAAGTAGCTGAACCAGACCAGCCCCAGGTTGGTGGCGACGGCGAGGATCGGCGCGACCGGCAGCGGTACCCGCCCGACGTACAGCGGGCTGAGGAAGACCTCCCAGACACCGGTGGCGAACCCGAGGAGCACGCCGACGGCGGTCCCCCCGAACCGCAGCAGTGCCCCGCTGACGCCGGTCACGGTGCCAGGCCGGCGAACAGGTCGGCCTCCCAGCCGTGCCGGCCGTCGCCCGGTCCCCTGGCGCCGGAGGCCAGGGTGAAGTGCTCCACGCCCATGAACTCCTGCCCGAAGTTGGCCGCGATGGTGAACAGCCACGAGGTGGCCGGGATCTGGGTCCGGTGTGCGCGCAGCGCGGCCAGCTTGTGCTCCGCGAAGTCGTGCGCGTCGATGCGCGCCGCGATCTGCTCGTCCGACGCGCCGAACGGGAGGTCCGCCACCTTCTCCACCCCGCCGAACGGGTTGAACTCCGAGTCGGCGAACGCCTTGAAGCCCTGCTCCAGCACGCTGCGCGGGGTCGCGCTCCAGTAGATCTTGTGCGGCCCGAACCCCTCGGCGCTCGCCAGTTCGGCGGCGCGCCTGGCCACCCGGTGACTCTGGATGTGGTCGGGGTGCCCGTAGAAGCCGTTGTCGTCGTCGCTGACCAGCACCTGCGGGCGTACCTCGCGCATGATCTCGACGAGCAGGAGCGCGGCGGCATCCAGGTCCGCCTGCCAGAACGCGCGCGGGTGCCGGTTGGCGGGCGTGCCCATCATGCCCGAGTCGCGGAACCGGCCGGCCCCGCCCAGAAACCGGTGGTCCGTCACGCCCAGGGCGCCGCACGCCGCGACCAGCTCGGTGAGCCGGTACCCGCCGAGCTGGTCGGCCTCGGCCGCGACCAGCTGGACCAGCTCCGGCACGTGGATCTCACCCTCCTCGCCGAGGGTGCAGGTGACGAGCGTGACGTGGGCTCCGGTGGCGGCGTAGTGGGCCATCGTGGCACCCGTACCGATGGATTCGTCGTCCGGGTGTGCGTGCACGAACATGATGCGCCGGGGCTCGCTTACGGTCACCGGCACACTCTACGCGGGACACCCGACCCCGCCGGTCCGCGCGCGCAGGCTGGCCAGGGGACGGCATCATGGTCGGATGGAGTATCCGGAACTCGCCAGCCGTACCCGCCGGTTCTCGCTCGGCGCGCCGCGCGCGGTGACCGTGGCGGCCGACGGCAGCCGCGTGGTCTTCCTGCGCTCGACGGGGCCGCAGGACACGGTCGACCGGCTGTACGTCTTCGACGTCGCCAGCGGCTCGGAGCGGCTGGTCGCCGACCCACCGGCGCTGGTGTCCGGAGACTCCCCCGACCTGCCACCGGCGGAGCGCGCGCTGCGCGAGCGGCTGCGCCTGTCCGCCAGCGGCATCGGCTCGTACGCGGCGAACCCGAGCGCCACGGTGGCCGCCTTCGCGCTCGGCGGCGAGCTGTTCCGCGTCGACCTGACTGACGGCACAGTCAAGCCGGTACCGTCGGCGGGCTCGGTCATCGACCCGCGGCCCGACCCGGCCGGCACCCGCATCGCGTACGTGTCCGCCGGGCAGCTGCGCACGACCAGCGAGCACGGCGGTGACTCGCTGATCGCGGGCGAGCAGGACATCACCTGGGGGCTGGCCGAGTTCATCGCGGCCGAGGAGTTCAGCCGGTACCGCGGGTACTGGTGGGCGCCGGACGGGCAGTCGCTGCTCGCGGCGCGGGTGGACGAGGCACGGGTACCGCGGTGGACGCTGCACGACCCGGCCGAGCCGGCGAGCCCGCCCACCACCCTCGCGTACCCGCACGCGGGGGCGACCAACGCCGAGGTGACGCTGCACCTGCTCGACCTGGACGGCGGCTGGGTCGACGTGCACTGGGACCGGGAGACCTACCCGTACCTGGTCGCGGTGTCCTGGTCGGAGACGGGCGGGCCGCTGATCACGGTGCTGCGCCGGCTGCAGCAGCACGGGCTGGTGCTGGCGGTCGATCCCCGTACCGGCGAGACCCAGGTGCACGCGGAGCTGGCCGACCCGCGGTGGGTGGAGCCGGTACCGGGTACCCCGATGTACCTGCCGGACGGGCGGGTACTGGTCGGCGGCGAGCTGGCGCACGACGGGTACGACGCGCGCTGCCTGTTCGCCGACGGCACCCTGCTCACCCCGCCGTCCCTGTACGTGCGCCGGGTCTGCGGGCGGATCGGCCGGCCGTCGGCGTCCGGCGTCGACCTGCTCGTCGAGGCGAGCGAGGGCGAGCCCAGCGAGCAGTACCTCTACCGGGTCACCGCGCACGCGGGCGCGCCGGTCGTCGACGCGGCCCGGGTGCCGATCGGCGGGAGCGCGCCGGGCCCCGGCTGGCACACCGGCAGCGGCGGCGGCGACACCATCGTGGTGGGCTCGCTGTCACTGGACCACGCCGGTACCCGCTGGACCGTCAGCCACGCCGGCCAGGTCGTCGGCGAGCTGGCCAACCTCGCGGCCACCCCGCCGTACGCGCCCCGCCCGGCCCTGCAGCGGGTCACCGACCGGCGGCTGCCCACCGGCGTGCTGTACCCGCGCACGCACGTGGCCGGGCGGCGCCTGCCGGTCCTGGTCGACATCTACGGCGGGCCGGCGCACCAGGAGGTGCTCGCCACCCGGGCGCGCTGGCTGGAGAAGCAGTGGTGGGCCGACCAGGGGTACGCGGTGGTCGTGGTGGACAACCGCGGTACCCCGGGCGTGTCGCCGAGCTTCGAGAAGGTGGTGCACCGCCGGCTGGCGGACGTGGTGCTCACCGACCAGGTCGACGCGCTGCGCGCACTGGTGGACAAGCACCCCGACCTCGACCTGGAACGGGTGGCGATCCGGGGCTGGTCGTTCGGCGGCTGGCTGGCCGGCCTCGCGGTCCTGCGCCGCCCGGACGTTTACCACGCGGCGGTCCTCGGCGCGCCGGTGTCCGACTGGGAGCTGTACGACACGGCGTACACGGAGCGGTATCTGGGCATGCCGGACGACGGCTCGGACGTGTACGCCCACCACAGCCTCGTCGAGCTGGCCGCGGAGCCGCCGGTTCGCCCGGCGGACGCGCGGCCGATGCTGATCATTCACGGCCTGGCCGACGACAACGTGGTGGCGGCGCACACGCTGCGCCTGTCCGGCGCGCTGCTCGCCGCGGGCCGCCCGCACGCCGTGGTACCGCTGACCGGCGCCAGCCACATGGCCGCCGGCGGCATCGCCGAGCGCCTCCTCCGCTTCGAACTCGCCTTCCTCCGCCGCTCCCTCAGCTAGCCCCAAGATCACCGCAGCTTCATCGAACTTGCGGTGTCAGGCGGCCCCCGACACCGCAACGTCAATGAAGTTGTGCGGATCTTGCGGGATTCGGCGCGCTCGCGGAGCGGGCGCGGCCGGTGCGGGGCGAGTGGCAGCCAGTAGAGTCTTGACCATGGCTACTGTGCTTTCGGCAGAGCAGCTCGCGGCGGGCCTCGCCGACCTGCCCGGCTGGTCCGGCGATCCGGACGAGATCAGTCGCGCGGTGACCGCGCCCACGTTCCTGGACGGGATCCGCCTCGTCGACGCCGTTGCCGCGGCCGCCGAGGCGGCCGACCATCACCCGGACATCGACATCCGCTGGCGCACCGTCACCTTCCGGCTGGCGACCCACTCCGCGGGCGGGGTCACCGAGGCCGACCTGTCCATGGCTCGCTCGATCAACACGCTCGCCGACACGTAAAGTCGCCACGTGACCCATTTCGACGCGGCGTCCGGTGCGGTCGAGGCGGCGCTGGCTGCCGGCGCGCGCTACGCGGACGCCCGGGTGATGCACCGCCGCCGCGAGTCGATGTCCGCCCGCAACGGCGAGATCGAGGACCTCGATCAGGGCGAGGACGCCGGCATCGGGGTGCGGGCGCTGGTCGGCTCCTGCTGGGGCTTCTTCGCCGCACCCGACCTGTCCGGCAGTGCCGTGCGGGACGCCGGGGCCCGCGCCGCCGCGATCGCGGCCGCGTCCGCCGCCGTGCCCGGTCCGCCTGCCGATCTGGTACCGGCCGCGCCGGTGGTGGCCTCCTGGGCGAGCGAGTGCCAGGTGGACCCGCTCGGTGTGCCGCTGTCCGACAAGGGTGACCTGCTCGTCGGCGCGACCGGCGAGGCGCACCGGGCAGGGGCGGACATCGCCGAGGGCCTGTACCAGATCTGGGACACCCGCAAGTGGTTCGTCTCCTCCGAGGGGCACCGGATCGACCAGCACATCCGGGAGTGCGGCGGCGGCATCGCGAGCACCGTGGTCGGCGACGGTGAGACGCAGCGCCGCTCCTACCCGTGCTACCGCGGCCAGTACGGCACCCGCGGCTGGGAACTGGTCACCGAGCTGGACCTGGCGGCACACGCCACCCGGATCACCGAGGAGGCGCGGGCGCTGCTGACCGCGCCGCCCTGCCCGGCCGGCGAGACCACGCTGATCCTCGGCGGCGAGCAGATGGCGCTGCAGATCCACGAGTCCGTCGGCCACGCCATCGAGCTGGACCGCATCCTCGGCTGGGAGGCCGGCTTCGCCGGTACCTCCTGGCTCGACCTCGCCCGGCTGGGCAACCTGCGGTACGGCTCCGAGCTGATGAGCATCGTCATCGACCCGTCGGTACCGGGCGCGCTCGGCTCGTTCGGCTTCGACGACGAGGGCACCCCGGCCACCGCCCGGGACGCGGTACGGGAGGGCCAGTGGGTGGGCGTGCTCGCCGGCCGGGACAGTGCCGCGGTCGCCGGGCTGGACTACGCCGGCAGCGTGCGGGCCGACGGCTGGGCGCGGCTGCCGATGGTACGCATGACCAACGTCGGGCTGCGCCCCGGCCCGCACACGCTGGACGAGATCGTCGCCGCCACGGACGACGGCGTGTACATGGAGACCAACCGGTCCTGGTCGATCGACGACAAGCGGCTCAACTTCCAGTTCGGCTGCGAGATCGGCTGGGAGGTGAAGAACGGGCGGGTCGGCCGGATGCTGCGCAACCCGACCTACACCGGCGTGGGGCCACGCTTCTGGCAGTCGATGGACATGCTGTCCGCGGACCTCGTCGCCTGGGGCACCCCCAACTGCGGCAAGGGGCAGCCGTTGCAGACCGGCCACACCGGGCATCCGGCGGCACCGGCCCGCTTCCGGAATGTGCGCGTGGGGGTACGGGGATGATCGCCGCACAGGTGCTCGATCTCGTACGCCAGCTGGCCGGGCCGGGCGCGCAGGCCGAGGTGCTCGTGGAGCGGGCGACCCTCGGGCTGACCCGCTTCGCCAACTCGTACATCCACCAGAACGTCGCCGACACCACGACCACCGTGCGGCTGCGGCTGCACATCGAGGGCCGCACCGCCGCCCGTACCACCACTCTCACCGCGACCGACGGGCTGCGCGACCTGGTCGAGCAGGCCTGTCAGGCAGCCCGGCTGTGCCCGCCCGACCCGGGCTGGCCGGGACTCTGCCCACCCACCCCGGCGCCGGGCGGCGAAAAGGTCGACGAGCGCATCCTGGCCGCCTCGCCGGCCGACCGCGCGGCGCAGGTACGGGCGTTCGTGGACGCCGCGGCCGGCCTGTCCGCCGCCGGTTACGCCAGCACGCAGCACTGGGCGACCCAGTTCGCCAACTCGGCCGGCCAGTCCGCCGCCGCGGCGACCACCCAGGCGGCGCTGGACGGAGTCGCCCGCACCGCGTCCTCCGACGGCACGGCGCGCGCCGCGGGGGTGCGGCTGTCCGATGTGGACGGAGCCACACTCGGTGCGCGCGCCGCCGCCAAGGCACTGGCCGGCACCGACCCGGTCGAGCTGCCACCCGGCCGGTACCAGGTGGTGCTGGAACCCGCCGCGGTGAGTGACATCCTCTACTTCCTCGCCGTGTACGGCTTCAACGGCAAGGCGGTCAACGAGCGCCGGTCGTTCGCGCGACTGGGCGCGGCGCAGTTCGACCCGTCGGTGACGCTGCTCGACGACGCGACCCGGACGGGTGCGCCCGGGCTGCCGTTCGACGTGCAGGGCACCCCGAAGCCGCGGCTGGAGCTGGTGGCCGGCGGCGTCACCTCGGCGGTGACGCACGACCGGCGCACCGCGGCGGAAGCCGGCGCGGAGTCGACCGGGCACGCGCTGGGCGACGGCCGGTTCGGGGCGATCGCCGGGAACCTCCTGCTGATGCCGGCCCGGGGTGCCTCGGCGGCCGAGGTGGCCGGGCCGGTGGTGGACTCGTCGGTGGCGGAGCTGGTGTCGGGAGTGGAGCGCGGCATCCTGGTGACCGACCACTGGTACACCCGCGTGCTGGACCCGAAGTCGCTCGTGGTGACCGGCCTGACCCGCAACGGGGTCTGGCTGATCGAGCACGGCGAGCCGACCCGGCCGCTGCGCAACTTCCGCTTCACCCAGTCGTACCCGCGGGCCCTGGCGCCCGGCGCGGTGCTCGGCACCGGTACCCACGCCACCACGCTGCCGGGCAACTGGCCCGCCGCGGGCTACAGCGCACCCGCCCTGCGCCTCGCATCCTGGCAGTTCACCGGCGGCGCCTCCGGATGATCCAGAGTGACCGGACCTCTACTCTCCGGCGCGTCAGGGTGAGTGAAGTTGTGCACATGTCCGCCCGGATGTGACGTCACGACTTCCGTACCGAGCCCGTCACACGCCAGACTCCCTTGCGCAGGGTCGCCGATTACCTCGGCGTAACGTGTTAACGCACATTCTCGAACTCGCCCGTCAGGGAGCGGAAAAACGATGACGACGACGGCAACGAAGCCGGTACCCGGCGCGCCCAGGCCGCGCGCCGCGGTCGCGGCCAGGACGTTGCGCACCGACCGGTGGTGGCTTCCCCCGCTCCTCACCGTACTGGGCCTGGTGGCGTGGCTGGCGTACGGCACCATCCACCTCTTCATGCAGAAGTGGTACTTCGCCGAGGGACCCGGTTACCACTACCTCACCCCGTTCTACTCGCCCTGCATCTCCAACGGCTGCGATCCGCACGCCGCCGAGTTCGGGCGCTTCCTGCCGGCCAACGCGCTCATCCCGTACGCCGCGCTGACCCTGCCGTTCCTGCTGCTGTTCCGGCTCACCTGCTACTACTACCGCAGGGCCTACTACCGCAGCTTCTGGATGTCGCCGCCGGCCTGTGCCGTGCCGGACGGGCACAAGAAGTACACCGGCGAGACGCGCTTCCCGCTGGTCGTGCAGAACCTGCACCGCTACTTCTTCTACGCCGCGGTGATCATCTCCGTCATCAACACGTACGACGCGATCGTGGCGTTCCACGGCACCAAGGGCTTCGGGTTCGGGCTGGGCAACCTGGTGCTGCTCGCCAACGTGGTGCTGCTCTGGGGCTACACGGTGTCCTGCCATTCCTGCCGGCACATCACCGGCGGCCGGCTCAGGCACTTCTCGAAGCATCCGCTGCGGTACCGGTTCTGGATCTTCGTCTCCAAGCTCAACGCCCGGCACATGCTCCTGGCCTGGATCACCCTGGGCACCCTGGCGCTGACCGACTTCTACGTGATGGCCGTGTCCGCCGGCTGGATCTCCGACCTGCGGTTCATCGGCTGAGGTGATGGACGATGAGTGACATAGAACGACACCAGTACGACGTCGTGGTGATCGGTGCCGGCGGTGCCGGCCTGCGCGCCGCCATCGAGTCCCGGCTCGCCGGCAAGAAGACGGCGATCATCTCCAAGTCGCTGTTCGGCAAGGCGCACACGGTGATGGCCGAGGGCGGCGCGGCGGCCGCCATGGGCAACGTGAACAGCAAAGACAACTGGATGGTCCACTTCCGGGACACCATGCGCGGCGGGAAGTTCCTCAACAACTTCCGGATGGCCGAGCTGCACGCGAAGGAGGCGCCGGACCGGATCTGGGAGCTGGAGACCTACGGCGCGCTGTTCGACCGCACCAAGGACGGCAAGATCTCCCAGCGCAACTTCGGCGGCCACGAGTACCCGCGCCTGGCGCACGTCGGCGACCGTACCGGGCTGGAGCTGATCCGGACCCTGCAGCAGAAGATCGTCTCGCTGCAGCAGGAGGACTTCGCGGCGACCGGCGACTACGACAGCGGCATCAAGGTGTTCGCCGAGACCACCATCGTCGAGCTGGTGCTGGACCGCACCGCGCCGGTGCCGAAGGTGGCGGGCGCGTTCGGGTACTACCGGGAGACCGGCGAGTTCGTCCTGTTCGAGGCGCCCGCCGTCGTGCTGGCCACCGGCGGCATCGGCAAATCCTGGAAGGTCACCTCCAATTCCTGGGAGTACACCGGGGACGGGCACGCGCTGGCGCTGCGGGCCGGGGCCACCCTGATCAATATGGAGTTCGTCCAGTTCCACCCGACCGGCATGGTCTGGCCCCCGTCGGTCAAGGGGATCCTGGTCACCGAGTCCGTACGCGGCGACGGCGGCGTCCTGAAGAACTCCGAGGGCAAGCGGTTCATGTTCGACTACGTCCCCGACGTGTTCCGCAAGCAGTACGCGGAGACCGAGGAGGAGGCGGACCGCTGGTACACCGACCCCGACCACAACCGGCGCCCGCCCGAACTGCTCCCCCGTGACGAGGTGGCCCGCGCGATCAACTCGGAGATCAAGGCCGGACGCGGTACCCCCGCCGGCGGCATCTACCTCGACATCGCCTCGCGCCGCCCGGCCGAGTTCATCCACAAGCGACTGCCGTCGATGTACCACCAGTTCAAGGAGCTGGCCGACGTCGACATCACCGCTTCTCCGATGGAGATCGGACCCACCTGCCACTACGTGATGGGTGGCGTGGAGGTCGACCCGGACACCGGCGCGACCGGCGGCGACGTCGAAGGCCTGTTCGCCGCCGGGGAGTCGTCCGGTGGCATGCACGGCTCCAACCGCCTCGGTGGCAACTCCCTGTCCGACCTGCTGGTCTTCGGCAAGCGGGCGGGCGAGTACGCGGCGCGCCACGCAGACGGGCTCGGTGGCCGGCCCACGATCGCCTCGGACGACCTGGACGCCGCGGTGGAGACCGCCCTGGCTCCGCTGGCCCACGAGGGCGGCGACAACCCGTACGACGTGTGGCACGACCTGCAGCAGACGATGCAGGACCTGGTCGGCCTGATCCGGCGCAAGTCAGAACTGGAAGAGTCGCTCAAGAAGCTCGCCGACCTGCGGGAGCGCGCCAGCAACCTCTCCGCCCCGGGTGGACGCCGGTTCAACCCCGGCTGGCACCTCGCGCTCGACCTGCGCAACATGCTGCTCGTCGCCGAGTGCGCGGCAAAGGCGGCGCTGGAGCGGGAGGAGTCCCGGGGCGGGCACACCCGGGAGGACTTCCCGAAGATGGAGCCGGCCTGGCGCCAGGTCAACCTGGTCTGCTCCATCGCACCGTCCGGCGAGGTGGCGCTGACCCGCAAGCCGCTGCCGAAGATGCCCGCCGAACTGCTGGCGCTGTTCGACCGCACCGAAATGTCGAAGTATCTGACCGAGGAAGAGCTGGCGGAGTTCGACGCCATGGGGAAGGACGAGAACTGATGGGCGTACGGCATTTCCGGGTGTGGCGCGGCGACGCCGCCGGTGGCCGCCTCGAAGACTTCCAGGTCGAGGTCAACGAGGGCGAGGTCGTCCTCGACGTCATCCACCGGCTGCAGGCCACCCAGGCACCCGACCTCGCGGTGCGGTGGAACTGCAAGGCCGGCAAGTGCGGCTCCTGCTCCATGGAGATCAACGGCAAGCCGCGCCTGGGCTGCATGACCCGGATGAGCACGTACGAGGATGGCGCGACGGTGACCGTCACGCCGCTGCGTACCTTCCCGGTGGTGCGCGACCTGGTGACCGACGTTGCCTTCAACTACGAGAAGGCGCGCGAGATGCCGGCCTTCGCGCCGCCCGCGGACCTCAAGCCGGGCGACTACCGGATGCAGCAGGTCGACGTGGACCGCTCGCAGGAGTTCCGCAAGTGCATCGAGTGCTTCCTCTGCCAGAACACCTGCCACGTGGTCCGCGACCACGAGGAGAACAAGCGCGCGTTCTCCGGACCGCGGCTGTTCATCCGGGCCGCCGAGCTGGACATGCACCCGCTCGACGCCAAGGACGATCGCAAGGACTTCGCCCAGGCCGAGCAGGGGCTCGGGTACTGCAACATCACCAAGTGCTGCACGGAGGTGTGCCCGGAGCACATCAAGATCACGGACAACGCGATCATCCCGATGAAGGAGCGCGTGGTCGACAAGCGGTACGACCCGATCGTCTGGCTCGGCCGCAAGATCTTCCGTCGCGACCAGATCGACGCCTGAGGGCTAACCGTAGGTCGCCTGCCGGCGCACCGAGTCCCGGTACCGGTCGGTCACGTAGTCCTGGAACAGGTTCACCAGCGGGTCGGCCAGCCGCACCAGACGGCTGGCCGGCCGGCTGAACGCCCGCACCTCGAACCAGACCGACCCGTCCGGCTCGATCGAGACGAGGAACCCCTCCTCGCCGCGCTCCGGGTGGCCGGGCAGCGTGCCGTACCCGTACCCGTACCGCATGGGCTCCTCCACCACCCACACGACCTGGCACGGCGCCCACACCCGCAGCGGGCCGACGCCCAGGCCCGAGGCCATTTCCACGCCGAGCGCGGCCCGCGGCGCCGCGGTGCGCACCCGCAACCCCGCGCCGCGCTGCATGTCGAAGGTGGCGACCGTGCGGGCCGCGGCGGCGAAGACCCTTTCTCCGGTACCGACGGCAGCGCGCCCCCGGATCCGCCGGTACCCGTCCGGCATCTCCCCCGAGCGGGTCGCTCCCACTTCCGGATATGTCAACGCAGGCACGCGGTCACCCGAGCAGCGGACGCAGCGCGGCGACGATCGGCGCGTCGGCCGGCAGCCAGTCCACGCTGTCCAGCTCGTGCCCGGCGAGCCAGCGCAGCTCGGCGTGCTCCAGGCGCTGCGGCACGTCGCCGTTGGACAGCCGCGCCTGGTACACGCGCAGGATCGCCCGTCCGTGGGCCAGCGGCACGTCGCCGCCCACCCGGGTTCCGATGGTCACCCGCACCCCCAACTCCTCCTCGCACTCCCGGACGAGTGCCTCGACATCGGTCTCGCCCACCTCCACCTTGCCCCCCGGGAACTCCCACCGCCCGGCCATGGCGGGCGGATCCGCCCGTGCGCAGGCGAGGACCCGACCGCGGTCGAGGATGGCGGCACCGACGATGATCTGCGGCGTGGATCGCTCGGTATGCACGACGCAACAGCCTGCCAGATCAACGAAGCATTCGGTATCCGGCCCGGCACCCTGCGGATGACGGCAGGCGGCAACCCATCGGCCGTATGGACATTCCTCGTTCGATTCGCCCGACCCGTGCCCTCCTTGACGGATATGTGGGCGTGGACAGAGGGTTCCTCGGCGGCAACACTGGGGGCCACACGTACAACGTTCAGGCGACAGTTCGGCCACAAGCCGGCAACGATGCCAGGGGGAGGTGGGCCGTGCGCGCTCCGTGGCGAGGCGACTCCAATGGTGACAACCTCAACGACGCGCTGGCTCTACTAGCTGGGTGGACACGCGAGGGAAGCGAGATCAAACGTACGCTGCGGATCGACGATACGCAGCATGCGGCGCTCACCGAACGTATCAAGGTCGCGGCCGACGCTCTCCAGTCGCAGCCCACCATACGCCGGCTCAACGGGTACACGCAGATCCAGCTCTGCACGCCTGACGGCGGCGCGCTGACGGCCGGTGAGGTCGCGCTCGCCGCGCGCATCGAGGACGCGTACCGCGCCATCGTCGCCCTCTGACCGTCCGGCAGGCACTCAGGCGTCAGTGGCTGGTTGACGGGCTCTGTTGCGCGGACGGCAGGAGGTCATGCTGCCCGCCGAAATCGGCGTCCCAGATGCCGTCGAGCTGGGCGAAATGGCTGTCCGCGATCGCGCCGTCCTCGTCCGCCGGGGCGAGCAGGTCACGGCTCAGGATCGTCTTGCCGATGATGTTTCTGTTGTCCCACGTGCGATAGGTGCCGATCCCACCGTGGCGCGGGCGATAGCCATGGATGAGGAACAAGGGGAAGATCTCGGTTGCCTGTGCGCCGAGTTCACCGTGGGAACCGTTGGACAGTATGAGGAGATGGCTTCCGCGTATCCCCACCTCGGAATCGAATTCGTACGCGTGGCTCTGGCCGTCGGTGACCCGATGGTGGTAGCGAAGCGATCCGACGACCGTCGACCATCGATCGGAGCGGTATTGAACGTACCGCCAGACGTATCGCCCGTCGACCGTCGTGATGTGATAGTGGTGCCAGTTGGTTCGCAACAACGAGAGCTCGCTGTCATCCGAGGTGAACCGGGCGCCCAACATGTGTGCCAGGAGTCTTGTGATGTCGTCCCGGCCGTCGCGATCTGCCAGGTTCGCGATCAGTATGCTGAGCGCCGCTCCCACGACGCCCGCGCCGAGAGAACCGATGACCGCCGCCACGACCTGCTCGGGCACCGAGGTGCGGGTGCCGTTGGAGTTCGACACCGCGAACCCCACACCAAATGCCGTCGTGACCACCCCCAGGCCAAAGGTGAGCCATACGACGACGTCTGCCCGCCGCCTCGTTGGTGATCCCATTCCAACCCACTCGGCCTTTCGAGGGCAACCTTCCGGAGCCCCCGTGGGTACATTGTCCCCGGACCCCTCGCAAGGGGTCATCCGCAGAACGGCCCGGAATGCTGAACCTTGGCGCCAATGGCATCGGATCCGGTGCCATTGCCGCCAAGATCTCGCACCAGCGGCGGACGCGGCCGGAGTCAGACGTTGAAGCTGTACGTCTGGACACGCCTCCGCCACAAAACGGCTCCGGCGTGCTCAGACATTGAAGCGGAACTCGACCACGTCGCCGTCGCGCATGACGTAGTCCTTGCCCTCGATGCGTGCCTTGCCGGCCGACCGGGCCGCGACCATCGAGCCCGCCGCCATCAGGTCGTCGTACGAGACGATCTCGGCCTTGATGAAGCCGCGCTGGAAGTCCGAGTGGATCACGCCGGCTGCCTCGGGTGCGGTCGCTCCGGTCGGAATCACCCAGGCCCGGGCCTCCTTCGGCCCGGCGGTCAGATAGGTCTGCAGACCAAGGGTGCGGAAGCCCACCCGGATCAGCTGGTGCAGCCCCGGCTCCGGCTGACCGATCGACTCCAGCAGTTCGCGCGCCTCGGACTCGGGCAGGTCGATCAGCTCCGACTCGATCTTCGCGTCCATGAACACCGCCTCGGCCGGTGCGACCAGTGCGCGCAGCTCGTCGAGCAGCTCCGCGTTGCCCAGCTCGTCCTCGTCGACGTTGAAGACGTACAGGAACGGCTTGGTCGTCAACAGGTGCAGCTCACGCAGCTCGGCGACGTCGATGCCGGCCGTCGCCGCACCGGCGTAGAGGGTGGTACCCCCGTTGAGCAGTGTCGCGGCCGCACCGGCCGCGGCGGCGACGGCCGCCCGGTCCTTGCGGAGCTTCGCCTCTTTTTCCAGCCGGGGTACGGCCTTCTCCAGGGTCTGGAGATCGGCCAGGATCAGCTCGGTGTTGATGGTCTCGATGTCGTCGCGCGGCGAGATCTTCCCGTCGACGTGCACCACGTTGGGGTCGGAGAAGACCCGGACGACCTGGCAGATGGCGGCGGCGTCGCGGATGTTGGCGAGGAAGGCGTTGCCCCGGCCCTGGCCCTTGGAGGCGCCGCGCACCAGCCCGGCGATGTCGACGAACGAGACGGGGGCCGGGATCACCTTCTGGGAGTCGTATATCTCGGCGAGCCTGCCCAGCCGGGGGTCGGGCAGCCCGACGACGCCCACGTTGGGCTCGATGGTGGCGAACGGGTAGTTCGCGGCGAGCACGTCGTTCTTGGTGAGGGCGTTGAACAGGGTGCTCTTGCCGACGTTGGGCAGGCCGACGATCCCGATGGTGAGACTCACGACATACCAGCTTACGCGGGTGGGCGCGGGGTCCCGGTGGACCCCGCGCCCATCCGGGTCAGGTGACGCAGACCGAACCGTTGAGCCGGAACAGGCTCGGTGCCGCGTTGGCGAAGCCGGCCGGGTTGGTGGCGAGGATGGCGAACGTCACCGACTCTCCCGGTCTGATCGACCGGTTGAAGTCCGCGTCCGCCGCCGTCACCACCGGCCCGTCCTGCCTGGCGTCCGCGCCGACCGCCCTGGTCACCTTCTGGCCGCCGGTGAAGGCCCACACCAGGCTCCAGCCGTTGACGGTCCGGCGCCCCGTGTTGGTGACCGTCACGAGCGTGCCGAACCCGCCCGTGCGGACACCCGGCGAGGCGTACGACGCGCGGCACGTCGCAGCCGGGGACGCGGCGCCGGTACCCTGGTCGGCCGCGAAGGCGGCAACCCAGGACAGCGCCGAGTTCCAGTTGATGGCGACCTCGTTGGTCGAGTACGACTGGATGTCGTCGACGTAGCAGAACTGCGGCTTGCACCCGGTCAGCAGCCGCTGCGCGAACGGGTCGCCGGGAACCGCGTTGGCGCCGCCGGACAGCGAGCCGGCGGGCGGGTTGGGCAGGTTCGGGTCGAGCTCGTGCGCGTAGATGCGGGTGTGCTGGTTCTGCGAGGACACCGTCCCGTACCCGGTGACGTACGAGTGGTTGAGCGCGTTGCGGCCGAAGAGGTAGTCCATGCCCCGCAGCACGCCATCGCGGTACTTCGACGACCCGGTCAGGTCGAACGCGGTCGCGATGACCTGGAGGTTGTTCAGGATGTTGCTGTTCGAGCCCCAGACGTAGGAGTCGGCCGGCAGCGGCAGCCCCCACGCCTGCGCACCCAGGATGCCCAGGTACTTGTCGGCGCCGGCGACCACGGAGGTGCGTACCTTGGCCAGCTCGGCGGCCGGCAGCAGGTTCGGTACCGTGGCCAGGTCCAGCCGGCCCAACGCGCCGACGGACTGCCAGCCGAAGCCGGACGGCGCGAAGATGTCGTCGCTCTCGTGCGGGGAGGCGAGCAGGTCGGCCCGGTACGCCACGTCCCCGGTCGTGATGAACAGCTCGGCCGCCGCCCAGTAGAACTCGTCCGTCACGTTGGTGTCGTCGTACCCGCCACCGCCGTTGCTGTCCGAGCCGGGAGCGTAGATCGCCGGGTGCGCCCTGGCCGCCGCGTACGCCGTCTTCGCCGCCGCCAGCAACCGCTGCGCGTAGGGAAGGTCGTACGGGGCGAACAGCCGGGCGCCCTGTGCCGCGGCGGCGGCCAGGTTCAGGGTCGCCGCGGTCGAGGGTGGGTGCAGCTCGCGCAGCTGCGGATCGTTCTGCGGCTGCAGCGGCAGGCCGGTCCAGTTCTGGTCGTGCACCTTGTGGTGCACCATGCCCGCCAAAGGCCCGGAAGGTACCTGCATGGCGACCATGAAGTTCAGCTCCCAACGCGCCTCGTCGAGGACGTCCGGCACGCCGTTGCCCCGCTCCGGTACGCGCAGCGTGCTGTCGCCGAGTGCACTCGGCCGGGCACTGGCCGCCGTCTTGGTGCGCTCGAACTCGCCGAGCAACTGCGCGGTCGCGATGCCGCCGTTGACGACGTACTTGCCGTGGTCGCCCGCGTCGTACCAGCCGCCGGCCACGTTCAGCCGGTAGTCGCACCCGCCGGGCTGGCAGGGCACGCTGGTGTCACCCTGGTTGGGTGCCACGCCGACGTGGCCGGCCGGGCGCGCGTACTGCTGGCCCACCAGGTTGCCGTCGATGGCGACGCCGCTGCGCTGGATGTAGAAGAACTGCAGGGCGTCCGAGCGGAGCGACGTGTAGACGCCGCCGTCGATGGCGAAGGGGTAGCTGGTCTCACCGTCGGCGACGAGGGTGTATCCGGTACCCGTACCGGAGAATGGGGTGAAGTCGATGTCCTGGACATTGAGGCCGGACGGGGCGTCGACCCCGCGCGGCGCCGCGTTGCCGGACGCGACGACGGCGCCGGTGGAGTCCTTCAACTGCCAGGCCAGCGGGTCTGTCGCGCCGGTCACCACAGTGGCCTGCTTCGGGCCGGCAGGCAGGTAGCCGACCTGGTTGACCCGCACCCGGGGGCCGGTGTCCGGGACGTAGACCGGCGGCGGCGCGCCGCCCTTGAGCGAGATGTCGTCCAGGCACAGTTGCCACGGGTCGGCGCTGCCGCCGATCTGGAAGGCCATCTGCTGGTGTGCATCGTCCACATTGGACGTGAAGGCGTAGGAGTAGGTCTGCGGCGTCGTGCCGAGCGTCACCGGCTGCGAGATCTGCTGGGTGAAGGGCGCGTCGGCCATCTGCACGTTGGCGAGTACGCCGACCGCCTTGCTCGCGCTCGCGGTGAACGACAGGGCGTACGACACTCCATTCTGGAGGGTGATGTCGTTCTGGCCGGTGATCGCGTCCCACGGGTTCGTGGTGCCGCCGGGCACGGTGGTGCAGAACTGCCCGTCGGTCACCGCCGGAGCGAGGTTGCCGGTCCACCACCACGGTGCGGTGCCGCTGTCGAACGTACCGTTCTGGATCTGCTCGGCGTCGTCCGCGTAGGCCGTGGACACGGCCACGCCGGAGAAGACGAGCGCGGCGGCGACGGTGGCCGCCATGGCCGCGCGGCGGGGCCGCCGGCTCGGTAGGAAGATCACTGATTCTCCTCGCGAGGGGTGTTTCGCTGATCAGGACAGGATCTTGGGAGCGCTCCCAGCGCAATAAGGGAATGTTGACCCCGTGTTTCAAGGGTGTCAATACCTTGACGGGTAGCTCCCGCGCCGCACGAAGATCATCGCGCAGTGCCGCGGCCGACATTCCGGCGTTCCCGGACACACAGAGGCCGGGAGGCAGTCTTCCTCCGCTCGTTCCTCGCCCACCGGTCACCGGGAGCGGTGTGTCGCTCAGAGATCGGTACTTTGGTACAGCTTCGTGCAGTGGACTGCACGATTGGCCGGCAACTCCCGATCTACCCCGCGCGCGCCGTGATCAGGGTGGCCCGCTCGCGCGGCTAGCACGGGACCGGCCGTCGTCGTTGAAGAAGCCACCCGTGGGTCCGTCCGTGCCTAGCGTCGCGAGCGTTGACCAGCACGTCCAGCCGGCCGAACCGCTCGTCGACGGAGGCGGCGGCGGCCCGTACCGGATCGGGGTCTGTCACGTCCAGGGCGACGGGGTGGACGTCGCCGCCGGCCTCGCGCAGCGCGGCCGCGGCCTCCTCGCGGCGCCGCGGGTCGCGCGCGCCGAGCAGCACGGTCAGGCCGAGTGCGGCGAGCTGCGCGACGATCTCGCGCCCGATTCCCTTGTCGGCGCCGGTCACCAGAGCAACAGTCATGCGCGGACTTCAGCACTCTCCGCCCGGGCACGCCAGGACCGGTTGAGTCAGGCCCGATACCCTGGGGGTATGGACGATCTGCAAACGCGGGAGCTGCGGTACTTCGTCGCCATCGCGGAGGAGCTGCACTTCGGCCGCGCGGCGCAGCGCCTCGGCATCGCACAGCCGCCGCTGTCCCGCGCGATCAGGCAGCTGGAGCGGCGCATGGGGGTGGCGCTGCTGACCCGCGGCAGCCGCGGGGTGGCGCTCACCGGGTCCGGCGAGGTGCTGCTGCACGAGGGGCGCAAGGCGCTGGAGGCGGTGGCGGCCGCGGCGCGGCGCGCGCAGCGGGCGGGCGAGGACCCGCGGCTGGTGCTCGTGATGAAGGCCGGCGCCGACGGCGGGCTGCTGCCCGACATCCTTTCCGGGTACGGGGCCGAACCTGGCGCGATGCGGGTGGAGGTGGTCGTCTGCGGTATCGGCGAGCAGGCTCCGCTGCTGCGCCAGGGTCGGGCCGACGTGGGCCTGTTGCATCCGCCGCACGACGACACGAGTGGCTTCGACACCGAAGAGTTGCTGATCCAGGGACAGGTGGCCGTGCTGCCGGCGGGGCACCCGCTGGCCGGGCGGCCGGCGATACTGCTGGACGATCTGCGCGGTGAGACGATGCCGCGCTGGCCGGGGGCGCAGTCGACGGGCGACGGGCCGCTGGTGCGCGACTCGGCACAGCTGATGCAACTGATCGCGCTGGGCCGCACCGTGGCCGTGCTGCCCGAGTCGGTACGCGCGCACCTGCGCCGCGACCTGGTGGCAGTACCCATCGTGGACGCGCCGCTGACGCGCGTCGTGCTGGCCTGGCCGGCCGGCAGCCGCTCCCGCGGGCTGGGCGCGTTCGTCGCGGCGGCCACCACCGTCGCGGCGCGCCGGGCCGCCCCGATCGGCGTCGGCTGATCTGACGGCGCGGCGGCGGCGCGGCTCGGCTCGGTGCGGCTGGGTACGGCTCGGCTCGGTGCGGCTGGGTACGGCGCGGCTCGGTGCGGCGCGGCTGGGTGCGGCGCGGCTAGGTGCGGCGTGCCACCCGCGCCTTGACGTCGTCGGGGAGCGCCTCGGCCGTCACCAGCCGGGGCAGCAGCTCGGGCTCGCGGGTCAGGGCCCGGAACGTCACGCCGATCGTCACGTCGTGGTCCGGCCGTTCGACGACCGTCACGGGATCGCCGGCGCGCACCTCGCCCGGCGTGATGACCCGCAGGTACGCGCCCGGCACGGCGGCGGCCGTGAACCGCTTGATCCACTGCTCCTCGGCCATCCAGTGCGCGAAGGTGCCGCACGGGATGCGCGGCACCGCCACCTCCAGCACGACCGTGTCGCCGACCCGCCAGCGCTCACCGATCCGGGCTCCGGTCACGTCGAGGCCGGCGGTCGTGAGGTTCTCGCCGAAGACTCCGCCCGGCAGGTCGCGCCCCAGCTCGGCCTGCCACCTGTCGAGGTCCTCCCGCGCATACGCGTAGACGGCCTGGTCGTCACCGCCGTGGTGCGGGGTGTCGAAGATCTGGTCGCCGGCCAGGCCGCTGGTGCCCATCGCACCGGGCACGCGGATCAGGACCGGCGAGGCGGTCGGCTGCTTGTCGATGCCCGTGATGCCGACATCCTTGGCCGGGTTGGGCCGGGGTACCGCGAGGTTGACCGATACGACGTGTGCCACGCTCCGAGGTTACTGACTCTCCCCCAGCCGGCGCAGCCGGTTATGCGTGCCGCTCAGCACCGGCACGCCACGCAGCAGGTATTTGGGCAGCTTCGCGACGACGGTGTACACCGTGTCGACGACGTTGGCGACGGGCGTGCGGGTGCCCTGCGACACGAGCTGGTACGAGTCCAGTGTGGACAGTCCGGTCAACTCGCTGACCCAGTGCACCAGCTCGGTGTGCGCGATCCGGAATGCGTCCTCCAGCGGCCGCGCCGAGCCGGTGGTCATGATGAACTCGTCGTCCTCCAGCCTCGGCCAGGGCGTCGGTACCCCCTTCAGGAGGTCGACCACCAGCACGGTGTCCATCGCGCACTCGACGGCCACGCCGCACGTCTCACCCTCGCCCTGGCGCGCGTGCCCGTCGCCGAGGCTGAACAGCGCGCCTTCGACGTTGACGCCCAGGTAGCAGGTGGTCCCGGCGCGCATCTCCGGGGTGTCCATGTTGCCGCCCCAGTTTCCCGGGGCCAGCGAGGAGCGCACCTCGCGCAGCGCGGGCGCGACCCCCACCGTGCCGTGCATCGGGTCCAGTGGCAGGTCCACCTCGTATGCCGAGTCCAGCGCGCGGTAGCGGACCAGCCGGGCGTCCAGGTCGAGCGCGTAGAACCAGGTGCGCTCGGGCAACGGGTCCTGCAGCAGCGCGGTGAACGAGGTGCCGGTCAGCGCGCCGAAAAACGGCACGGTGGTGCTGACTCCCCAGGCGTTGCGTGGCTCGATGCTGACGAAGTGGACCGCCAGCGTGTCGCCCGGTTCGGCGCCCTCGATCCAGAACGGGCCGGTCTGCGGGTTGATGTACCGCAGATCGCACACCTCGCTGACCAGATCGCCGACTCCGCGCACCCGGCCCGCGAAGCAGTCGTGGCTCCAGGTGGACAGGACGGTCCCCGGCTTGAGACCGGTGACCGCCTCGGCACCACCGAAGGTATAGACGAGTGACGCCGGATCGGCCTCCGGGTCAGGATCCCACCGAAACACGTTCGTGCGACTCCTCCAACACGGTCCGTCCGATCGCCTGGTACACCGCCGGGCTGCGCTTGCGCAGGACGAGCACGATCACCAGGCCGACCACGAATGTGCCTATCACGATATACGGGATCGCCTTGAACATGGGCGATCCGGCGGCGCCACCACCGGCGAAGGAGAGGTTGGAGAACAGCAGGTAGACCACGTAGACCATGCCCAGGCCGCCGAGGGCCGGGATGATGCCGGTGGCGAGCAGGTTGCCCCGGTGGGTCTTCTTCACGTGGAAGTACCAGATCACCGCGACCGACGTGATGGACTGCACGATGAGGATCGCCATGGTACCCAGCAGCGCGAGCAGCCCGTACTCGTAGATGTACGCGCCGCGCAGCGGGGAGCTGCCCTGGTTGGTCAGCAGGTAGAACGCCACCGTGAGGATGAGCGTCACCCCGCTCTGTACCGCCGAGGAGATGTGCGGCGAGGCGTGCTTCTTGTGCGTGGCGCCGAGCGAGCCGTGCAGCTTGGGTACCTCGCGCCCGATCGCGTACAGGTAGCGGGAGGCGGCGTTGTGGAAGGCCAGCGCGCAGGCGAAGGAGCCGGACACGATGAGGAACTCGTAGATGTAGCCGACCCAGGAGCCGCCCAGGTTCTTCGTCGCCAGTTCGGTGAACATGCCGATCGAGTTGTTCGCGGCCATGTCGATCGAGGTCTTCGCGCCGTTGCCCGAGATCACCATCCACGAGACGAACGTGTAGAAGACGCCCAGGCCCACCACCGCGATGAGGGTCGCCCGCGGGACGATCCGCTTGGGGTTGCGGGACTCCTCGCCGTACACCGCGGTCGTCTCGTAGCCGACCCAGGACCAGAAGGCGAAGAACAGCCCGATCGCGCCGCTGCCGGCGGCGAGCGTCGCGCCCGACGCCTGTATCCCGAAGCCGCCGCCCGCCGGCAGCGAGCTGAACGCCTTGACCGGGCTGATCGCCGAGGCCATCAGCCCGTCCGGGCCACCGCCCCTGAACAGCACCGAGAACGCGAGCAGCCCGAGCAGGATGACCTCGCAGATCAGGAAGAAGCCCAGGATCGCGGCGGCGATGTTGATGTCGTAGTAGCCCAGCAGCGCGATGATGACGATGCCGATGACGCCGATCAGCAACCAGTTGACGTCCCAGCCGAACCACGTCTTCATCGCGTCGTTCGCGAAGTACGCGAAGATGCCGATCAGCGAGCCTTCGAACACGACATACGCCATCGTCGCGAGGAAGCCCGTGGCCATCCCCCACACCTGGCCCAGGCCGTGGGAGACGAAGCCGTAGAACGCGCCGGCCGTGGTGATGTACCGGGACATCGCGACATACCCCACGGTGAACAGCGTCAGCACCACGGTGGCGACGAGGAAGCCGCCCGGGGCGTACAGGCCGTTGCCGTAGGCCACGGCGATCGGGACGTTTCCGGTCATCGCGGTGATGGGTGCCGCGTTGGCCACCGCCATGAACAGGACACCCGCGATGCCGACCGCACCGGCCTTGAGCTTGTGGGTACTGGCGGCGCGCGGGACCGGGGCCTCTTCGAAGGCCGTCATGTCGAGGTTCTCCTGGGCGCTCATCGGCCTCGCACTCCGTCCGTAACCAAATGGTCTGCTCCCGCTGGACCATGTGGCGAGTAGCCTGGCAGCCAGATCATCATGAAACAAGCCCTCCTCGCTACCGTTCTGTTACGAGTGCGTGTCCTCGGTTGACCAGGCGGTCCAGATTCGGCCCATAATCAGTCCAGACCAATACCCGCTTTCGGTCTGGAGGCGCCATCGTCGACTACGGCCAGTTCTCCTTCGCCTCCAAGGACGATGTGCTGCAGAAGGCAAAGACCTACTGGAACCCGGGCAAAACCCAGTTCTGGATCGACGCGGGTGTACCGCTGGTCATCGACCGGCGCGAGGGGTACCACCTGTACGACATGTCCGGCCGGCGCCTCATCGACGTGCACCTCAACGGCGGCACCTACAACCTCGGGCACCGCAATCCCGAGGTGGTCGAGGCGGTGACGGAGGGCATGCGCCGCTTCGACATCGGCAACCACCACTTCCCCTCGCTGGCCCGGACCGCGCTCGCCGAGGCGCTGGTGAGCTCCGCCCCGGCCGGGCTGACCAAGGTGGTCTACGCCAGCGGCGGCGGCGAGGCGATCGACATCGCACTCAAGAGCGCGCGGCACGCCACCCAGCGCCGGAAGATCGTCTCGATCGTCAAGGCGTACCACGGGCACACCGGGCTCGCCGTCGGCACCGGTGACGACCGCTTCTCCCGGCTCTTCCTGGTCGACCGGCCGGAGGAGTTCCCGCACGTGCCGTTCAACGACCTCGACGCCATGCGGGCGGCCCTCCGCGACGGCGACGTCGCCGCGGTCATCATGGAGACCATCCCCGCCACGTACGGCTTCCCGCTGCCCGAACCCGGTTACCTGGAGGGCGTCAAGGCGCTCTGCGAACGGTACGGCGCGCTGTACATCGCCGACGAGGTGCAGACCGGGCTGATGCGCACCGGGGAACTGTGGGCCATCACGAAGCACGGCATCGATCCCGACATCCTCGTCACGGCAAAGGGACTGTCCGGCGGCGTGTACCCGATCGCCGCGGTGCTGCTGTCCGAGCGCGCCGCGGGCTGGCTGACCGAGGACGGCTTCGCCCACATCTCCACCTTCGGCGGCGCCGAACTGGGCTGCCTCGCCGGGCTGGCCGCGCTGGACATCAGCCGCCGGCCGCAGACCCGCACCGCCGTGCACTACCTCGCCGAGCGGATCGGGCAGGGGCTGCGCGACATCCGGGCCAGCTACCCCGACTGGCTGACCGGGATCAGGCAGAACGGCCTCGTCATCGGGCTGGAGTTCGGCCACCCGGAGGGCGCGAAGCACGTCATGCGGCACCTGTACGAACGCGGCGTCTGGGCCATCTTCTCCACATTGGACTCCAGCGTGCTGCAGTACAAGCCGGGCCTGCTGGTCGATCCCGCGCTCGCCGACGAGCTGCTGTACCGCACCGAGGCCGCGGTCGCCGCCGCCGGCGACGAGGTGTTGCGGTGAGCGTGTCTCTCACCGCCAGTTGGGCGGCACGGGCATTCGCCCGCTACGACAAGCCATCCGTCGACCGGATCGTGCAGGCCGTCGCGGCGGCGGGTGTCGCCGCGGCCGCGGAACACGCGCGGCTCGCGGTCCAGGAGACCGGCTTCGGGGTACCCGCGCACCAGGAACTCGCCAACCTCGCCTGTGCACAGTGCCTCGGCGCCGACGACCTCGTCTCGCCGCGACTGGCCGGCACGCTGCGACTGCCGCGTCCGCTCGGCGTCATCCTCGCCCGCACCCCGCCGGTGATCCCGGTCGCGGCGGTCTACCGCACCGTGCTGGCCGCCCTCGCCACGCGCAACGCGCTGGTCATCAGCCCGCACCCGGCCGCGCGCTCGGTCTCGACCCGGGCCGCTCTCGCGCTGGCCGAGGCCGCGGTGGCGGCGGGTGCGCCGGAGGGTGTGATCCAGGTGACGGATGCCGGCTTCGATGGGGCGGACCTGGTTCTCGCGCCGCCGGACCAGCCCGACAACGTGCCCGTGATCGTCGACGGGACCGCGGACCTCGCCCGGGCAGCGGTGACCATTGTGGACAGCAAGGCGTTCGACAACTCCACTGTGGATGGTGCGCCGTCCGTACTCGTGGTGACGTCTTCGGCGGCGGACCGCCTGGTCGAGTTGCTGCGCCACGCGGGTGGCCACCTGCTCCGGGCTGGCGAGCGGGTCACCGACCAGCTCCCCGGCCGGGATGCCGGTCACCTGGCCGGGCTGGCCGGCATCGCCGTCCCCACCGACACCCGGGTGCTGATGGCGCCGTTCGACCTTGCCGGCCCGGAGGAGCCGTTGGCGCGTCCGAAGCCGTACCCCCTCATGGGTCTGCTCCGGGTCGCCACCCCCGCGCAGGCCGTCGCGGCCGCGCGGGCCGTGCTGCGCCTCGGTGCCGGGCGCCGCGCCGCCGTCCACAGCACGGACCTGGCGGCCTTGCCCGGATATCTCGCCGGGCTGCCGGTCGCGCGGGTGTCCGTCAACGGCGCGGACGACAACGTGGCCGCCTGGGTCGGTGCCGACCCGGCGCCGGAGAACCTGGTGCGGTGGACGACAATCGTGGCACCAGGTCCCGAGCTGCCCGCGCCGCCGCCGGCCACGGCACCCGTGGGCCCGGTGCCCGCCTACCCGCACGCCTCGAACGGATCCTGACCCGTGTCCGCGCACGACCTCTCCCGGCCCGATGCCACGACGTGGCTCGCCGGTCTGGCGCGACTCGCGCTGGACCGTTACGACATCGCGGTGGACGCGACCCTGACCCTGCTCAACATCAGCGAGAACGCGACGTACGCGGTGGACGAGCCGGGCACCGGCCGGCGTACCGTCCTGCGGCTGCACCGGCGCGGGTACCACGACCGGCGCGAGATCGAGTCGGAGCTGCACTGGCTCGACGCGCTGCGCGAGCAGGCCGGGGTACGCACGCCCCGGATCATCGCGGACCGCTCCGGGAGCCGGCTGGTCGCGCTGCCCGATGTGGACGGTGGCGAGCCGCGGCACGCCGTGCTGTTCGAGTGGCTGCCCGGCGCCGAACCCGCCACGGACGGCCTGGTGGGCTCGTTCGAGCAGCTGGGTGAGATCACCGCGCGGATGCACGAGCACGTCCGGTCCTGGCGGCCGCCCGCGGGCTTCAGCCGGTTCGCGTGGGACTACGACGGGGCGTTCGGGGACACCGCGCGTTGGGGGCGGTGGCAGCACGGCATAGCGGTGGGCGAGCCGGAGCGGGCCGTCCTCGACCGGCTGGACGCGACGCTGCGCGCCCGGCTGGCCCACCACGGCGACGATCCGCACCGGTACGGGCTGGTCCACGCCGACCTGCGGCTGGCCAACCTGCTCGTGGACGGCGACCGCACCTACGTCATCGACTTCGACGACTGCGGCTGGAGCTGGTACCTCTACGACCTGGGCGCGGCGCTGAGCTTCATCGAGGACGACCCCCGGGTGCCGGAGCTGGTGGACTCGTGGACCCGCGGCTACCGCAGGGTCCGGCAACTGTCCACTGAGGACGAGGAGGAGATCCCCACGTTCGTCATGATGCGCCGGTTGCTGCTCGTCGCCTGGATCGGCTCGCACGCCGGTACGGATCTGGCCCGCTCGATGGGCGCGGAGTACACGCACGGCAGTTGCCTGCTCGCCGAGCGGTACCTGAGTCAGTTCACCTGAGGAGACAGCATGTTCAGCTCATTCGCGGGTACCTCGGTCGTGGTGACCGGCGGCGGAAAGGGCATCGGCCGCGGCATCGCCCAGGTCTTCGCCGGCGCCGGTGCCAACCTCACCATCACCGGCCGGGACGAGAAGGCGTTGGCGGCGGCGGCCCGGGCGCTGGGCGCCGGGACACTCACCGTGGCCGCGGACGTGTCCCGCCCGGACGGCTGCCGGCGGGTGGCGCAGGCCGCGGTGGAGCGCTTCGGCGGCATCGACGTGCTGTGCGCGAACGCCGGCATCTTTCCGAAGGCCCGGCTGGCCGACATGACCGAGGCGCAGTTCGACGAGGTCTTCGACACCAACGTCAAGGGCACCTTCTTCGCCGTCCAGTCGTGCCTGCCCGCGCTGGCCGCGAGCGGGCGCGGCCGGGTCATCGTCACCTCGTCCATCACCGGCCCGATCACCGGCTTCCCCGCGTGGTCGCACTACGCCGCCAGCAAGGCGGCGCAGTTGGGCTTCATCCGCACCGCGGCCATCGAACTCGCCGCGCAGCGCATCACGGTCAACGCGGTGCTGCCCGGCAACATCGTCACCGAGGGGCTGGGGGATCTCGGCGCGGACTACCTGAACCAGATGCAGGCGTCGATACCCCTGGGGCGGCTGGGTGACGTCGCGGACATCGGGTACGCGTGCCTGTTCCTGGCGAGTTTGGAGGCGGGATACATCACCGGACAGACCATCGTGGTCGACGGTGGCCAGGTGCTGCCGGAGTCCTTGGCGGCCCTGTCGTGAACGTGCCCGTCGAGGGCGGCGGTCCCGTCGGGCCGGCCGTGGAGGACACCCGGCGCCGGCTGCTGGAGCAGATCCGCGGTGCCGACCTGCACCCCGGCGAGCGGCTGGGCGCCGAGCGGGATCTGGCCTCCACCCTGGGGGTGAGCCGCTCGACGGTACGCCTGGCGCTGGACTGGCTGGAGCGGGCCGGTGCGGTGCGCCGGGTACCCGGCCGGGGCGGCGGTACCTTCGTCGGGCACCGGAAGGTGGAGCGGGACCTGTCCCGCATCGTCGGGGTACCGGCGCTGCTGCGCCAGCAGGGCATGACGGCCGGCACCCGGATCGTGAGCACCGCGCTGGTGGTCGCGGGCGAGACGGTCGCCGCGGCGCTCGAACTGCCCGGCGGCTGCTACGTCTTCGACGTGGTGCGCATCCGGCTCGCCGACGGCGCACCGATCTCGCTGGAGCACGTGTGGCTGCCGGCCGAGAGGTTCCCGGGACTGCTGGACCTGCCGCTGGGCGGCTCGCTGTACGAACTGCTGGC
>JBBWZQ010000196.1:0-6964 GCA_039649115.1 Micromonosporaceae bacterium | reverse complement strand
GCGCGACCCGGGCCGCCGCCAGGCGCACCTCGTCGGTGGCGGGCGTGCCGGGCAGCTCGCAGGCCAGCGCGAGCAGTTCGGCCCGCTCGCCGACGCTGGCCGCCTGCCCGGCCGCGGCCACCGCCCGCCGGTAGGCGCCGGGCACGTCACCGGCGGCGGCCAGGTGCCGGGCCGCCTCCCGGGCCGGTACGAGCTCGGCCAGGCGCAGGTGCAGGGCGCGCCGCTCGTCCGGGTCGAGCAGCCCGGCCGCCACCTCGGCGACGTACGGACAGGCCGGGCCGGCCAGCCCGCCGTCGAGCCGGACCAGGCCCGCCTCGACCAGTTCCCCGGCACCGGGGCCGAGCAGGGCCGGCGGGGCGGGGCGGCCGAGCAGCCCCAGGGCGGACATGGCGGTGCGGGCCGGGCGGGTCAGGTCGGCCAGGGCGGTGGCGACGGCGTACGCGACGCTGTCCGTCGTGTCCACTGTGGACGGCGCCTCGGGTCGGGCGGCGGCGTGCCGGGCCAGGGTCTCCACCGCCAGCGGTACCCCGCCGGAGCGGCGCACCACGTCGGCGATGCGGGCCGGTGGCAGACCGGGGGCGACCCGCCGGGCCAGTTCGGTGGCCGCCACCTCGGACAGCGGCGGCAGCTCCAGCCAGGTACCCCCGGCGTCGCGCAGCGCCCGGATGTCCACCCGGTGCGGGGTGCGCAGGGTGACGGCAATCCGACAATGCACCGCGATCGCGGGCAGCGCCGCGATGGTCGCCGGATCCACCCACTGAAGGTCGTCGAGCAGCAGCAGACCGTGGCGTACCCGGGACCGGACCGCCTCGGCCAGCAGCGCCTGGTCGTGCGCGGGAAGCCGCACCCGTACCGCCCGGGCCAGCGCGAACCCCGGTACGCCGCGCAGCATCGCCAACCCCCCGCCGGCGAAGACCGGGCCGTGGAACGCCTGCCCGATGCGCCGCAGCAGGGTGCTGCGTCCCGCCCCCGGGCCGCCGACCAGCACCACCAGGCCCGGACCGGCAAGCTGGGCCACGGCCGCGTCCAGCAGCTCCGTCACCCGCCCTCCCCCCTCTGCCCCCGCGCGCCGTGGTGCCCGCGGCTCCCCCGAGCCTCGTGCGAGCTGGCACGAACATGGGATCCTGCGCCGGCAGGATATTCGTAGTGTGAATCCCGCACCGAACGGCGCGAGACCCGAAGTTTTCGGAAGGGAACCATTATGAGCGAGTACGACCCGACCGTCCCCGGCCACGACGGCGGCGACTACGGCGAGGACGGCACGCCGCCCGGCTCGGACACGATCACCGCCGACTACGGCCACGGCAGTGAGACGCTGGTGGACACCAACCACGACCACTACGCCGACGAGGCGCTGATCGACACCGACGGCGACGGGCACTACGACGAGGTGTACAGCCACCAGTTCGGCTCGGGTCACGAGCTGGACACCGTGGGCCTGGACACCAACCACGACGGCGTGGTCGACACCATCGAGGCCGACCGCAACCACGACGGCCACGTCGACCTGGTCGAGGAGGACCGCAACCACGACGGCAGCGTCGACGAGATCGTCTCGGACGACAACTTCGACGGTCGCGCCGACCACATCGAGGTGGACCAGAACTTCGACGGCCACCCGGACGCGCAGATCACCGACACCGACAACGACGGTACCTTCGACACGGTCCACTACGAGGATCCGGCGCACAACCCGCTGGCCGGCCTCGCCGGTGACGCTGCCAGCGCCAGCCCGTACGCCACGAGCTGACCCGGACCGGGCGAGCGCAGCCGGAGCCCGGGGTGTGGCGGAGGCGAGCACGCCCCCGGTCAGCTCCGGGCGAGCGGCGCCCGTCCGACAGAAAGGCACATGCATGGCTCCCGGTCCGCTGAGCGCGCGGGTGGCCGGCCTCTGCCAGGAGGTCGGCCACCGCCTGGGTGGCGCCACCCAGGCCCAGGTGCTCGACGTGCGCCGGCGGCTGTCCGAGCCGCTGCGGATCGCCATCGCCGGCCGGCTCAAGGCCGGCAAGTCCACACTGGTCAACGCGCTGATCGGGCGCCGGGTGGCGCCGACCGAGGTGGGCGAGTGCACCCGCATCGTCACCCAGTTCCGCTACGGCACCGCCGACCGGGTCGACGTGGTGCGCCGCGACGGCAGCCGGATCAGCCTGCCGCTGGACGAGTCCGGGATGATCCCGCAGCGGCTGGGCGTGCCGCGCAGCGAGATCGCGTACGTGGACGTCGCGCTGACCAGCGACCACCTGCGCGACCTGATGGTGGTGGACACGCCGGGACTGTCCTCGGCCAACAACGCGGTCAGCGCCGGCGCCCGGCGGTTCCTGTTCAACGAGGCGCCGATCGACGAGGACATCGACGACGAGTCGGTCGGCGCGCTGTCCGGCGCGGAGGCCATCATCTACGTGTTCACCCAGTCGGTACGGGCCGACGACGTGGCCGCGCTGGAGGCGTTCCGGTCCATCTCCGCCCGGCTGTCCAGCAACCCGATCAACTCGCTTGGCCTGTTCAACAAGGTGGACAAGCTGGCCGGCGGCTCCGCCGACCCGTGGCCGGTGGCCGGGCCGCTGGCCGCCGACCAGGCCGCGGTGATGCGCCGCGTGGTCTCCGACGTGGTACCGGTGGTCGGGCTGCTGGCCGAGACGACCGAGGCGGGCCGGTTGACCGCCGCGGACTGCGAGGCGCTGCGCGCGCTGGCCGCCCTGCCGCCGGGCGAGCGCACGGTACTGATGGCCTCGGTGGACCTGTTCACCTCCCGCGAGTGCGCGGTGCCCCGGGACAGCCGGGAGCGGCTGCTGCGCCTGCTCGACCTGTACGGCATCGGGTACGCCACCGCCAACCTGGTGACCAACCCGCAGCTGGCCACCGGCGAGCTGATCCGGATGCTGCACCAGGTCTCCGGCTTCCCCCGGCTGCGGTACGCGCTGGACCACGTGTTCCGCTGGCGCAGCGACGCGATCAAGGCCGGCTGGGCGCTGTCCAGCCTGGAGAAGATCGCCAGCCACGCGCCCAACCCGGCCGACCGGGAACTGCTGCGCGACGGTGTCGAGCGGGTGCTGCAGCAGCCCGACGCGCACCGGCTGCGCCTGCTGGAGGTGGCGCAACTGGTCAGTACGGGCGCGGTCGACCTGCCCGACCCGATGGAGGGCGAACTGACCCGGCTGGCGCTGTCCAACGATCCGCGGTTCATCCTGGAACTGCCCAACGCCCCGGCCGAGCAGCTCAACAAGGCCGCGCTGGAGGCGGCCAACCGGTGGCGGGCCTTCGCCGTCGCCGGTGCCAGCCCGGCACAGTCCCGGGTGGCGTTGGTCGCCCACCGGGGCTTCTTCCTGCTGTCCCAGCGCGTACGTGGGGGTGTGTGAGATGCCAGGGAAGCCGGCCCGGCTGCGCGGTTGGCTGGGGCGCGAACAGCCGGCCCCGCCGCCGGTGGACACAGCCGCCACCGCCGAGCGGGCCGCGCTGGTGCGCACCTGCATCTACGTGCGGGACCGGGTGACCAGCGTGGCGCTGGCGCAGCGGCTGGACCAGGGCCTGGCCGACGTGGGCGTGGACCTGGTCGACCCGACCGGCGAGCGGTTCGACCCCGGCCGGCACGAGGCGGCCGGTACGCTGCCCACGCACGACCCGGCGCTGGTCGGTACCGTGGCGACGGTGGAAGTACCCGGCTACGCCGACCGCGGGGTGCTGGTACGCGTCCCGGTGGTGACGGTGTACCAGGCGGGAGATCCGGCATGAGTGCCGCACCGGACACCGCGAGTCGCGACGCGGCCGCGCTCAAGCTGATCAGGCAGGCGGTCGACGGGGCGCTGGCCTTCGTCCGCAAGGCCGAACCCGATGCCGCCGCGGACATCGACGGGCTGCACCGCCGCGAGGTCACCCGGCCCGCGTTCGCCGTGGTCGGCGAGACCAAGCGCGGCAAGAGTTCTCTGGTCAACGCGCTGATCGGGGTGCCCGATCTGTCCCCGGTGGATGCCGCCGTGGCCACCGCGGCGTACCTGGAGTTCAGCCACGCCCGTGCCGCCGGGGCGCGCGCCTGGATTCCCGGCCGGGAGGACGCGGTGCCGCTGCGCCTGGCCGACCTGCGCGACTGGGGTACCGTGCTGGGCCGGCTGCCCGACGGCATCCGCCCGCCCCGGCGCATCGAGGTGACGCACCCGGCCCCGCTGCTGCAGTACCTGACGCTGGTGGACACCCCCGGCGTGGGCGGGCTGGACTCGCTGCACGTGGAGATCGCGCTGGACGCCGTGGCGCGGGCCACCGCGCTGCTGTTCGTCGTCGACGCCTCCTCGCCGTTTTCCCGGCCGGAGCTGAACTTCCTCATCGAGGCCAGCAAGCGGGTCAACTTCGTGGTGTTCGCACTGACCAAGGTGGACGCCTACCCCGGCTGGCGCACCATCCTCGCCGACAACCGCGCGCAGTTGCAGACCCACGCCCCCCGCTTCGCCAGCGCACCGTGGTACCCGGTGTCCGCGCGCCTGGCCGAGCTGGCGCTGACCATGCCCGACGCGTCCGCGGAGCTGGTGGCCGAGTCGCGCATCGGCGAACTGCAGCACTCGCTGATCGAGCTGGCCGGCCGGGGCCACGTGCTGCAGCAGGCCAACGTGCTGCGGGCGCTGCGCAGCGAGATCATCCGGATGGACCAGGAGATCGGCGACCGGATGGCCGCCACCGATCCCAACCCGGCCGAGGCGCAGCGGGCGAAGGAGGAGCGCTCCGCGCTGGCCGCGCGCAAGCGCACCGAGTCGCGGCACTGGTCGCTGGCGCTGTCCACGGAGACGCAGCGGGCCCGGGTGGAAACCACCACCCGGCTGCGGACGTACGTGACGCAGTTGCAGGAGGAGTTCCTCAACCGGATCGACAAGAGCAGCGGGTCGGACCTCAAGTCCATGCCGGAAGAGGTCGACCGGGCCCTGGCCGCGCTGTCGGTGCGGCTGTCGCAGGACCTGGAGTGGCGGTTCCGGCAGGTGGGCGAGCGCACCCTGGCCCAGGTGTTCAGCCGGCAGGAGCTGCAGCACGTGCTGCGCCGGCTCAACGCCCGGCTGCGCCACGCGCTGTCCGCCAAGCCGCGCCGGGACGGGGCCGGCGGCGACAACGCGATCGTGGTGATGTCCTCGGCGAGCATGGCGGTGATGGCCGGCCGGTACACCACCATGGGCGCCGGCGCCCTGGGCCTGGCCGGCGTGGCCGGCGCCGGGCTGGTGCTGCCCGTGGTCGGCATCGGCCTGGGCCTCGCGGCCGGCGCGTTCATGGTGTGGAAGCGCAAGTCCCTGACCGACAAGCAGCAGCAGCGGACCTGGCTGCGGGAGGTGATGGGCGAAGCCCGGGCGGCGCTGTCCGACGAGATCATGCACCGGTTCACCGACCTGCAGTACGCGCTGACCCTCGCCCTCGACGACGCGATCGAGCGGCGGCTGCAGCAGCTCGACGCGCACATCGCGGAGATCGACCGGGCGATGGCCGAGGACAAGGCCAGCCGGGCCAGGCGCCGCGCCGTGCTGCAGGCCGAGCGGGAGGCGCTGCGCGGGCGGGTGAAGCAGGTCGACGAGGTACTCGTGAAGATCCGGCAACTGGCGCCGGCCGCACCCACGGACACCCAGGGGTAGCGATGGACCATCACGACGACTGGGAGCACTGGGGCGAGGAGCCGGCGGACTTCGCCGACGCGGACACCGCGGACCTCGGCGAGCACGACCTGACCGACGTCGGCCACCTGGACGCCCACGACACGCCGGACCCGACCGGCGCGCCGGACGGCGAGGACGACGGCCACCTGGTGGAACCGGGCCCGGACCTGCTGCACGACGGCGACGGCGACCCGGGCCTCGACCCGCCGCACGACGATGCCGCCGCACACGAGACGCTCGGCGCGGAACCGGTCGACGGGTACGAGCCCGACCAGCCGGCGTTCACCGACCCCGACCTGCCGGACCACGACCCGGGCGGGTACGACGGGGACTTCCCGCCACCGCTGGACCTCGGCCACGCCCCGCCCGACCCGGTGGACGGGTACCCGTGGAGCGACCCGGCCGCGCTCGGCGACCCCGCCGAGGTCACCGGCGCGGCGGGCGGACCGGCCGGCGGCGGGCTCGACGAGCAGTTCGGCTTCGCGGCCGCGGCGCACCCCGACGACCTGTTCGCGTACTCGGGGATGCAGCCGGCCGGTGCGGACGCGTGGTCCGCGCTGCTGGGTGCCGACGACCCGGCGACCAGCACGCTGGCCCGCTGGTGGGCGCCCAGCTGAGCGGCGCGGGAGCGCCGGTGGTGGCGGTCAGCCCGGGCCGGCGAACGGGTGTCAGCTGGTCGCCACGATGACCAGCACGGTGAGCAGCGCGATCAGCAGCACGAGCGCGACGACGGTGCCCACCTTGGCCGGCTCGTGGTACCACGGCCGGCCGGCCGGTGCCGCCATCGGCATCGGCCGGACCGCCTGCGGTGCGGCGGGCACGGGTCCAGGCCGGGCCGGCAGCGGCCCGGCCGGGGACGCCATCCGGGGCGGCTGCGGCGCCGGGCGGGTCGGTGCGCCACTGACCGGTCCCGTCGCGGGCCGGGCCGGGGACACCTGCTGCTGCAGCGGCGGCCCGATGGCCGGTGGAGGCGGCATCGGCTGGCGCTGCTGCGCCGCCTGCGTCCCGGGCGGCGCGGGCTGCATCCCGATCCCGGGCTGCGTCCCGATCCCGGGCTGTATCCCGATCCCGGGCGGCGCGGGCTGCACCCCGGGTGCCGCAGGCTGCGTCACGGGCTGCGGGGGCTGTGGCGCGGGCTGGCGCTGCGTCACGGGCTGCGGGGGCTGCGCTGCGGGCTGGCGTTGCGGGGGCTGTGGCGCGGGCTGGCGCTGAGGGAGCTGTGGCGCGGGCTGGCGCTGCGGCGCGGGCTGCATCGCCGGGGTCTGGGCGGGGGCCGCCTGCGGCGTGGGCACGGCCGGCCAGGCCCGCACCGGCTGTGCCGGTGCGGGCTGCGGCGGGTAGCCGAC
>JBBWZQ010000191.1:0-4492 GCA_039649115.1 Micromonosporaceae bacterium | reverse complement strand
CTCAAGGAGATCGTGCACCGCCGGCACGAAGAGGTACGCCGGGTGCTGCACGCGGTCGGGCTGGACGACCAGCGGGGCACGAAGGTGAAGGCGCTCTCCGGCGGGATGCGCCAGCGGGTCGGGCTGGCCGCGGCGCTGCTCGGCGACCCGCCCCTGGTGATCCTCGACGAACCCACCGTCGGCCTGGACCCCGAGCAGCGGCTGCGCTTGCGGGAACTCGTCGCCGACGCGGGCGAGGACCGCACGGTGCTGCTGTCGACCCACCAGACCGAGGACGTGATGACCGTCTGCCAGCAGGTCATCGTCCTCGACCACGGCCAGATCCGGTTCCAGGGCGAACCGGTGGCGCTGGCCGACGTGGCCCGGGGCCGGGTCTGGACGAGCCCGACCCGCACCCCCACCGCGCTCGCCGCCTGGCGCACCGGAGCCGGTTCGTACCACAACATCGGCGCACCGCCGGCCGGCGCGGACCTCATCGCCCCGACGATCGAGGACGGCTACCTGACGCTGATCGACGCCGCCACCACCGGACGGGAGACAGCGTGAGCTCCCCGACGCTGACCGAAGCCTCCGCGCCGGACACCCGCTCCGCCGGCGCCGCGGCACCGCGCCGCGCGATCCTCGCGCTGACCCGTGTCGAGGCGCTGCGGCTGCTGCGGCACCCGCTCACCGTCGCCGCGATCCTGCTCCTGTTCGGCTTCTGGACATCGGCGTGGTTCACCAACCAGAGCAACCAGTACCCGGTGCTGCAGGACCTGGACCGCGACAGCGAACTGGGGACGATGCTCCTGCTCGGCGGAGCCGCCCTGATCGCCGGCAATCTCGCGACGCTGCGCGCCCACCGCAACGGCACGACCGGCCTCGGCGACGTGCTCATCCTGCCCGACCACGCGCGCACGGTCGCGCACCTGCTGGCCCTGCTGCCGCTGGCCGTGCTCGCCGCCGTGCTGGTGGCCGCGCGCGTCGGCGTGCTTGCCGTGGCCACCTCGGCGGCGGGACGTCCCGATCCGGCCGAGCTGGCGACCGGGCCGGCCACCGTGCTGCTGCTCGGCGCCCTCGGCGTGCTGCTGGGCCGGCTCACCCGCGCCGCGATCGCCGCGCCGCTGGCGCTGCTCGCCGTGCTCGCCAGCCTCGTCGTGCTCCCGCTGCTGGCCAGCGGCGGGACGGCCCAGTGGCTGCAACCCGTTGTCCCGCAGGGCGACCCGGCCCTCCCGCTCCCGGCGCCGGTGTACCTGATGGCGCGCCCGGCCGGCGCCCATCTCGGGTACCTCCTCGGCCTGGCCGGGCTCCTCGCGGTCGCCGCACTCCTGCGCACCGGCGCCCGCCTGCCACGCGTCGCGGTGGCGGGAGTCGCGGCGCTGGCCGGTACCGTCGCGGGAGGCGCCGTCCAGCTCGCTCCACCGAGCCACCCGGTCACCGCCGCCCGCGCCGCGGCGCTGAACCATCCGGCCGAACACCAGACCTGCCGGCAACTCGACCACGTCACGTACTGCGCCTTCGCCGACTTCACCGGCTGGATCCCGGCGTGGCACACGGTCGTCCAAGCCGTGCTGGCCCGGGTACCGGCCACCCGGCAGCGACCACCACTGACGATCCGGCAACGCATCGTCGTCCTCGCCGACAACGGCGCTGTCTCCGACCGGATCCTCGACGCGTGGCGGGCCGACGACGCGGCGGCCGGTACCCCGGGCGCGGTCACCGTCGCCACCCGCTGGGGTGACAGCCGGTCCGCGGCAACCCTCGCCGCGCTCGTCGCGTACCGGCTGGCCACCGGGGCGGACCTCGGTCTCGACCAGGCCGAGTGTGGCGGGGCAGGTGCCCTTGTCATCTGGCTCGCCGGGCAGGCCGGTTCGCAAGCCAACACCGGACTGCACAAGCTGGTCACGGATCAGGGCGACGGGGTGTCGTTCCACCAGGCCCAGGCCTTCCCAGGAGTCCACGTAGGACAGTCGGCGCTCTCGGTCGGGCTGGCCGCGCTGGACCACCCAGCCACGGACATCGCCGCGCGCGTGCGCAACTCGTGGGCCGCGCTGACCGCCCCCGGCACGTCCGCGGCGCGGGCGGCGCAGATCCTCGGCGTACCGGCCCCGGGCCCGGCCACGCCGTCCGGGCGCTGCTGATGCACACGAGAACCCTGTACCGGCTGGTGCGACCCACCGCGCGCGCCATCACGTGGTTGCCGCTGGCGGTCGGCGCCGCACTCGGGCTCGTCATCGTGCTGGTGCCCGCGGCACTGACCGCGAAGCTGACCGCCGCACAGCTGGCCGACCTGGTACGCATCGCGGCGACCTGCGTCGCACTGGGCGCCGCGTTCCTCCTCGACGATCCCGCCAGCCGCAGCACGCCGACCGTTCCGACGTCGCGACTTGCCCGCAACCTCGTCCGGGTCTTCGTCGCCGTACCCGTCATGGCTTTGTGGTGGGCCGCGACCGGCCTCGCCGCGACAGCGGGCAACGCGGCGGTGCACCTGCCCGCCGCCGCGTTGAGCCTGGAAGCCGCGACCCTGGTCGCCGCCGCCCTGGCGCTGGCCGCCGTCGCGCAACGCCACACCACCGACGGGAACACCGGTGTCATCGCCGCACCCGCCGTGCTCGTTCTGGCCGCGGTCCTGTGGTTCCTGCCGCACCGGATGGCACTCGTCGTCGCGCCCGCCGACCCGCACTGGACGGCGGCCCACCAACGCTGGGCCACCGTCCTCGCGGCCGCGTGCGTCGCGTTCCTGTGGGCCGGCCGGCGGGACTCGTCTACCGGATGGTTGGCGTGGTCTCGCGGGAACCGGGGGGTGCGGTCGGATCCCCGGCGGTCGCGGCAAGATGCTGCTGGAGCCACACGGTGAGTTGCTCGGAGGGCATCGGGTGGGCGTAGTGGTAGCCCTGGGCGACGTCGCAGCCGAGGTCGCGCAGCGCGTCGACGTGGCCGGCGAGTTCCACTCCCTCGGCGACGACGGACAGGCCCAGGCTGTGGCCGAGTTCGATGGCGCCGCGAACCAGCATGGCGTTGTTGTCGTCCAGGGTCATGTCCATGACGAATGAGCGGTCGATCTTCAGCTCGTCGACCGGCAACTGCTTGAGGTAGCTCATCGAGGAGTACCCCGTGCCGTAGTCGTCTATGGACAGACGCACGCCCAGTTCGTGCAGTTCGGTGAGGATGGCCACGGCGAGGGTGGTGTCGGCCATGATCGCGCCCTCGGTCACCTCCAGGCGCAGCAGGTGTGCCGGGACGTCGTTCTGCTCGATGAGGTCGCGGATGTGCCTGGGCAGCCTCGTGTCGAGGAGGCAGCGGGGAGACAGGTTGACCGCGACGGGAACGGACAGGCCCTGATCGAGCCAGGCGCGCATCTGGCCGATGGCCATGCTGAGCACGCGGGTGGTCAGCCGGTTGATGAGGCTGGTCTCTTCCGCGATGGGGATGAATTCCGCCGGGCCGACGAGTCCGCGCGTGGGGTGGTGCCAGCGCAGCAACGCCTCCACCCCGCACAACTGGCCGGCCCGCAGGTCGATCTTCGGCTGGTAGTGCAGCCGGAGCTCGTCGGGCTGTTCCAGCGCGCGGCGCAGGTCGCCGAGCAGCAGCAGCCGCAGCGGGCTGCGGGAGTGGGCGGCCGGGTCGTAGATCCCGATGCCGGTCTTGCCCTCCTTGGCCGCGTACATGGCGACGTCGGCGTGGCGCATCAGGTCCTCGATGGTGTCGCCGTGGATCGGGGCGATCACCACCCCCACGCTGGCCTCCACATCGACCCGGAAGCCGCCGATGTGGAAGCTGTCCTGGACCACACCGAGGATCCTGGCGGCGAATTCGTGGGCGGCATCGGGATCCACGACGGGCAACAGGATCGCGAACTCGTCACCACCGAGGCGGGCGACGGTGTCGCTGTCGCGCAGCACGCCGCGGATCCGGTCGGCCACCTGGCGCAGCAACTCGTCGCCGTGGTGGTGGCCGAGCGTGTCGTTGACCTCCTTGAAGCGGTCCAGGTCGAACAGCATGACGGCCAGGCTGCTTCCGGTACGCTGCGAGGTTCGCAGTGCCCGGTCGATGCGATCGTGCAGCAGGGTCCGGTTCGGCAGGCCGGTCAGCCCGTCGTGCATCGCCTGGTGCTCGTTGAGCCGTGACTGGCGGACCAGGTCGCGCTGGAATCCGGCGACCACCATGCCGAGCGCGGTCAGCAGGCACAGGCCCACGGCGAACCCGGCCACGGTGGCGATGAAGACGTAGGACTCCACCCGGCGAAGTTCCGCGACGGCGCGCGCCGCCGTGGCCTGACGGGCCTGGGCGGCATCCTGCACCCGGTTACTCATCTCGTCGAACTTCGGGTCAACGTCACCGCTGTCGATTTTCAGGACCAGGGCGGTGTCACCGGCGTCCACGGCGGTGAACATGCGGACCATCGCCTGGTCGTACCCCGTGTGCATGACCAGGACCTGATCGACGACCACCCGATCGGCGGCGTCGCCGTCCCGGCGCACCTCGGCGAGGGCCGCGCGGAGATCGGCGCCGG
>JBBWZQ010000149.1:0-24528 GCA_039649115.1 Micromonosporaceae bacterium | reverse complement strand
ATTAATCAATGAGTAAGGGTTGCGGCCGGCCGGCCGGTGTTACCTTCGATCCTGGTGGTGATCCGATGAAAGACGAGGCAGAGCGGCGCATCGACAACCCGCTTGTCTTCTACCTGCTGATCACGGCCATACCGCTGATCCTGGTCCTGCTCGTCGTCGGCTTCTCCGCGCTGCCGCCGTACCGGCCGAGCCAGGCGCAGGCCCAGCCCGAGCCGGTCGGCACGACGCCCGCCGCGACCGGCAGCCCGCGCGCGTCCGCCGCGCCATCGGTGCCGGCGGCCGGTGCCGCACCCGTCGCCTTCTACGAGGCGGAGGACAAGGCGCACAACACGCTGGGCGCCACCACCAGACTGCGCACCGTCGCGGGTGCCTCCGGCGGGCTGGTGGTCACCCGCGTCGGGCACGGCACCTCGGCGGGAGACCTGACGTTCGGCGCGGTCACCGCACCCGCCGCGGGCAGGTACACCCTGACGGTCTACTACCTGCTCGCCGGCGGGAGGGCGCGCCGGCTGGCCCTGTCGGTCGACGGCCACGCCTCGGGGATGCTCACGTTCCAGCCGCTGCGCAGCGCGGACAGGATCGGCACGGTGCGCGCGACGGTGGCGCTCGCCGCGGGTACCAACACGATCCGGTTCAGCGACGCCGCCGGCAAGGCGTACGGACCGGACCTGGACCGCATCGCCGTCCAACGCCGGTGACCTGACCCGGGTCAGGCCCAGCATCAGCCGAACACGACCACTACCCACCGTATGGCCTGCTTCGTCACACCGTAATAGTGCCGGCGGCGGCGAGGATCGGCCAGAGCACATATCTACCAGAGCACATATGGACCGGCATGACGGGCGGTACGGGCGACCGGTAGCGTGGCCGCATGACGATGGGCGACTGGCAGGTGTGGCACGACGCATACGACGACCCCGAGTCCTGGCAGGCTCGCCGGCTGGTCGTCGTGCGGGAACGGATCCGGATCGCTCTCGATGCCGCACCGCCCGGACCGGTCACGGTCGTGGCGCTGGTCGCCGGCCAGGGCCGCGACCTGCTCCCGGTGCTGGCCCGGCACCCGCGGCGCGACGAGGTCACCGCCCGGCTGGTCGAGCTGGACCCGCGCAACGCGGAACTGGCCCGCTCGGCCGCCAAGGACGCCGGGCTGAGGGGGGTCGAGGTGGTCACCGGCGACGCCGCGCTGACCGACCACTACCAGGGCGCGGTACCGGCCGATCTGGTCCTGATCTGCGGCCTGTTCCCGCACATCACGGACGAGGACATCATGCGGGTCGTCGGGCACAGCACCGCCCTGACCAAGCACGGCGGCACGGTCATCTGGACCCGACAGCGCGGGGAGCCGGATCTGGTACCGGACATCTCCGGCTGGTTCAACCGGGCGGGCTTCACCGAGATCTGGATCTCCGACCCGGACATCGAGCACGCCGTGGGAGTCCACCGGTACCAGGGCGAACCACGGCCGCTGGAGCCCGGCGTCGCGATGTTCACCTTCGTCGGCATCCGGGCACTGCGCCCGGGGGACTTCCCCGAAGCCCAGACATCCGTATAGTCCTATTCGTCAATGTCCTTCTGGAGGGAGGGCCATGACGACTGTACGGGACGAGCAGGCGAGCCTACCCGACCGCGCGGCGGCTGGCACCGGACGGCGGTGGCCGCGCTGGCTGCTGCCGGCGCTGGGCATCGCGGCCTTCCTGGTGGCCGGCGGCGCGCTGGGCTCCGCCGGTTCGCACCTGTCCGAGGTGCAGCGCAACGACAGCAGCGCGTTCCTGCCGGGCGGCGCGGAGGCGACCCGGGTGCTGGCCGCCTCGAAGCGGTTCACCGGCACCGAGACCACCCCCGCCATCATCGTGTACGCCGCGCCGGCCAGCCTCTCCCAGGCGGACAAGACCCAGGTCGTGCTGTCGATGCTGGCGATCACCCAGTATCTGAGCCCGCGCCTCGCCTCGCCACCGATCGGCCCGATCCTGTCCCCCGACGGCAGGGCGGCCCAGCTGATCGTGCCGCTGCTCGGCTCCGACCCGGTGCAGCTGCGCACCGACGTCGACTGGCTGCGCAAGCGCACCGCCGACGTGCCCGCACTGCAGGTACGGGTCGCCGGCCCGGCCGCCGCGCTGACCGACCTGACCGAGGTGTTCAGCGCGACCGACGGGGTGCTGCTCCTGGTCACCGGTGCGATCGTGCTGCTGATCCTGATCGTCGTGTACCGCAGCCCGACCCTGCCACTGGTCGTCCTCGCCGTGGCGGGCATCGCGCTGGAACTGGCCAACGGCACCGCGTACCTGCTCGCCCGGGCGAACGTGCTGACCATCTCCGGCGACGCGCAGGGCGTGCTCGACGTGCTGGTGCTCGGCGCCGGCACCGACTACGCCCTGCTGCTGACCGCCCGGTACCGCGAGGAGCTGCGCCGCGCCCCGGACCGGTTCGCGGCCATGCGGTCGGCGTGGCGCGCCGCGCTGCCGCCGATCGCGGCCAGCGGCGGCACCGTCATTCTCGGCCTGCTCTGCCTGCTGGCCTCCAACCTGGCCAGCACCCGCGGGCTGGGCCCGGTGGCCGCGATCGGCATCGCCAGCGCGGTGGCCTCGATGCTGCTGCTGCTCCCGGCGATCCTGGTCCTGCTCGGGCGGGCCGCGTTCTGGCCGTTCCAGCCCCGGTTCGGATCGGCCCGGGGCGAGGAGCGCGGGCTCTGGTCGCGGGTGGCCCACCTCGTCGGCCGGTCACCGCGCCGGGTGTGGGTACTGACCGCCCTGGCCCTGGCCGGCCTCGCGTTCGGGATGGTCAGGCTGTCGGCGCACGGTGTGCCGAGGACCCAGTCGTTCCTGGCACCGGTCGAGTCCAACGCCGGACAGGACCTGCTCGTCGCGCACTTCCCGGACGCCGCCGGTACCCCGGCGATCATCATCGCGGACGCCGACCACCTCGACGCCGTCATGGCCGCGACCACCCGGCTGCCCGGCGTGACCAAGGCGGTGTCCTATGTGGACCCGGCGGTGCAGTACGCGCCTCGGCCGGCCGGAGCGCCGAGTCCCGGTCCGATGGTGGTCGACGGGCAGGTGCGCATCGAGGCGACGCTCGACCCGCCCGCCGACTCGCCGCGCGCCGTGGACCTGGTCCGCCGGCTGCGCCAGGTGCTGCACGCGGTGCCCGGCGCGCACGCCAGGGTCGGCGGGTACACCGCCAGCAATCTCGACATCCAGGACACCGCGGCACGGGACAGGCTGCTGGTCATGCCGCTGGTCCTGCTCGTGGTCTTCCTGGTTCTGGTATGCCTGCTGCGCGCGGTCGCCGCCGCCCTGCTGATGATCGCGACGGTGATCCTTTCCTTCCTCGCCACCCTCGGGGTGTGCGGCGTGGTCTTCCGCGACGTGCTGGGCTTCGCCGGGTCCGACGCGTCCTTCCCGCTGTTCGCGTTCGTGTTCCTGGTCGCGCTCGGCGTCGACTACAGCGTCTTCCTGATGAGCCGCATCCGGGAGGAGACGGCGCGGCGCGGCCACCGGGACGGCACGCTCACCGGCCTGGCGCTCACCGGCGGGGTGATCACCTCGGCCGGCCTGGTCCTCGCCGCGACCTTCGCCGCGCTGGCCGTGCTGCCTCTGGTGTTCCTCGCCGAGCTGGCCTTCGCCGTCGCGTTCGGCGTACTGCTGGACACGTTCGTCGTGCGCTCCCTGCTCGTACCCGCGCTGTTGCTCGACATCGGCCCGGTCAGCTGGTGGCCCCGGCGGCCACCGCCGTGAGCCAGTCCAGCGCCACCGGGCACGCGTCGAGGATCGAGATGTGCCCGTCGTGCGGGCGCAGCCACAGCTCCGGCCACCGGAGCTGGCGCATCAGCCAGTCGGCGTGCGCCGGCGGCGCGACCCGGTCCTCGCCGCCCTGGACGAGCAGGACCGGCGCCTCGACCGCCGCCAGGTCGCAGCCCCACGGGGTGACATAGGCGATGTCGTCGTCGATCGCCCCGTCGGGTCCGTCGGCGCCAGCCCGCACGGCGTCATCCCCCATCGACGACCAGGCGCCGGACAGTGCGTCCCAGTCGGCGGAGGTGAAGGTGTCCGGATCGAACTCGTGCGACGCCGCGTAGCGTGCCCGCGCCTGCCGTCCCGCGGTGGCCGCCCGCAGGCCCCCGCCGGAGACCATGCCCGCGAACCAGTCGAAGGCATCGGTGAACGGGGCCATGGCCGACAGGCAGACCACGCCCGTCACGCGATCGGGAAGCAGAGCGGCGCACGCGAGGGCGTGCGATCCGCCGCCGGATGACCCCATCACCGCGAAGCGGCCGACGCCGAGGGCGTCGGCGACCTGCGCCACGTCGGCCGCCGCCGATGCCACGTCCCGGCCGGGACGAGGACTGGATCCGCCGTAGCTGGGACGGCCGTAGGACAGGAGCCGGATGCCCCGCACCCCGGCCGCCGACAGCAGCGGCGGGAGCGGCGCTCCGGTCTGCGGCGAGCCGTGGTGCCAGACAACCGTCAACCCGTCCGCGGTACCCGCGCCGCCGCTGTCATGGGTCCGCAGCACGCGCCCGTCCCGCAGGCGCACATCCCTTGCCGTTACCACCACCAGCACAGGGTAGTGCGCTTCGCGTCGCTACCGTGGGAGCGGTGAAGCGGGTACTCGTCACGGGCATGTCGGGAAACCGGCAAGTCGACGGTGACCAGGGAACTGGCCGCACGTGGCTACACCGCCGTCGACACGGACCACGGCGGGCTGTCCGAGCTCGTGGACGTGCCCTCGGGCGTGCCGACGATCCGCCGGGCCGGCCGGTCGGGACCCGGGATGCGGGCGGCCAGCAGCCCGGCCCGCCAGCCGGCCGGCCCCCCGGGCGTCCGTCAGGCGTACACCTCGAATTCGTAGATGCGGGCGGCGGTGTCGGTGGTGCTGGTAGGCGTGATGACGTTCAGCCGGACGTACCGGGCGGCGACCGCGGCCGGCAGCGTGGCGGTGGTGACGTCGGCCGTGTTGCCGCGGATCTGCGCCGCCGTCGTCCAGCTGGAGCCGTCCGTGGACACCAGGATGTCGGCGTCCCTGGTGTCCCAGGCCGCGTTCTCACCGCCCGCGCCGGCATTGCGCAGGACAACCGATCGGATCGTGGCGTTCTGGGCCAGGTCGACCTGCAGCCACCGGGCACCGGCGGAGCACCACTTGTCGCTGTTGCCACCCGACACGCTGCCGTTGACCGCCTTGTCCGGCGTCTCGGTGCCGTTGCACGAGGAGTCCGCGGTGGCCGCCTTGTTCAGCGCGAGGTTGCCGGTGGCGCCGCCGGGACCGTAGACCTCCAGCTCGTAGATGCGGGTGGCGGTGTCGGTGCTGTTGGTCGGCGCGGTGATGGTCAGCCGGACGTAGCGCGCCGAACGTCCCGGGACCGGGTGGTACGTGCGGCTGGCCCGCGACCCGGTGACCGTGACGGCGGTGCTCCAGCTGGACCCGTCGGTGCTGGTCTGGATCGTGTACCCGCCGGTGTTCCAGGCGGTGTTCTCGGCGCCCTCGCCCGCGTGCTTGACCACGAACGCGGAGACGTTCCGCGCGGAGCCGAGGTCCACCTGGAGCGAGGGACCGGCGGTGAGGGAGCACCACTTGCTGTTGTTCGCCAGTACTCCGTCCACCGCCCTGGCCGCGCTCTCCGCGGCGGCGCAGGCGGTCGCCGTGGTGCTGGTCGCCTTGCCGAGCGCCAGATCGGTACCCAGGTCCGGGGCTGGCGCCGGTGGCGTGAACCCGTCGTTGAACGAGGGCGGCACGTCGCCCGTCCCGGTACCCCAGCCGCTCGGACTGGCGCCCAGGGTGTAGCTGAGGGTGCCACCGGCCGCGAGGTCCGGGTACCGGAGGTAGTTGTGGCTGGTGCCCGATCCGTTCACCGACAGGCTCTGCACGTACGGACCGGTACCGGTGGAGTTGATGGTCACGTTGCCCGCCGCGCGCTGGATCAGGATCGACGGGAACGCCGGCCCGTGCAGCGCCAGCGTGTCCGCGCCCGGGGTCGCCGGGTACATGCCCAGCGCGGCCCAGACGTACCACGCCGAGGTGGCGCCCAGGTCGTCGTTGCCGGGCAGGCCACCGGCGGTGGTGTTGAACCCCTGGCTCATCACCTTGCGCACGGCGTCCCCGGTGCCGGCCGGGTCACCGGCGAAGTTGTACGCCCACGGGACCCCGTGCTCGGGCTCGTTGCCGATGTAGAAGTACGGCGTGGTGAGCCCGCCGTTCACCTGGGTGAAGTGGTGGTCCAGCCGCTGCGTCGCGGTGCCCCGGCCGCCCATCAGGTTGATGAGACCCTGGAAGTTGTAGGTGACCATCCAGGTGTACTGCGCCGGGTTCCCCTCGGTGTATCCGCTGTTGCTGGACGGGTTGACCGGCCAGGCCCAGGTGCCGTCGCTGTTGTGCGGGCTGACGAATGACGCGTCCGGGTTCCACACGTTCTGCCACCACTGCGCGCGGGTGATGTGCGTGGTGTAGTCGGCCGTGTTCCCGAGTGCCTTGGCGAACTGGGCGATGGCGAAGTCGGAGGCCGAGTATTCGAGGGAGTCGGACGGGTCCTCGATGACGTAGTGCCGGGACTCGTAGCCGCCTTCCCGGCCCCGGATGGCGCCGCCCTGCGTGGTGCCCCCGCTGGACGACTTGTCCATGAGGGACAGTGCGGCCGCGGTGTCGAAGTTGCGCACCCCGAACGCGTACGCCGAGGCCACGATGATGGGGCCGGGGTCGCCGGTCATGATGAAGTCCTCGTTGGTCTCCTGCGACCACTTCGGCAGCAGGCCGCCCTGCTGGCCGTCGAGCACCATCGACTTGACCACGTCGGTCATCACGTCCGGCGCGACCAGCGCGACGAGTGCCGCCCAGGATCGGTAGATGTCCCAACCGGAGTAGTTCTGGTAGACGGTCATCCCGCTGGCCGTGTGGACCGCGTTGTCGAAGCCCCGGTACTGCCCGCTCACGTCGCTGGCCACGTTCGGGCTCTGGAAGACGTGGTACAGAGCCGTGTAGAACTTCTGCAGATCCGCCGCCGCACCGCCGGACGCCTGGATCCGGTTCAGCATCGCGTTCCAGGTGGTGTCCGCGGTGGCGCGCGCCGTGCCGAAGCCGGCGCTTTCCGCGGCGAGGTTCTGCTGGGCACCCGCCACGCTGACGTACGACAGTGCGACCTGCACCTGGACCACCGCGTTGGAGCTGGTGTCGAAGGTGAGATAGGCACCGGTGTTCGTGCCGCTCGTGCTGCCCGAGCCGGCCGAGACGGTGCCGCCGTTCCAGGTGCCGTGCGCCGTCGGGGTGCGGTCGAACTGCATGGCGAAGAAGATCTGGTACGTCTTGGCCGAGCCGCAGAAGCCGCCGGCGGTGACGCTGCCGGTCACCGTGCTACCGCTGACGCTCACACTGCCGGACCGGCTGCCGGTCGCGCTGCGGCTGGTGTTGACGAGTACCTGCGCGCTGGTGGTGCCCGGGTAGCGCAGGCTCGCCACGCCGGTACGGGCGGTCGCGGTCAACTCCACCGTGGTGGCGTACTTGTCCAGCACCGTCTTGTAGTAGCCCGGCGCGGCGGACTCGTTGCCCTTGGTGTACCCGGACGCGTAGCTCGTCCAGCCGGTGCCCGGCGAGGTGGTGACGCTCCCGGTCACCGGCATGATGTCGAGGTCCTCGTTGTTGGCGCAGCCGGCCCCGTCGAAGTGCGTGACGCTGAAATCCTCCACTGTGGAGTCGCTGTACCGGTACCCGGACGGGGATGCGCTGGGCGTGTCCGGGCTGAACTGCACCATGCCGAAGGGCAGCACGGCACCGGGGTACGTGCTGCCGCCCGCACCACCCGGCACCGGGTTGGGTGCGTTGCTGTCGTCCGTACCGATGAATGGGTTGACGTATTGCGTCAGGTTGAGGGTCGCCGCGTAGGCTGCCGGCGCGACGGCGCTGATCGCGCCGGTGGCCAGCAGCACCGCCGCGGCGAGGCCGGGCGCGCGGCGGCCGCGCGGCAGGTGGATCCCTCGTCGGGCCGGAGGTCGGGTCCGGGTCGCCATGGTTCCTCCTTCGTGGGGTACCGGCCAGCAGCCTGACAACGTCAGCACGAGTGTCAGGAGGCCGGCCGGGGCTCATCAGGCGCGGGTGACCGTGCAGCGCGGCGTGACCACCACCGCCGAGCTGCCGCCGCTCAGCCTGACGGTGGTCGGGCCGGGCCGCGCTGCCCATGCGCCGGCGACAACGTTGTCAAACGATACATCTGGATATTTAGCGACCTGCAACAGCAAAGTCGATAGACGGGCCTGTGCCGGGGCAGCCACCCCGGCACAGGCCCCGCGGTCAGGTCAGTTCGATGAGCGGGAAGGCCCGGTGCCGCCGGGGCGGGATCAGGTAGTTCTGCCGCCGGGTGGCGGTGATGAACCGTTCGATGCCGTGGTCCTCCTCGGCCAGCGCGAACTCTTCGAGCAGGTCGACCGCGCCGACATTGCGGCGCAGGTTGGCGAAGAAGTCCGCGCTCGGGAAGAACCCGGAGAACTGGAGCTTCGGTGTGTTGCGTCCATCGGTGGTGTCCATGGCGTCGAAGCCCGGACCGTCGATCCGGAGGTGGATGGGGCGTCCGTCGGCGGTCCGGCCGGAGCGGTGCAGCCCGTCGTTGTGCCCGATGCGGGCGAACTGGATGGCGTGCTGCCGTGCCGCGTCGGCGCCCTGGAACGCGTTGCGCACGAACGCGCCGCGCGTTCCGAGGTTGCGCGGGCCGCCGCCGTCCAGGAACGGGTCGTCCGCGGCCTCCGGCAGCGCGGCCGGGATGGTGAACATGTACTGGATCCGCTCGCTGAACGGCTCCCGGGTGTCCGGGTCCTCCTCCGGGTCCCGCCCGTTGAGGTAGAACTGCTCCAGGTCGAGCAGCACGTGGGACAGGTGCTGGATGGCGCCGTTGTCGAAGTAGTTGCCGGGCTGCGCGTTGGTCAGCTTGATCCCGTGACCCCCGACGAAGGTGACGTCGGTGGCCGGCGAGCTGGCATCGACCTGCTGGTCGGCGAAGCCCATCCACATCGGCGAGAACGGGTTGATGAACGACTGGAACGCCAGGCTGTGCTGGGCGGCGACGTTTCGCGGCAACCCCATCTGGACGAACATGAACCGCTTGGACGTGATCGTCAAGGCAGCGTCGAAGCGGGGCGAGGTGACCGGGCGGCCGATGAGCGTGTTGCTGCCGGACAGCCAGTTCGCGACGTCGTCGGCGTAGGTGACGTTGTCGCTGCGGATCGTGAAGAGGACGTCGTTGCTCTCGAACCGTACCGGCACATTGAACGCGGGCCGACGCAGTGCCAGTACCCGGTTTCCGGGGAAGACGTCGGTGGAGCCGGCGACGGCACGCTTCAACACCGGCTGGTTGGCCGCCTGCTCGCCGAACGCGATCGTGCGTGGCATGTTCGCGGTGACCACGGCCGCCGGCAGGCGCCCGAAATAGGTGTCGCTGTAGGACACGTGGGTGAGCACGCCGCCCGCCGCGTACGGGTAGTTCGCCTCGATCGTCAGCAGCGCGTTCTCCATGCGCTGCTGGTCGGCGCGGCTGGGCCGGGCCGCCAGCCGGCCGGTGAGGAAGATGGTGTGCACCGGCGGCAACCCGACCCGGAGGCCGTCGATGGTCTGGGCCGGCGCCACGTACGGGCCGATGTCGAACTGGATGTCAGGCAGCGTGACAGCCGGCGTCACATCGGCGTTCGCGATCCGGTCCGGGATCCAGGAGAGCTGTTTGAGCACTTCGGGTAGAGCGAGGGACGCGGCGGCCACGCCGCCGGCGGTCAGGAGCCCGCGCCGGCTGACGCGACTGCGGTCTCGGGATGTATTTCGGGCCGGTGGTTGTTGCTCCACGGCTTCCTCCCCAGAGAAAGATGTCGGGCCTGGGACAGGTGCCCGGCCGGCCATTCCGCAAGCCGGCCGGGGCGACGTGTGGGAACTCGTAGGGTCAGGGGCTGCGGCGCCTTTACCGCCGGACTGTAAGGAGTATTTGCTAAGCTGCACACTGACGGTTCACCCTTGGGGGGTGTTAACAGTCTTTACAGTCGGTATTAGTTTCCTAACAGTGATAGTGGCCCTGGCCAATGCCAGATCCGAGGACACCCTTGACAGCTCCGAACCATCGGGAAGACACTTGTCTCCTAACCAGAGAGCGCTCTCCCGGTCAGGTTGGTGTGTCCTTGACCGGCCGATTGACTATGACGTGTTCGCCGCGTCCTGGTATCCCTAGCATCTAGACGCTGCCACCGGCCGCACAGGTCATGGCGTCTCGAACTCCCGGTTGAGCGACTCCTTGGATCCTTGGCAGCACCGAATCGAGCCTCTCGCACGGTGGTCCGCACCGCGTCGCGTCGTCGAACCAATACGGTGCGGCGATGTATGGCGGTGCAGGCTGGTCGCTTCGTCCTGCGCACCACCGGTGCCGTCGTCGCCGTGGCCTTTGGCCGCGGTCACCATGATCAGGGCGTTGCGGCGTCGACGTGATCACGAGTTGCCGGAGGAACACGTAGTCGACTACTCGTTTCTCCGCCGGATCGCGATCAACCCCCGGCTCGTCGTGATCACGGCGCCCCCGCACCCGATCACGGCGCCCCACCCGATCACGACGCCGCACTCCGATCACGACGCCGCACCCGATCACGCGCCGCACGCCGCACCCGATCACGGCGCCCGCGCATGCGATCATGATCCCGTGCCCGCCCGACCACGACTCCCGCTCAGGCGATCCCCCCGTCCGGAGCAGCACAAGACCGCCATCCCCGAGAGCCTGACCCGCATCCCGCTCGGCACGGCACGGCACCACACCAGACCTTGGTCACTGCTACACGCCCTGACGTGTACCAGCGACCAAGGTCCGCTCCGGCGACCCCGCCGACTCGGCCGCAACCCGGCCCGGCGCACCGCCGAGGCAGGTTAGCCGGATGCGCCGCGCAGGCAGCCAATTCGCAACAGGCTCGATCCGACGCCGCTGCCGTCAAGATCCCACCTCCGGCGTCATCACGGCGGCCCGGCAACAGGCTCGATCCGACGCCGTTGCCGTCAAGATCCCACCCCGGCGTCATCACGGCGGCCCCGACCAGTCCCGGGCAGTCGCCTGCCCGCCGTCGTCGCGGAGCCAGGCCACCCGGGCGCCGCCGGACCGGGCTTGACAACCACGCCGGACCGTATGACCGTGGTGACGGGTACAAGGAAAGCGTTTTCCTAGTGTTCTTGAACTCGTCCGTGAGCCGTACCGGAAAGGAGTTCGGTGGATGGACCCGTCGAATGAGAGCAGGCACGTCTCACGCCGTTCCGCACTCGGTGCGCTCGGCACGGCGATGGCCGGTGTGGTGCTGGCCCGCCGGCGCGCGGAGTCGACGACCGGCGTGCCGGTCCAGTTGATCGACAACGGTGACACCGTGACGCTGGCGAACGCCAAGGTGAGCGTCACGGTCAACAAGGCGACCGCGCAGATCCCGAACATCCAGCTGATCGGCAGCGTCCAGGGCAACCAGGACGTCAACCTGGTCAGCGGTACCAACGGGCAGGGCTACACCACGTTCGACTACTACATCGGCACGACGCGCTTCTCCAAAGGACTCTCAGGCGGGTCCTACCGGGTCGTCTCGCGGAGCGACGAGCGGGTCGAGATCGCGATCAGCGCGGCGGACCCGGCCGTGCTGCCGTTCACCGTCGACGTCCACCTGGCACTCGAACGGGACACCCCCGGCGTGCACTGCTACATGGTCTTCGGCTACCCCGACGGCATGCCCGACGCGCTGACCATCCAGCAGCTCCGGTACGCGTTCGCGGCGGGCGATCCCTCGTTCACCTACTTCGTCGTCGACGACCGGCGCGGCGTCCAGCAGCGTCCGTCCACTGCGGACATGGCGCGGGCGGTGACCCTGCAGGACGCCACCTACCTGCTGCCGGACGGCCGCGTCTACACCAAGTACCAGAACATCAGCGACCTCGAAGGAGACAGCCACGCCTTCATGATTTCCAACGGCCGGCTCGGCATGGCGATCGTCCAGGCCAGCAAGGAGGCGTTCGCCGGGGGGCCGACCAAGCAGGAGCTGACCTGCCACGACTACTACGACGGCGAGATCCTGCTCTGGCACCCGTTCACCTCGCACTACGGCTCGCCGGACCTGCAGCCACCACGCGGCTGGGCCAAGGTATACGGCCCGTTCTACCTGCACGTCAACGAGGCGGCCGGCGGTGCACCCGCGGCCAACGTCGCCCGGATGTGGGCCGACGCGAAGAGGGCGGCGGCACGCGAGCGGAGGAGATGGCCGTACCGCTGGGTCTCCGAGCCGGGGTACGCGGCCGGTACCCGCTCGCAGGTCAGCGGCCGGCTGGCCATCGCCGGCGGGCGCTCGCCCGCGGGAGCGTGGGTCGTCCTGTCGCCACCCGGGCCGGACCGGGTCTATCAGGGCCTCCCGCTCGACGGCGACGACTGGCAGTACCAGAACCTCGACTACGTCTACTCGGCCCGCGCCGACCGGTCGGGCCGGTTCACCGTCGACGCGGTGCGGCCGGGCACCTACACGCTGAGCGCGTTCGTCGACGGCGTGCTCGGCGAGTACCAGCGGCACGGCGTCACGGTCGGCGCGCGGGCCCGGGTCGACGCCGGCCACCTCGTGTGGCGGCCCGAGCGGCACGGCACGACGCTGTGGCAGTTGGGCGTGGCGGACCGCTCGGCCGGTGAGTTCCACATCGACGGCGGGCCGAACGGGTTCCGGGACACGCTGACCTGGCTGGAGTATCCGTACGAGTTCCCGGACGGCGCCGACCTGCGCGTCGGCGTGGACGACCCGGTGCAGCAGTGGAACTACTTCCAGCCGTGCTTCCGCACGCCGGGCACGCCGCTGCAGTTGCAACTGCGCGGCACGACCCCGGACCGCACCCTGACCACGTGGCGGATCCGGTTCCCGTCCAGGGGACACCGCGCGGGCACCGCGACGCTGGACATCGCGCTCGCCGGCTCGGTCTTCGGCACCCTGCGGATCGCCCTCAACGACACCGAACTGGCAAGCTTCGACCCGCTGCCCGGGCCGGCCGGGGACAACTCGTCGTACCGGCTCGCGCGCCGCGGGATGTACCGGCGACTGCCGCCGGTCACCTTCGCCGCCGACCTCATCCGGCCCGGCGAGAACGTGCTCAGCTTTTCTCCGGTGCGGCCACCGAAGGCGCCACTGACGCGTGGCAACACCGTCGACGACTGGATGGAGCCGATGGCCGGCATCATGTACGACACGATCCGCCTCCAGGTCGACGGTTCACGTCAAATTTCGTGAAGACTCTTTACAAAACAGAACACCTTCCTTACAAATAGATGCATGCATAGAAAGCGAGCTATGGCATTCGTCGCCGCCGCGGCCGGCGTGACCCTCGCGGCCGCCGCCGCGGCGACACTGCCCATGACGGCGTCCGACGCGGCCGTGGCCTGTGCCACCGCATACAGCAACAGCGCGGTCTACACCGGTGGCATGCAGGTCTCGTACAACGCCCACAACTGGACCGCCAAGTGGTGGACACAGTACGAGGCGCCCAGCACCGGCGGCTCCGGTGTGTGGCAGGACAACGACGCCTGCGGCGGCAGCACCGGTGGCGGCGGCACCAGCGGGTTCGTCGCCAGCGAGGCACAGTTCAACCAGATGTTCCCGAGCCGGAACTCGTTCTACACCTACGCCGGCCTGACCGACGCGATGACCAGGTACCCGGCCTTCGCCACCACCGGCGGCGACACGGTCAAGAAGCAGGAGGCGGCGGCGTTCCTCGCCAACGTCGGCCACGAGACCGGCGGCCTGGTCTACATCAACGAAATCAACACCGCGAACTGGCCGCTGTACTGCGATCTGAGCCAGTCCTACGGCTGCCCCGCGGGTCAGTCCGCCTACCACGGTCGCGGTCCGATCCAGCTCAGCTGGAACTTCAACTACAAGGCCGCCGGCGACGCCCTCGGTGTCGACCTGCTGCACCAGCCCGACCTGGTGGCGACCAGCTCGTCCATCTCCTGGCAGACCGGCCTCTGGTACTGGATGACCGGTACCGGCAACGCCGGCACGACCTCGCACAACGCGATGGTGAACGGAAACGGCTTCGGCACGACGATCCGGGCCATCAACAGCATCGAGTGCAACGGCGGCAACCCGGCCGAGATGCAGGACCGGGTCAACCTGTACAACCAGTTCGTCGGCATCCTCGGCGTCGGCGCGGGCGGCAACCTGACCTGCTGACGGCACTGGCCACGAAGGGGTGGGCGGCCCGATCGAGAATCACCCGAGGCTGGCCAGTTCGCCGGCGGACAGGCGCAGCGCGCCGGCGGCGATGTTCTGCACGAGGTGATCCGGATTGCCCGTTCCGGGGATCGCCAGCACGTGCGGTCCCTGGTGCAGCGTCCAGGCCAGGCGTACCTGATGCGGGGTTGCCCCATGGGCGGCCGCGACGGCGCGGACGCCCGCGCTGTGGTCGGCGGCCGCGCCCGCCTCGCGGCGCATGCCCGCGATCGCGAAGAAGGGAACGAACGCGACGCCTCGCTCTGCGCACTTCCTGAGGAACTCGTCATCGGTACGGTGCCTGTCGATCGCGTAGCTGTTCTGCACGCACACGACCGGCGCGATGGCCTGTGCCTCGTCGAGGTGGTCCGGGCGGACATTGGACAGGCCCAGGTGGCGGATGAGCCCGGCATCCCGCAGTTGCGCCAGAGCGCCGAAACGGTCTGCGATCGAGTCCCCGCCGGGCTGCTTCATGATGCGCAGATTCACCACGTCGAGGTGGTCGCGGCCCAGCCGACGCAGGTTCTCCTCGACCTGGCTGCGTAGCTGGGCTGGAGTGGTGGCCTGGTAGAAGCCGGTCGACGGATCGTCACCGGGCCCGACCTTGGTCGTGATGACCAGGTCATCCGGGTACGGCGCGAGCGCCTCCCGGATCAGCTCGGTGGCGTACCGGACCGGCCCGGCTCCGACCCCCAGCGTGCCGCCCGGGGAGCGGTAGAAGGCAGCCGTGTCGATGTGGTTCACGCCGAGCTCGACCGCTCGGCGGAGCACGCTGATCGCGCGTTCCCGGTCGGGGTTCGCGGTGATGCGCATCGAGCCGAAGCCCATCCGGTTGACGGTGGTGTCGCCGAGTGTCCAGGTGCCCGCGGCTGCCGCGGCGATCCCATCGGTAGACATCCGGCGACGTTAGCCCATCCGCCGCCAGGTCACCTTGAACACCCAGACGTACCGGCCGGAGCGCCGCGCCGCGTCCGGCACCTCGATGGTCAGCCCGCCGGAGGTGCTCCTGGTCCAGTGCAGCCGGCCGCCCCGGTACCCGAGCATGGTGACCTGGTCGCCTGCCCTGATCGGTACCGGCATGCCCGTGGTCACGGTCGTGCCGGGCTCGGTCAGGGACAGGAGGTAGAACGCCTCGTCCGGCCGGATGGTGAACCGCAGGTCCCCGTCCACGGCGCCGTTCGCCCAGTAGGTGGTGTCGTAGATCGCCTCACCGTTGACCGCGAGCCAGCCGCCGATCTCGCGCAGCCTGGTCTGCATGACCTCCGGTATCGTGCCGTCCGCCCGCGGCCCGATGTCCAGCAACAGGTTGCCGTTCTTGCTGACGATGTCGACCAGTTGCCGGACGAGCTGCTCGGCGGTGGCGTACGCGGAGTCCGGGGTGGCCGCGTTGTACCCGTACGAGCGCGGGTCGATGCCGCGCGACGCCTCGAACTTCGTGGGCTGCAACGCGAACGAGGAGGCGTACTCGGGGGTGGTGAAGTCGTAGTCGGGCAGGCCCATCCGGTTGTCCACGGTGACCTGGTCCCCGGTGGCCAACCCCTGGTTGAAGTACAGCTGCAGCACCGAGCGATCGGTCGCCGGGTAGCCGATGTCACCCCACAGCACCTCGGGCCGGTACTTGGTGATGAGCTCCTTGAGCTGCGGTACCTGCAGGTCGCGCTGGTAGTCGGCGACCGGCCGGTCGCCGGTGTAGGGCACCGCCTGCCCGGTGTACGGGTTGCGCGCCGGATGACCCTGCCAGGGCAGGGCCGGGTTGTACCACTCCGGCAGCGAATAGTAGAGGCCCCGGTGCAGGTGCGGCGCGACCGTCCGGGCCGCCTGGAACAGCTCGCCGACCAGATCCCGGTGCGGCCCCAGGTTGACCGAGTTGCGGTCGGTGTACGCGGTGTCGAACAGGCAGAATCCCTCGTGGTGCTTGGCGGTCAGCACGAAGTACCGGGCGCCGGCCTGCTGGAACAGCCGCACCCAGGCCTCGGGGTCGAACCTGGCCGCGGTGAACATCGGGATGAAGTCGTCGTAGTTGAACTGCTGGCCGTAGGTCTGCGCGTGGTAGGCGTAGGTCGGATCGTTCGGGTTGTCCAGATGCTGCCAGTACCACTCGGCGTACTCCAGCCCGACCGGCGCCCAGGCCGGTACCGAGTAGACGCCCCAGTGGACGAAGATGCCGAACTTGGCGTTGCTGAACCAGTCCGGCGGCTGGTGCTGGGCCAGCGAGACGTCGGTGGCCTGGAAGGCGGGGATGCCCGCGGAAAGTGACAGGTCCGTGCTGGCGGACACGCCGGTGCCGGCGACCCGGACGGTGCCGTCCACCGGCGTGCCGGCCGGCAGGGTCGGCGACAGGATCCCGACCTCCACCCGCGCCTGCTCGCCCGGTGCCAGCGTGCGGATGACCGCGGGCACCACGGTCCGTACCCCTGGCCCGGACACGCTGACGGTGAGCGGATGCCGGGACGTGATCCACTCGCTGCCCACGTTGAGCACGGTGGCCCGCACGACCTGCGCCCAGCGCCCTGGTGCGTACCGGATCTGCCCGGTCGTGCCGGCCGCACCGGTGAGGCGCACCGCGGACCCGGACACCACGGGCTGCAGGGACAGCGCGAACACGTGCAGGCTGGCCGTGCCGGGCGCGGGTACCGCGGTGTCCGGCAGGCTGATCGAGGTGGCGGTACGGGCCGGGTCCAGCCAGACCGACACCGCGTAGAGGGCGACCGGATGCTGGTCGGTGCCGCCGGGCGAGTACCGGTACGGCGCCGAGACGGCACCGGCACCGCCGGCGTACCAGTCGGGTGCGGAGACGGTCGCGGTCGAGGTGGAGCCGTCGGCGTAGTGGACGGTGGCGACGCCGGCCGCGCTGCCGTAGGTGGAGGTTGCCAGCAGGTAGCCGGTGACGTACCGGCCGGCCGGTACGGTGACCGCCTGGCCCAGCGCCACCACGTTGTCGTTCTGGCCGGCGCCGCCGGTGGTGGCCAACTCGTAGGGCACCCCGGCCACGGTCACGGTCCCCTCCGGCAGCTCACCGGCCGGGAAGCCGTAACCGGATCCGTCGAGGTCGGCGTCGCCGGCGGACACCCCGATCCCGTTGTTGTCGTACAGGGTCGCGAGGGGAACCGGAACCGGGTCGGCGGCGGTGGCGGCCCGCGCCACGCCGGTACCGGTGACGTCGATCGCCATTGCCGTCGTGGCCGTCGCCGCCGCCGCGAGCAGTTGCCGTCTCCGCGGTCTCATGGCGCGCTCCTTTCGGGAGTTTCATCCGATCTCTATGCCCGAGAGCTGGCGAGAGGCACCATTTGCTGGAGCAGATGGCCTACAGAGATTGGATGCCTTCCTGATTTCATCGCACCCCGCCCGCCGGCGTCAAGAGGCGATCATCGATTGCGACGCTCCGGTGACTGGGCACCCGAAGCGTGGCAGCGAGCCCCGGGAACCGACCCGCCCCGCTCCGCCTGCGGCGCGACGCGGAACGCAACCGCAAACGGATCGTCGCCGCGGCGCACGAGGTGTTCCGGGAGCGCGGGCCCGGCGCGACCCTGGATGACGTGGCCCGGACGGCGGCTGGCGTACCCGTCAGCGCCGCACGAACACGTCGTCGAACCCGTTGGTGTCGGGCGGCGCCAGGTTGGTCGCGGCCGAGGTGAACGCGATCCGGTTGCCGGCACCGGAGATGGCCGGATCGGCGCTCGCCAGATTGGCCGCGCTGCCGTCCGGCGCGACCGAGACCAGCCGCGTGCCGCCGGTGACCATGTCGCGCGCGTACACCGCCACGGTGTGCGACGGTTCGTCGGGCAGCAGCGCGGCGGACGTCACGAACGTGACGAAGCGGCCGGTCGCCGAGACGTCCGGCTCGGCGGCGTAGCTTCCCGGCAGGTTGTCGGTGCGGAAGGACACCTGCCGGGTGGAACCGGCCGCCAGATCCCGCACCAGCACGTCCGGCGAGGCGTCCGGGTCGGTCGGCGCCAGGTTGGTGGCCGAGGAGACGAACGCCACGTGCCGTCCGTCGGCCGAGAGGGCGCCCTGGACGCTTTCGCCGTTGGCCTGGGCGCCGCCCGCGCCGACCGACACCCGCTCGGTGGTACCGGCCACCAGGTCGCGGACGAACACGTCGACGAGTCCGTTGGTGTCCGCGGGTACCAGGTTGGTCGCCGGTGACGCGAAGGTGACGTACCGGCCGTCGGCGGAGATGTCCGGAGCGTCGGCGTACCCGTCGGACTCGGCGCGACCGGGACCCAGGGAGACTCGCTCGGTGGTGCCGCTGACCGTGTCGCGGACGAACGCGTCGCTGGTGCCGTTGGTGTCGCCGGCCACCAGGTTGGACGCGCCGGAGATGAACGCGACATACCTGCCATCCGCCGAGATGGCCGGGGCGGCGCTGTCGCGGTCGGCCTGGGTGCCGTCCGCGCCCATCGAGACGCGAAGGGTGGTGCCGGCCCGGGTGTCCCGCACGAACACGTCGGGCAGCGCGTTGGTGTCGCCGGCCACGAGGTTGGACGCGTCGGACACGAACGCGACGTACCGGCCGCCCGCCGAGATCGCCGGTTGGTGGCTGCGCAGGTTGCCCTGCACTCCCGTGGAACTCAGCGATACGCACCGGGTGGCACCGGTGGCCAGATCGCGGACGAACACGTCCATGCGGTTGTTGGTATCCCTTGCCACCAGGTTGGTGGCGTGTGAGGTGAACGCCACGTACCGCCCGTCGGCGGAGACGGCCGGCTCCGCGCTCGTGCGGTTGCCGACGCCGCCGGCCCGGCCCACCGATACCAGCACCGTCCCGTGCGACGCGGCGCTGGCCGCCCCGGCGGGTGCGGTGACGGCCAGCAGGAGAGGCAATACAACAACAGCGAATCGTCGGAACATCAGATCCATCGTAGAGGCGCGGATACCGCCACCATGGCGGAACGCGATTCTGTACCCCTATCGGATGGGGATGGTGCGGTGAGTCCACCGGTCACCGTGGTGAAGGACGGGCCTGGTCGGGGACCCGCAGCGGCGTGCCACCGCCGGTGCCGACGTAGTCCAGCGCCGGGTTGCCGCTCGCGATCGCCGCCGCGACCTGCGCCCGCCATGCCGCGCGGCGCTCCGGGTCGTGCCCGAACAGCCAGAGCAGCTCCAGCAGCAGCACCGGGAGCAGCCGCGGCGAGGCGACCAGCTCGTCGACGGTGCCGAAGACGGTCTGCGCCGCGAGCTGGCCGGCGCGGCGCAGCACGGTGCCGGCGGGGTGGCGGCGACCCGCCGGTCCCCGCAGGTACTCGCCGACCGGAACCCAGGACAGGGACCGGGTGACCCGGGGCGGCAGCGGCTCCAGGATGTGCGAGCCGGCCTGCAGCAGCGACCCGAGCAGGAGCCACATCCACGGGTACGCCACGGTCGCCGCGTTGGCGAGCAGGTACAGCAGGCCGGCCAAGGCCACCGCGCCGGCGCCCCACAGCGCGTCGCGTTCGATGCGCGCCCAGCACGCCCACCACACCGCCAGCGCGGCGGCGGCGGGCAGCGACGCGTTGACCGCACCCAGACGCACCGGGCAGAGCACGGCGAGCAGGGCGGTGACGATGAGCGGCATGCAGACCGCATGCCCGATCCTGGCCAGCCGGGTGCGGTGGAACACGTTGTTCAGGTACGCCTGGTAGCGCAGGTTCAGCCCGGTCACGTTGGTACTGGGGGTGACCGTGGCGATGGCACACCAGCGGGCCAGCCGCCCGCCGGCCCCCGGCACCGGCGCGAACAGGGCCGGCGCGTGCCGCAGCCAGAACAGCTGGCCCCGGCTGGGCGCCACCCAGATCCGCGCGTCCACCCCGGCGACCGGACGCAGGTACCGACTCATCGACGCATCCACGCGCTCAGTCTGGCACCCGCCGGTGACACTTTCCGTCCGGGACGTCGAGGACCCGCGGGCGCCTCATCGCGCAGGCCGGTGGCGAGGCATACGGTCTACGGCATCTCGTCCGGTGCGGCCGTGTGTCCTGCGCATTCTCGATCCGTGCCGCGGTTCCGGTGTACTGCCGCCGCGCCCGACGGTATGGACGCCGGCCTGCTGGCCCACCGTCGGAAAGACCCAACACCTGAACCAGACAGCCCACCCGGAACACTCCAAAGGGTTGAACGCAAGCCGAGGCGGTACGTCGGAAACCTGAGATCTCCGGTGCTGCCGCCTCGACGGCGGGTCAGCAACCGGAGATCTCAGGTTTCCGTCAGTATGTGCGAGTTGCTTTACGGGTGTTCAGTCCGTCTCGTGGTGACGCCTCCTGTCAACCGACCGAACATGGGGTGGTATTGAGCGTGAAGTTGTTCGGCACCGCATTCGTCGCGCCTCGTGTGGCTTGGAACCCGATGCCGTCGATAGAGCCTCCGGCGGGTATCGTCCCTTGACCGTTGGCGACACTCTGAACCGTCGCATGCTGGTCTTCTTGTGCCGGGGTGCCATTCCAGTTGTTGGTGAACGTCTGACCGTTCGGGAACGACCAGTTGAGTGTCCAGCGGTCGCTGGTCGGTACGGACCCGGTGTTGCTGATCCGCATGTTCACCTGGAACATGTTCGGCGTGGCGGATCCGTTGGTGCTCCACTGGTTGTTGATGGTGTAGGTCACCCGGCACGACGTCACCGGAACGTCGCCGTGCGCGAAGAACACATTGGGCGGCAGGTCGGTGAGCGGGATGTCAGTGTTGTCCGCGATGACCTGGGCCAGGCTGTGCCGGTAGTCGATGTTGTAGGTGCTGAGGATGGAGGCCAGCGCCGGGTCGTTCTGGTAGAAGAACCGGTCGCCGTCGCGCAGCGCCTGGAACTGGCGTGCCCAGATCGCGCGTTGCAGTTCGCCGAACTCGCTGCCGGCGAAGTGAGGTTCGGCGATCATACCGGTGAACGCGTCGATGTTGTCGACGCTGCCGTAGATGGCGCGCAGCCGGGAGGCGACGCTGGTCTGCCGGGTGATGCGCTTGACGGTGTTTTCGGAGGCGACGCTGCCGGGGGTGACACTGTCCCCGGTGACGTCGAACAGGCCGGTGAAGTTGAGGATGTTGGGGTCGTTGATGTTGATGTTGCCACTCGCCGGCTCGCCGGTGACCTGCTCGAACGTGGTGCGGGGGGCGAGGCCGTACGCCTGGCGGAGCTGGTTGTAGGTCGGGACGCCGTGGTCCCGGCCGCGCTCGATGTCGATCGCGCCGAGGTCGACCACGCCAGTGAAGCAGGCGGGAGCCGCGTCGTCGCTACCGGCGCACGTCGGGTTGCCGGGCACCGGCACCTGGAACAGTACGCTGCGGAGCTGGTTGTCGATCATCTCGTCGTTCTTGTACTGCGACTCCCCGCTCAGACCCTCCAGCATGGGGCCGAGTTGGATCTGCGTGACCAGGTCGGGGTTGAAGAACGCCACGTTCGTCGGGACGGTGAGGACGTCGTTGCCGTTGTCCGTGGTGACCTCGATGCCCTGTGCCGCAAACGAATTGAGCTGAGCCTGGCTCCACCGACCCTGTTCGCTCTCGAACTCGAACTCGCCGTGGATCTGGCTGTGTGCCCGGTACCCGACGGTGGCGAACTCGGTGGAGAGTGTCGGGTTGACGTTGGCGTTGTAGCCGGAGTACCCGGGCAGGTTGACGCCCATCGCCGGCAGGAACTGGCTGTACGTGATGTATTGCTCCTCGGCGCCGACGATCCGCCGCGCGATGTCGAACTTGTCCTGCTCGGACAGGCTCGCCGGAAGCAGCCCGACGATCCGGTTGTGTTCCCGGGCGAACAACGTCTGGGTCGCGGTCAGCGCGAAGTTCTCGTTGGCCCGCACGTCTCCGGCGACCATGGCGCGGTTGGGCTGGGACAGCAGCCGCCCGTCCCGGGCCATTGCCGGAGCGGTCGATGCGTTGCCGCGGGCGTCCGCACGGGGCAGATAGCCGTTGGGCAGCATGAGCGAGGCACTGTTATTGGTCACGTTGCCGTCGACCGACCCGCTGCGCAGCCACTCCAACCGGTCCGCGGTGCCGCCGTAGACCGGGAACCCGTCGACGAAGCTGGGTATCGTGTTGATGGCCTCGCGTGGGTTGGTCGTCCCGGTGCCGGGCGCCGCGGCGTCCCGGGTGAACGGGACCACGCCGAGGGTGTCGGTGAAGTGCTCCAGCGGGTCATTGCTGTTGAACGGGATGTTGGCGCTCTCGGTGCCCCCCGCGGCGAGGCCGAAGGTGTGGTCGAGGAACTGGCCCCAGGTCCAGCCCCACTGGCTGATGCTGCGCTCCGAGAAGATGTTCTGGTGCTCGTCGCCGAAGATGCGGTTGCTGACGAACCGCGAATTCGGCCCGCTGGCCATCTGGCTGCGGCCATCGGCGAAGCGCGCCGGTCCGACCCGGATGTACGGCTGGTTGAGTTGTCCCCAACTGGGGTGCGCCAGGTTGTTGCCGCTGCCGTCGAGGTTGCGCACCTCGAAACCCACCGCCGCATGTGCGGAATTCGAGTTGGCCACGACCAGCCCACCCGTCACAAGCGTCGCGGCCATCGCGATGACGAGTGCAGTCATGCGCCGCGACCGCCACTCCGTCCAGGCACCGGGTAGCCATTTCCTGGCCCGATGTCTGGCGGGCCAGCCCGTGTGGTGCCGACTCTGATCCATTCTTACTCCTCCCGAGGACGGACCCCTACCGAGAGCTCCCGCCCGATCACACAAGCAGCGATCCCCGGTATTCAGGCGCCGTCGGGCACAGCCAGCCACGGCTCGCTGGCGAAGTTCAGGCCAGCGCAACAGGCCGAGAAGCCTGTCGATGCGCCCCATCCGGTATTAGCGCTCTCGGCTCATCGCAATGCTGGCTACTGCCCTCCCTATGATCAATAGCTGTCTATCTACGGATTACCCCCAAGGGCCGTTGGGGGTGGGCGATCGGCACAAGCCCGGCGATTGCGGAACCGGTGCCTACCCGCCGGTACCTGGCCTGGCTGGCCGCTCAGGGCCGCGGAGGGCGGCCGGACCGACCCGGCACTACGTCCTACGTGGACGGTCCGACCCGGTCGCGTCCGGTGCGGATCCGGTCCCGGTAGAGCCGGATTTGCGTGCCATCCTGGCAGGCGGGGTGAAACTTCCGCGGCCTGCCGTCGGCGGCGGGCCTCGCCGCCCCGGAGAGCGAGCGCGCCTGGCGTGATACCGGGCTCCTGGCAGTGGTTCGCCGCGCCGGCACCCTGTTACCGTGCGGAGCAGCCTCGCGCAACTCCAGGCGCGGGCTGCCCGGCTCTACTGTGGACCTGACGTGGTACACAGCCTGTAGCGGCACGGTTACGACACTCTCGATGATCGAGTACGGTACCGCGGGCTCGCCGGTTTCTGGTTACTCTGCGTCGGTGTGGGGTTGTCGGCGCCAAGTCGTGACGGTGGTCAGCGCGCTCGCGTTCTCGTACGGGATCCTGGCCGTCCCGGCCGCGGCGGCCCCGAGCGCCCCACCCTCGTCCGTTCCGTGCCCGGTCGCGCCCGTCAAGGCACGGCCGGGGCGGCCACCCCGCCCCGTCCCGCCACCCCGCGACCCGGCCCGGCCGATCCTCGGCGGCGCGGCGCTGGCGACGACCGGCCTGGCGGTGCCGCCCGGCGCGCCGACCCTGCCCACGGACCTGAGCGCCAGTTCCTGGCTGGTGGCTGACCTGGACACCGGTGCGGTGCTGGGCGGGTGCGGGCCGCACGAGCAGAGCCCGCCGGCGAGCGTGCAGAAACTGCTCCTCGCGGCGACCCTGCTGCCGAAGCTCAACCCCGCGCAGGTCGTCCAGGTGACGCCGGCGGACCTGGCGATCCAGCCCGGCAGTTCCGCCGTCGGCCTCGTCGCCGGCGGCAGGTACACCGTCGGGACCCTCTGGCTCGGGCTGCTCCTGGAATCCGGCAACGACGCGGCCAACGTGCTGGCCCGCCTCGGCGGTGGCGACGCCGGTGTGCCCGGCGCCCTGGCCGCGATGAACGCGCTGGCCCAGCACCTCGGCGCGCTGGACACCCACGCGGTCAGCCCGTCCGGGCTGGATGGCCCGGGCCAGTTCACCAGCGCCTACGATCTCGCCCTCATCGCCCGCGCCTGCTTCGCCCTCGACGACTTCCGCAGGTACGACAGCGCACTGACCGCGCAGATGCCGGCGCAGCCCCCGAAGGGCAAGGGGTTCCAGATCCAGAACGAGAACAAGCTGCTCACCAGGTATCCGGGTGCCCTGGGCGGCAAGACCGGGTTCACCGACCTGGCCCGCCACACGTACGTGGGTGCGGCGCAACGCAACGGTCGGCGCCTGGTGGTCACCCTGCTCAACGCGGAGCCGCTGCCGGTACGGGCCTGGCAGCAGGGCGCCTCCCTGCTCGACTGGGGCTTCTCGCTGCCCCGCGACGCG
>JBBWZQ010000129.1:0-11034 GCA_039649115.1 Micromonosporaceae bacterium | reverse complement strand
AGTAGCTGATGTAGTCGCGCTGGCGGCGCTTGCCGCCCACCGCGTACACGATGAGCCCGACGAAGAAGACCGTCCCGCTGCCGACCAGTACCCCGCCGGCGAAGCGCGGGATCCGGATCCCGCTGGTCGGGCGGGTGTCGGCGCCAGCCACCCCGCGCACCTTCATCGGCTCGACCGTGATCGACGGGTCACCCGGTGCGGCCGGCGCGGCGGCAGCCGAGCTGCCCGTTGCCGCGGGGGTGGCCGGCGTGGCTGCCCTCGTCGGCGAGGCGCCGGTGTTGCCGCCCGGGGACTCGCCGGACGGGTCGCCCGAACTGGGGTCGGCCGGCGGGGTGGCGTTGCTGCCCGGCCGGATCACCGGCGCGGCCATGAACGAGTCCGGGTCCGAGGTGTCCGGGGGCGGCACGGCCGTCGAATGGTGCGGCGTCGGTGTCGCCGGGTGTGCCGGCGAACCGGGACCGGTCGGGGCCAGCGGGCTCGGCGAGCCGGGCCGGACGGCCGGGCTCGTGGACGCGCTCGCCGCCGCGGACGGTGGACGCGATCCGGTGGGGCCGGCCGACGGCGGCGGCGAGGCGCTCGCCGGGCCGGACGGCCGGGTCGACGGCGGGGTGGCGGTGGTGAACCGGGCGTCGACCACGACGCCGCCCTTCGTCACCAGCCGCACCGGGTTGCGCACCCCGAGCAGGTCGCCGCAGCCCAGCACGTCGAAGCTGCCGGACAGCCGCTGTGCCAGGAAGGTGAACAGGCTGTTGGCGGCGCCCGAGTCGGGCGAGACCATGTGGCGCGTGAGGGTGCGGTCGAGCCTGGTCCGGGTGACCCCGACGCCGACCAGGCTCAGGCAGTACGCCTGCGGCGTCTCGGTCGCGGTGTTCACGGACGGCTGCCCGACCCCGGCGCGGTACAGATTGGTCTTCTCGATGTTCTTGCCGGCCCCGGTCTGCGTCATCGGGTCGCTCATCGGCACCAGCGCCACCGGCTCCGCCTGGTACGCGCCGGCCTGCAGCTCGTTGAGCGCCAGCGAGGTCGCCATCCGGCCCGGTTCGGCGAGATCCGGTGCGGTGAACGGGACGCAGCCCAGCGCCGGGTCGACGAACGCGTCGAGCAGCGCGTTGTCGCTGCCGTTGATCTCGATCCGGGCGCCCTGGCTGGACAGTGCGGCCGCGTTGGCGCTGGTGTTCTGCGCCGTGCGCCCGTCGGGCAGCGAGAGGTACGAGGTGGTCACGTTGTCGCTCTGGTCCATGTCGACCAGCGCGAAGTCGCGCACGCTCGGGCACGGCTGGTTGTCGCGGGCGGTGCCCAGCGCGGGGATGTGCAGCCGGCCGGCGGTCACCTCGGCCGCGGCGGTGGCGAAGAAGGCGGGTGCGTTGCAGTACGCGAACTGGCCGAAGATCGAGTCGCCGAGACCGTTGACGCAGTGGCCGGCGCGCAGGCTGCCGTTGCTGCCGCGCAGCCGCAGGTTGTCGCCGTTGAAGCCGAACCAGAGGCCGATCACCGCGCCGTCCGGCAGCCGCGGCACCCGGGGCTGGACCGCCGGGTTGCTGTTCTCGTCGATCACGAGCGGGTCGTACACCGAGACCTGTCCCGAGGCCGGATCGATGATGGTGGCCTGGACGAACGCGGCGGTGTCCGGATTCGCCTCATGGCACGGCGCCACCAGCCGGTACGGCGTGGCGAGGCCGCGGGCGGTCAGCGGATTGGGCGGGACCAGCACCGTACAATCCACCGCGTCCTGCGTCGACGCATTGTTGACGTCCGGACCCTGGGCAAGTGCGACTCCGCCCATGGCAAGAAACAAAACGGACAGGACCGCGCCGAGTGGGACTTTCCAGCGCCGTCGCGGGGCATGCGCATTCCGTTTGTGTGCACCCCGACGATATTCAGCAGATCGTATCCGACCAGCCAACTCTCGACCTCTCCGGGAGGACCGAGCGCGTGACGCGCAAGGCGAAGTAGTGAGGTGGCAACTCAGCGTGTATAGGTGTGCGTCTTTGTTAAGTTACACGGCACATCGGCAGCTACAATACTCGCCTCCGTTCGCCTGTCACCCCCTCCGTCAATCAATTACTGTTCGTAGGCCGCCGTTCACTAATTGCAGGATGCCGTGACAGATTCGGTCGATATCATCTGGCCGGACCTTATCCGGCGTACGCGGTTACGGGGCGACCGCGGCGAGCGCGTCCACGGCCGCCGTGAAGCACTCCATCGGCGGGTTCACCAGTCCCGCACCGACCTGCCCGGTGCCCGCGACCCGGCCGGCGATGCCGGTGTTGATCTGCGGCAGCACACCGGTCCGCACCACCTTGGTCACGTCGATGCCGGTCGGCGCACCCCGGAAGTCCAGCACGGGCAGCGTGTACGCCGGATTCTCGGCCACCGTGATCTCGTACATCTCCTGCGTGGTGCGCAGCGCGTCGGACACCGTGCCGCCGACGAACCGGACGATCGCCGGTGCGCCCGCCATCGAGAAGCCGCCCCACCCCGAGGTCTCCGTGATGGCCGAGTCGCCGATGTCCGGGTTGGCGTCCGCCGGCCCGTAGTTACCCAGGAACAGGCCCTCGGGCACCGCTGCCGGCCCGGTGAACCAGGCGTCGCCGGTGCCCGAGACCTGGATGCCGAAGTCGGTGCCGTTGCGCGCCATGGTGGTCACCAGCGTGGCGCCGGGGATCCCCGCGGCGGCCAGGTTCTGCAGCTTGCCCGCCGGCATCACCAGGTTGAGGAAGAAGTGGTCGTTGCCGCCCATGAAGCGGGCCACGTCCGACGCGTCCCGCCGCGCCAGCCCACTGTCCACAATGTACGGGAACAGCTCGCGCAGCAGCATCAGGGAACCGGCGCGGTTGCGGTTGTGCCCCTCGTCGCCCATGTGCAGCATCTGGCCCACGATCGCCTTGACGTCCACCGGCCCGTGCGCCCGCACCGCGTCCCGCAGGGCCGGCCCCAGCACCGCGGACATCCAGCGCAGCCGCTCGATGACGTCCGGCCCGTACGCGCCGTAGCGCAGCACCGCGCCCAGCCCTTCGTTGAGCGTGCACCAACTGGTGTTGCCGTGCACCTCGTCGCGCAGCACGAACACCCACATGGACGGGGACACCACGCCGGCCATCGGGCCCACTCCACCGCGCGCGTGGCAGGGTGCCAGCTCGATGCCGGTACCGCTCTCCAACTGGCGCTGCGCCTGTCCGGGGTCCCCGGCCAGCCCTTCCAGCAGCATCGCGCCGATCAGGGCGCCGCGCAGCGGGCCGGACGCGCGGGCCCAGCCGATCGGCGGTCCGGCGTGGCAGAACTGCCCCGGGGCCAACCCGACGACCTCGGCCGCCGGCAGCACGTCCACCAGCGTGGCGCCGGCCGCGAGCATCCGCCGCGCCGCCTGCGCGTTTGCCGCCGGGCGGCGCGGGTCGGCGGCCACCCGCAGCAGCGCACCGGTGGCGGAGTCCGGCGGCGGTTGCCAGGCCACCGTCTCGAACGCCACGGCCTGCGCGGCCAGCGCGGTCGCGAACAGCTCGGCGCCGACGGTCACCAGCCGGGGTTCCCCGGCGAGCAGCTCACTCATGGCCCGCTCCGCTCAACCGGAGTGCGAATCGGGCCGCCTGCGCGTTGGAGGAGAAGACGTGCGCGCCCGCGTCGTGGAGGGCCGACGCCTGGCGGTCCCGCCCCTGCGGGTCGGCCTCGGTGCCGATCAGCGCGACGACCACCCCGGTACCCGCCTGCCGGGCGGCCGCCACGGCGGGTGCCAGGGACGCGGCGGGATCCGGGTCGGATCCGTGTCCCAGGACGACGTCGAGCAGCAGCACGCCGCAGGACGGGTCCGCCGCCTCGGTCGCCAGCCGCTCCAGGCGCGGCGTACCGTCGATCATCGGGTGGGGCCGGCCCACGGTCAGCGCGTCGTCACCAAAGTCGATCATCGTGTGCCCCTCGAACCGGCCGTCCGGCGCCACCCTCCACTCAGGACGCAGCGGGATGTTCGAGTACACCGGCCCGAGCGCGGCGCTCACGATGGCCATCGCCTCGTCGCACAACGACCCTCCACAGTAGAGCCCCCGGATCGCGCCGGCTCTCGTGGACGCCGGTCCCGGCCAGCTCGGCCACTGCGGCACCGGCCGGCCCAGCGCCGCCAGTACCTCCTCCACCGCCGCGGTCAGGTCCGGTTGCCCGGCACCGAGCAGGCCGAACAGGACCGGCGTGCGGGCCTGTGCCGCCCGGTCCCGCACGGCCCGCGCGACGGCCGGGTCGGGCGGCTTCGCGATGACCAGGATCAGCTCGGTGGACCCGTCGGCGCAAAGCGCGTCCAGCGCGGCGAGCGTGGACCGCCCGGCCACCTCGGCCGACAGGTCCCGGCCGCCCACGCCCAGGCAGTGCGAGACGCCGACGCCGGCCGCGTCGAGCAGGCTCATCACCTGCTGCGCGCCGGTGCCGGAGGCGGCGACCAGCCCGACCGGCCCGGGGCGCACCACGTTGGCGAAGCCCAGGCCGACGCCGCCGAGCACCGCCGTGCCGCAGTCCGGCCCCATCACCAGCAGCCCGCGCGCGCTGCCCGCGTCCTTGAGGGCGATCTCCTGTTCGACCGGCATGTTGTCGGAGAACACCAGCACCGAGGCGCCCGCGTCCAGCGCGTCCATCGCATCGAGGAACGCGTAGCGGCCGGGCGTCGAGACGACGACCACGGTGGCGTCGCGGCGGCGTACGGCCGAGCCGGCGGTGCGCGGCGGCACCGTGGTGGGACCGGTGCCCGGGGTCGGGGTGGCGTCCATCTCGGCGGCCAGCCGGGCCAGCGCGTCCGCCAGCGCGCTCTCCCCCTCGGCCGCCACGGCGACCATCATGTCGTTGGGAGTCGCGTCCGGCGGGCGCTCGAACCCCATCCCGGCGGCGAGATCCAGGTTCAGCTCGGTCGCCATCGCGACCAGTGCCCCCCGTACCCCCGCAACCCCGCCCACCGCCTGGCTGATCTGCATCAACCGCACCGAGTCCCGGTAAATCCCCCGCCGCACCTCCAGATGCCTACTCATCCTGATCCCGCCACCCCCGCCGCAACTTCACTGAAGTTGCGGGGATCTTGAGGGCCGCGCGCGACGCGCGGGGCGGCGTGGAGGGCGGTGGCGACGCCCCAGGCGAGGCCGGCGCCGGAGGTGTGGCCGACGCGGAGCAGGGCGGTGAGGGCGCCGGGGGCGCCGTCGAGGAGGGCGGCCAGCTCGGGGATACACTCGCCGCGCCCGGCGTGGCGCAGCAGCGCGGCGGAGACCGACGTGGTGCGGGCCGGCGCGAGCGCGTCCACCACCCGCGCGAGGCGCCGCGCGGCGGGCGGGTCGAGCACGGTGAGCGCCACCAGCCGGCCGGCGAGGACGTCGTCCCCGAGCGGGGTGAGCCCCGGGCCCCGGCCCAGCAGCTCCTCGACGCCGTCTCCCATGCCCGGGTCGTCCACCGCGGCGAGATCGGCGGGCCGGACCGCCACGCGGCGCGGGCTCGCCGGCCGCCACCAGCGCGCCACGCGCACGGTGCGGCCGGCGAGCACCAGCTGCCCGCCACCCACCTGGCCCGGCTCGCCGACCGCCATCGGCGAGAGGTGGAGGGTGGGCCCGAGAACCAGCGCGCAGGGCACGTGTACCGCTTCCGCGGTGCACAGGCCGAGCGCGGGGACGTCCGGATCCCCGGTCGAGAGGTACACCGCCCTCGGGGTCGCCGCGACCACCTCGACCGGGCGCGGTGGCCCGGTGAGCAGTGTGGCCAGCGTGGCGCAGGCGGCGGCCGGACAGGGCGGGAACACCTCCTGACCGTAGGAGGCGGACTACCGTGTCGGCATGGACACAGTTGCCAATGATCCGGCCGGTCCTTCGGCGGAATCTCGCCACCCGTTGGGCATGCGCGTCCGCGAGGTGCTGGGCGCCTCCACGCTGGCCGGCGCGCGGGTGCTGGCCGGGGCGGCGGGGCTGGACCGGATGGTGCGGCGGCTGAACGTCATGGAGGTGCCCGACATCCTGCCCTGGGTCAAGCCGCACGAGCTGCTGCTGACCACCGGGTACCCGCTGCGGCACAACCCCGGCGCGCTCGTCGAGCTGGTCGCCGAGCTGGACGAGCGGGGACTGGCCGCGATGGCCATCAAGCTGCACCGGTACCTGGACGAGCTGCCGCCGCAGATGCTCGCCGAGGCGGACCGGCGCGGCTTCCCGATCATCGAGTTCCCGGACGGCGTGGGCTTCGACGACGTGCTCAACCAGGTACTCGGCGAGCTGCTCAACCGGCAGGCCGCGGCGCTGGCCCGCAGCGAGGAGGTGCACCGGGTACTGGTCTCCGTGGTGCTGGAGGGCGGCGACCTGGACGATCTCGCGGTGGAGCTGGCCCGGATCCTGGGCGGACCGGTCATGATCACCACGACGGAGGGGAACGGCGCGGCCCGGGCCGGTGGCGAGGCGGGGCCGGCCAGCACCCGTACCGTCGTGCCGATCGTGGCCGGGCGCGTGGAGCACGGCCAGATCGTGGCGTTCTCGCCGGTACCGCTGACCGACGTCGACGTGCACGTGCTGGAGCGCGCGGCGACCGTGGCCGCGCTGGCGATCACCAAGCGGCTCGCCGTGGCGGCGGTGGAGAGCAAGTACCGGGCCGACTTCCTGCGCGACGTGCTGACCGGGCGGGTACCGGACCTGCCGTCAGCCGTCCGGTACGCCCGCACGCTCGGCTGGGAGATCGAGCGCCCGCTGGTGGCCGTGGTCGCGCGGCTCGACCCACCGGGGCCACCGGCCCGGGAGCCCCGGGAGCGCTTCGCCGCCGCCTGGCAGGCGGTGGTGCGGGCCCGCGATCAGCGCGCCGCGGTGGCGGGCTTCAACGACGAGGTGGTGACGCTGCTCGGGGTGCCCGGGGACGGCGACCTGGACCGCCTGGTCACCGAGCTGCACCGGCGGGTGCGCGGGGAGGGCGGGCTGGGCCGGGCGACGTTCTCGGTCGGCGTGTCCCGGGTGGCGGCGACCGCGGCGGACCTGCCGGCCGCGTACGAGCAGGCGGGCAAGGCGGTGCACATCGGGCGGCGCCTGTCGGGCAACGGGGCGCGCGCCAGCTTCGACCGGCTGGGCGTGCACCGGCTGCTGTCGCTGATCCCGGACCAGGAGGAGCTGCGCGGCTTCGCCACCGAGGTGCTCGGCGGCCTGGCCCCGGACACGCCGGAGGCGCGGGACCTGCGGCACACGCTGGAGGTGCTGCTGGACACCAACGGCAACGTCGCGCAGGCGGCCCGGGCGCTGCATTTCCACTACAACACCATGCGGTACAGGATTTACAAGCTCGAAAAGATGCTCGGGCCCTTCATGACGTCGGCACCGCTGCGCCTGGATCTCTCGCTGGCGCTGCGGGTCCTGCAGTTGCGCGGGTCCTGAGCCTTGGCAGGCTCTGCCAAGCCAGACCACCCAGGTTGGGCACATCTCGCCCATGAGATCGCGAGCCGCCTCCCGCATCCTCAGTCGGCGAAGCCTGCGAAGCCGACCCCGGTGACGCTCGACAGCGCATCCCGTTGACCGGCCACTCCCTGAAGGGAGGCCCGCAATCATGACAATGGTCAGTTGGCGCGTCGTCCACGGTGGCAGGACACCGCCGCCCGGAGAAGTCGTCCGCCCGGATGAAAGGCTCTCCTGGCCCCGCACCGTGGGGCTGGGCGCGCAGCACGTCGTCGCCATGTTCGGCGCGACGTTCGTATTCCCCCTGGTGATGGGCCTCAACCCGCAACTCGCGGTGATGATGAGCGGCATCGCCACCATCTGCTTCCTGCTCATCGTGCAGGGGCGGGTACCCAGCTATCTCGGCACGTCGGCCTCGTTCGTCGGCGGTGTGCTCGCGATCCGCGCGCAGGGCGGCGACTCCGCCGACGTCACCGGCGCCATCCTGGTGGCCGGCCTGGTCCTGGCGGCGTGCGGGGTGGCCATCCACTACCTCGGCTCCCGGGTGCTGCACGCGGTGCTGCCGCCGGTGGTGACCGGCGCGGTGGTCATGCTGATCGGCTTCAACCTGGCACCCGTGGTCGCCAACATCTACTGGCCGCAGGACCAGTGGGTGGCGCTGATCACGATGCTCGTCGTGATGGCCATGGCGGTCGGCTTCCGCGGCTTCATCGGCCGCATCGCCATCTTCGTCGGCCTGATCTTCGGGTACCTGCTCTCCTGGGCCTTCGACGGCATCTTCGGCAAGATCACCTCGTACGACGCCGGCGCCGGCAAGGTGACCACGCACTGGCGGGTCAACTGGTCCGGGGTCAAGGCGGCCGACTGGTTCGGCTTCCCGCCGCACTCCACCTTCGGCCCGGGCGGCAGGGACCTGGTCGTCGGCTGGCACCTGCCGCACCTGAAGTTCGTCTTCATCCTGCTGGTGCTGCCCGCCGTGATCGCGTTGATCGCGGAGAACACCGGGCACGTCAAGGCGGTCGCCGAGATGACCGGCAGCAACCTGGACCCGGTGATGGGGCGGGCCATCGCGGCCGACGGGGTGGGCACCGCGCTGGCCAGCGCCGTGGGCGGCTCACCCACGACGACGTACGCGGAGAACATCGGGGTCATGGCGGCCACCCGGGTGTACTCCACGGCGGCGTACTACGTGGCGGCGATCGTCGCGATCCTGTTCGGCCTGTCCCCCAAGTTCGGCGCGCTCGTCTCGGCCAGCCCGGGTGGCGTGCTGGGCGGCATCACGGTCGTCCTGTACGGCATGATCGGCTTGTTGGGCGCGAAGATCTGGAAGGAGAACGGGGTCGACTTCGGCAACCCCATCAATCTGGTACCGGTGGCCGCCGGCATCATCATCGCCATCGGCAACACCACCCTCAAGATCACGAACAACTTCCAGCTCAGCGGCATCGCCCTGGGGACCATCGTCACGATCGGGACGTACCATCTGGTTCGGGCACTCGCACCGGCGCACCTGCGCGACGAGCGGCGCGGCGGCGCGGGTGCGGTGGTCGTGGTCGACGAGCCCGACGCGTACAAGATGTGATGGGAGACGATGAAGCCGCCGGTACTGCAGTATCACCGGCCGTCGACTGTGGATGAGGCGCTGGAGCTTCTCGCCGACGCCGGCCCGGACGGCAAGGTGCTGGCCGGCGGCCAGAGCCTGGTGCCCCTGCTGAACATGCGGCTGGCCGCGCCGGGCCGGCTGGTGGACGTCAACCGGCTGGCACCGCTCGCGTTCGTGCGCACCGGCCCGGATGCCGTCCGGGTCGGCGCGCTGGCCCGGCACGCGGACACTCTCTCGCAGGCCACCCTCCCGCTGCTCCGGGAGGCGACCGGTTGCGTCGCGCACGCGGCGATCCGCAACCGGGGCACCACCGTGGGCAGCCTGGTGCACGCGGACCCGGCGGCGGAGATGCCGGCCGTCCTGGCGCTGCTGTCCGGTTCGGTGGTGCTGGCGTCCACGTCGGGGCGCCGTACCGTGCCGGCGGCCGAGTTCTTCCTGGGCGCGCTGGCGAGCGCGGCCCGGCCCGGCGAATTGGCGACCGAGGCGGTCTTCCCGCTGCCCCCGCCGCGCACCGGCACCGCGTGGCTGGAGCTGTCCCGCCGAGCCGGCGACTACGCGCTGTGCGGCGTGGGCGTCCTCGTCACGCTCGACGAGGACCGGCGGGTGGCCCGGCTGCGCGCCGCCTACTCCGGGGTGGGTGACGCGCCGGTGGCGCTCGACCTGACCGGGCCCGCGGCGGGGCAGCCGCACGACGCGGTCGACTGGGCCGCGGTCGGCGCGCTCGCCTCGGCGGGTGTGCACCCCGGGGACGACATCCACGCCACGGCCGCGTACCGGCGCCACCTCGCCGGCGTGCTGACCGCGCGCGCCGGCCGGATGGCGGCCGTTCGGGCGGTGGCCCGTGCCTGAGGAACTCTTCGACGTCAACCTCACCGTGAACGGGGTACCGGAGACGGCCCGGGTGCCGGCGCGCCGGCTGCTGTCCGACTTCCTGCGCCACGACCTCGGGCACACCGGCACCCACGTGGGCTGCGAGCACGGCGTCTGCGGCGCCTGCACCGTCCTCGTGGACGGCCGGCCGGTGCGCTCCTGCCTGCTGCTCGCGGTGAGCGTGGACGGCGCCGAGGTGACCACTGTGGAGGGTTGCCGGGCGCCGGACGGCGGGCTCGGCCCGGTGCAGCAGGCGTTCTGGGACTGCCACGGGCTGCAGTGCGGGTTCTGCACGCCGGGTTTCGTCACCACCATCACGGCCTACCTGCGCGAGCACCCCGACCCCACGGCGGCCGACGCGCGGGAGGCGATCGGCGGCAACCTGTGCCGCTGCACCGGGTACCAGAACATCGTCGCGTCCGTCCTGCGCGCGGCCACGCTGATCCGGGAGTCCCCGTGACGACCAGGATGTTCGGCGAGCCGATCCGGCGCCGGGAGGATCCCCGGCTCGTGTCGGGCGACGGGCGCTACCTCGACGATCTGGGCCGCGACGCGCTCGCGGTCGCGTTCGTGCGCAGCCCGTACGCGCACGCGTCCATTGTGGACATTGACGTGAGCGGCGCGCTGGAGGTCGACGGGCTGGTCGCGGTCTACACGTTCGAGGACCTCACCGGCCGGCTGGCGCAGCCGCTGCCGGTGCTCATCCCGCACCCGGCCCTGCACGCCCCGCGCACCGCGTACCCGCTGGCGAAGGACGTGGTGCGGCACGTGGGCGAGGCGGTCGCGATGGTGGTCGCCACCGACCGGTACCTGGCCGAGGACGCGTGCGCGCGGATCCAGGTCTCCTACGCGTCCCGGCCCGCGGTGGTCGGCATCGAGGCGGCGCGCGGCGCGGCGCACCTGGTGCACGAGGACGTGCCGGACAACGTGGCGGCGCACCTCGTGCAGGAGGTCGGCGACGCGCCCGCGGCGATCGGCGCGGCACCGCACCGGCTGTCCCTGAACCTCCACATCGAACGGTCCGCGTCCATGCCCATGGAGGGCAAGGGCGTGTACGCGCGCTGGGACGCGGCCGACCGCTCGCTGCGCGTGTACAGCTCGACGCAGACCTCGACGTCGCTGCGGTTCGCGCTCGCCGCAAAGCTCGACCTGCCGGTGGACCGCGTCGAGGTGGTCACGCCGGACGTG
>JBBWZQ010000071.1:0-18406 GCA_039649115.1 Micromonosporaceae bacterium | reverse complement strand
GCCTGCTGGAGATCCTGGCCGACGTGGTGGAGCGGGCCTCGTACCCGCCCGACGAGGTGGCCACCGAGCGCGACCGCCTGGTCGACCAGATCCAGGTGGCGCAGAGCCAGCCGGCGCACCTGGCGCGCGTGGCCCTGCTCAAGCGGATGTACGGCAGCCACCCCTACGCGACGCAGACGCCGAGTCCCGAGGACGTGAAGGCGGTCGAGCCGGAGATTTTGCGCGCGCTGCACACGCAGCGCCTGCACCCGGGCGGCGCGACGCTGGTACTCGTCGGGGACTTCGACTCCGATCGCGTGCTGGAGACGGTGAGCAGCGCACTGTCCAGCTGGGACGGTGGCGGCAGACAGTACGAGCTGCCGCCGGCCCCGCCGCTGGTACCCGGGCCGGTGACCCTGGTCAGCCGGCCAGGCTCGGTGCAGTCCTCGCTGCGCCTGGCGCTGCCCGCGGTCGCGCGCACCCACCCCGACCACGCCTCCCTGCAGCTGGCCAACCTGATCTTCGGTGGCTACTTCTCCTCCCGCTGGGTGGAGAACATCCGGGAGGAGAAGGGCTACACCTACGGCCCGCACTCGTCGATCGAGCACTCGATCGCGGGCAGCTCGCTGGTCGTCTCCGCCGAGGTGGCCACCGAGGTCACCGCGCCGGCCCTGCTGGAGACCTGGTACGAGCTGGGTCGCATCGCGACCGTCATGCCCGAGGAGCAGGAGCTGGAGCAGGCGCGCCAGTACGCCCTGGGCACCCTGCAGCTGGGCATGTCGACGCAGGCGGGCCTGGCCGGGCTGGCCAGCAGCTACGCCGGCTACGGCCTGCGCCTGTCCTACCTCGCCGAGCACTCGGCGCGGCTGGCCGCGACCACGTTGGCGGAGGTGTCCACGGCCGCCGCCCGTTACCTGGCTCCGGCGCGCGGCGTCACGGTCATCCTCGGCGACGCGCAACGCGTGGAGGCACCGCTGCGGGCACTCACCGAAGTGGACCGGAGCGCCAGCGAGTGACCGACGGGCGGCTGCCACCCCTGGCGCGGTCGGGCGGACTGCGCCGGATGGCCCACCGCCGCACCGACACCGGGTGGCTCGCCGAGGCGTGGAAGCGGGCGAAGGTACTCGTCGTGGACAGCGGCGAGGGTGGGCGGCGCCAGTCCGTGCACGCGCTGTTGCGCGACGAGCACCTGCTGATGGTGGATCCGGCCGAGGCGCCCGAGGCGCCCGAGGGGGAGCGGCTGTTCCTCGGCGAGGACGAGACCGGTACCCCGTACTTCGCGGTGATCGCGGCGCTCCCGGACCTGCCCGGTACCCGCGAGGTGACCATCCGGGACGTCGGGCACCTGCTCACCGACCTGGAGGGCGGGCTGCTCACCACGGCGATCGCGCTGGCGAACTGGCACGCGCGGCACCGGTACTCGCCGGTCGACGGGCGGCCCACGGTCGCGGCCGAGGCCGGCTGGGCGCGCACCGGAGACGCCGGCCTGACCATCTGGCCCCGCACCGACCCCGCGGTGATCGTCCTGGTGCACGACGGGACACCCGGTGACGCGGGACGGTGCCTGCTCGGGCACAACGCGGCCTGGACCCGGCCCGGCTGGACCCGCCGGTACTCCTGCCTCGCGGGGTTCGTGGAGGCGGGCGAGTCGGCCGAGGCGGCGGTGGTGCGCGAGGTCGCCGAGGAGGTGGGGGTACGCGTCTCCCAGCTGCACTACCTCGGCAGCCAGGCCTGGCCGTACCCGGGCTCGCTGATGCTCGGCTTCACCGCGCTCGCCGATCCCGCGCAGCCGGTACAGGTGGACGAGACGGAGATCTCCTCGGCCCGCTGGTTCATCCGCACCGAGATCCGCGCGGTGATCGACGGTGAGCGGGACGACTTCGGGCTGCCGATGGCGGCGTCGATCGCGCTGTTCCTGATCACGGAGTGGCTCGCCGGTCGCCCCTGACCGCTACCCCGATCAGAAGTCCATCTTGAGCACCTTGACGCGCTGCCGGCCGTTGCGCACGCTGCCGTGGGAGGCCAGGGCCCGGGCGAGGTGCAGGGCCGCCTCGCGGTCGTCGGCCGTCACCGTCTGTCGCCGGATCTCCGGGCTGATCAGCTCGTCGCGCACGTGGTGCCCGCGGCGCAGCGCCTCTGCCAGCTCGCCCGTGGCGAGTCGACGAACGTCGGTGCGGACCACCAGGTAGCGCATTGACAAACATGTTCCGGGTTCGGGGTGCGGCGACGCAACAACGATGTGGGCACGGCCGCCGAAACAACTCTTTCCAAAGAGCTCTTTCGAAAGGTACGCTTCCATGCGTGCCCGACGAGACCAAGTACCCCAGCCGGGAGCTGCGGGACCCCGCGGAACTCCGCGCGCTGGCCCATCCGGTACGCCTGCGGATCCTGGAGGCGCTCGCCATCCGGGGCCAGGCGACCGCCACCCAGCTGGCCGAATGGGTCGACGAGAGCCCGGCGAACTGCTCGTGGCACCTGCGCCAGCTCGCCCGGTACGGGTACATCGTGGAAGCCGGTGGCGGGCGCGGCCGGCAGCGGCCCTGGAAGATCGTGCCCCGCGGGCACCGCTGGGGTGAGCGCGCCGAGCCGGCAGCCTCGGCACTGGCCCTCGCCGAGGACGCGGCCGCCGAGTTGGTCGTCGACCTGGAGTATGCCGCGCAGCGCGACTGGCTGACCCGCCGGCGGGGCGAGCCGGAGACCTGGCGGCAGGGCGCGTTCCTCACCCAGAACGTGGCGTTCCTGACCGCGGCGGAGCTGGCCGAGCTGGCCGAGGTGATCAATGCCGCGGTCGTGGCCCATCCCGAGCGCCTCGGCGATCCGGCCACCCGCCCCCCGGACGCGCGACCGATACGCCTCGTGGCCTGGGGCTTCCCCAGCCGCGACCCGACCCAGGGGAGTCGTGACCCGAACCGGGGGAGCGCGGGATGAAGCGGGACTACCGGCTGCTGTGCGCCGGCCTGACCGCGAGCATGTTCGGCGACTCCGTGCTGCTGCTCGCGCTCGGCATCTGGACCAAGTCACTGACCGGATCGACCAGTCTCGCGGGCCTGGCGATGCTGGCTGTCGTGGCGCCCGCGCTGCTGGCGCCGGTACTGGGCTGGGTGGTGGACCGGTTCCGCCGGCGCCGCTTCCTGATCGCCGGCAACCTCGCCTCGGCCGCCGCACTGTGCCCGCTGTTCCTGGTGCACGACCGGGGTGACGTCTGGCTGCTGCTCGCCGTCTGCGTGCTGTACGGCGTCTCGTTCATCGTGCTCGACGCCGCCCTGAACGGGCTGCTCAAGGAGCTGCTGCCGGAGACCGCGCTGGTCGGCGCGAACGGGCTGCTCGCCACCGTGCGGCAGGGGCTGCGCCTGGTCGGCCCGCTGATCGGCGCCGGCCTGTTCACCGCGTTCGGGCCGGCACCGATGGTCGCGCTCGACATCGCCTCGTTCGTACTGGCCGCGCTGGCCGCGGCCGGGCTGGGGCTGCGCGAACGGCGGCCGGTACCGGCGCAGCGGCACTGGCTCGCGGAGGTGGCACAGGGCGGCCGGCACGTGCTCGGGGATGCCGCGCTGCGCCGGGGGGTGCTGGCGATCGGGCTGGCCACGCTCGCGCTGGGTGCGACCGAGACGACCAGCTTCGCGTACGTGGACCAGGGCCTGCACCGGCCGCCCACGTTCCTCGCCGTGATCGTGACGGTACAGTCGGTCGGCGGCCTGCTGGGCGGCATCCTGGCCGCGTCCGTCGTGCGGCGCACCGGAGAACTCGCCGCGCTCGCCCTCGGCCTGCTGGCACTGGCCGTGGGCGTGTCGCTGATGACGCGGCCCTCGCTCGTGCTGGCCTTCATCGCGGTCCCGCTGGCCGGGTTCGGCCTGCCGCTGCTGATCGTCGCGCTGAACACGTTGGTGCAGCGGCGGACCCCGGGCCCACTGGTCGGCCGGGTCTCGGCGGTGGCCGGCATGCTGGTCGACGCACCGCAGGCCCTGTCGCTCGCCGCCAGCACGGTTCTCGTGTCCATAGTGGACTACCGGCTGCTGCTGGCCGGGATCGCCGTGATGGTGTTCGCCGTGGCCGCCGGCCTGTGGCCGTCCCGGCGGCTGACCGCACCCGCGCGGCCCGAGCTCGAAAGCGCGGCCGCACCGGAAATGGCAACCTCGACCGACGCCAGTCGGGCGGCATAACGTCGGACCCGGCTGCGATGATCGAGCCGTGGGGGGAGACGCAACGCCCGGCGGGAGGATACTGGCCGGGCTCGACGAGGAGCAGCGGGCGGCGGTGACCGCCCCGGCCGGTCCGGTCTGCATCGTTGCCGGTGCCGGCACGGGCAAGACCCGGGCGATCACGCACCGCGTCGCGTACCGGTCGCTCGCGGGCGAGATCGCCGCGCGGCACGTGCTCGCGGTGACCTTCACCGCCCGCGCCGCCGCCGAGATGCGGGCCCGGCTGGTCCGGCTGGGCGTGCCCGGCGTGCAGGCGAGGACGTTCCACGCCGCCGCGCTGCGCCAGGTGCGCTATTTCGCGGCGCGCCTGCTGCACGGGCGCGACATGCCGCAGTTGATGGAGAGCAAGGCGCAGCTCGTCACGCTCGCCGCCGGCCGCTCCGGCCTGCGCGTCGACCGCACCGGCGCGCGCGACCTGGCCGGCGAGATCGAGTGGGCCAAGTCGGCGCTGGTCGAACCTTCCGAATATCTCGTGGCGGCGACCAAGGCGGCCCGGGACACGCCGTACGAGCCGGCCAAGGTGGCCGAGGTCTTCGCCGCGTACGAGGAGGTCAAGCGGGATCGGGGGGTATACGACTTCGAGGACATGCTGCGCGCGGCGGTCTGGGCCGTGGAGGAGCACCCCGACGTGGCGGAGCAGGTCCGCGCCCAGTACCGGCACTTCGTGGTCGACGAGTACCAGGACGTCAACCCGTTGCAGCAGCGGCTGCTGGAGGCGTGGCTGGGTGCCCGGCGCGACCTGACCGTGGTGGGCGACGCCAGCCAGACGATCTACTCGTTCACCGGCGCCTCCTCCGGTTACCTGCTCGACTTTCCCCGGCGATACCGCGACGCGGTCGTGGTGCGGCTGGTGCGCGACTACCGGTCGACGCCTCAGGTGGTGGGGTTGGCCAACGCGATCATCAGGCAGGCCCGGGGTGCGGAGGCCCGGCTGCGCCTGGAGCTGGTGGGGCAGCGGTCGCCGGGTCCGGAACCGGACATCCGGATGTTCCCCGATGAGCCGGCCGAGGCGGCGGCCGTCGCCCGGCGCTGCGCCGACCTGGTCGCGGCCGGCACACCGGCCCGCGAGATCGCGGTGCTGTTCCGCGCCAACGCCCAGTCGGAGGCCTACGAGGAGGCGCTGGCCGAGGCGGGTGTGCCCTATGTGGTACAGGGTGCGGAGCGGTTCTTCGAGCGGTCCGAGGTGCGGCAGGCGATGGTGGCGCTGCGCGCGGCGGTCCGCTCCATCCCGGCGCAGACACCGCTGGCCGAGGCGGTGGCGGCCGCGCTCGACTCGGTCGGCTGGCGCGCCGACCGGCCACCCTCCGGCGGCGCCGCCCGGGAACGGTGGGAGGCGCTGGCCGCGCTGGTCGGCCTGGCCGAAGAGTTCGCGGCGACCGGCGGGGCCGGACCCCCGTCGTTGGCGGACTTCAACGCGGAGCTGGCCCGGCGGGCCGCGGCACAGCACGCGCCGACGGTCGACGGCGTCACGGTCGCCTCGCTGCACTCCGCCAAGGGCCTGGAGTGGGACGCGGTGTTCCTGGTCGGGCTCGTCGAGGGCACGCTGCCCAGCTCGTACGCGCGCACGCCGGAGGAGCTGGAGGAGGAGCGCCGCCTGCTCTACGTCGGCATCACCCGGGCGCGCCAGTGGCTCTGGTTGTCGCACGCGTCCGCCCGGGCGCCGGGCGGGCGCGCACGGCGCCCCAGCCGCTTCCTGCCCACGGCACAGCAGGGGGCGCAGGCACCACGCCAGCAGCAGGGCGCCAAGGAGCGGCGGCGCACCGTGAGCATCTCCTGTCGGATATGCGGCACGGCCCTGCTGTCCGGACCGGAACGCAAGCTCGGCCGGTGTGCCGACTGCCCCTCCGACATCGACGAAGAACTGCTCGCGCGGCTCCAGGACTGGCGGGTACGGGTGGCCGGTGCGCAGAAGGTACCCGCCTACGTGGTGTTCACCGACGCCACGCTGACCGCGCTCGCCGAGCGCAAGCCGACCCGCACGGAGGAGCTGATCGAGATCGCCGGTATCGGGCCGCGCAAGTTGGGCCTCTACGGAGCGGCGGTACTGGCGCTGGTCAAGGGCGCGGCCGTCGACGATCTGGCGCTGGCACCGGCCGGAGAAAAAATCTCCACAACGGAGTCGTAAATTCGTTTGCCCCGGCCGGTGCTCCGGGCTTAGCCTGCATACACACCTCTCAAGCGGCGGCATCCATGCTGTCCACGGGAGGCCGGAGCACCATCCATGACGAGAGCAGGTAGGAGGTGGCGACGGTGAGACTTTTCCCAACTGAGCGACCGTCGGCGCTGACCTCTGCCTGCGCTCCGGCGCCCGGCTACGGGATCGAAGCCCACTCGCTTGCGGTGGGCATTCCGGCTGTCACGGGCACGCCACTCGCACTCGCCCAGCACCAGACCGTCCAGGTTCAGCGGACCCAGGCTCAGTGGAGCTGGAACCTGGCGGATCAGCGCACCAATGGGTTCGCGGCCAAGACCATCGGTATGGACCGGCCGTCCGCGTACGTGGGCGTCAAGGTCAGCGGAGTTCCACCTCGGGGTAAACCGGTCTGAACAAGACTTACCGGCTCACCTCGAGGCCGCGGAACCCGTATACCGGGTCCGCGGCCTCAGTCATTTCCAGCCGAGACCGGGCTCGCCCACAACAGCGGCCCGACAACAGAAGGAGAGGTGACCGGGTGATGAGTCTGGAGTTGGTGCCAGTTGGCAGCAGCGTCCAGTTGGATGCCGAGCTGCCCTGCCGCCGGTTCGACCCTGACCTGTGGTTCGCAGACTCGCCCGCCGAGCTCGAGCTGGCCAAGTCGCTGTGTGGCGACTGCCCGGTTCGGGTCGAGTGCCTGGCCAGCGCGGTGGAGCGGGCGGAGCCCTGGGGCGTCTGGGGCGGCGAGATCTTCGAGCGGGGTGCCGTGGTGCCGCGGAAGCGGCCGCGTGGTCGTCCCCGCAAGGAGGACGTCGCCAACGACGCGGTGATGCGGGCTGAGGTTACGGCCCGGGTCGCGGCCGAGATCCGAGAGGCGGCTTGAGCACATGAGTGGCATCCGTACGAGCGCCAGCCTGCGGCTGCGCCAGCCACGGCCAACCCGGCCGGTACACGTTCCTGACAGCAGGACCCGAATGAGGAGCTCGCTCGACATGACCAACGGTCTCTATCTCATCTACGAAGCGCTGAGCCGCGCCCGAATGCGCGGGCCTCAGGACACCCCTTCTGAGGCTTACCGATCCGCTCGACAGATCGCGATGCGCGCCCGGCGGGAGCAGAACCGCCGGCTCGGCGGCTGACGACCGATCGCACAGCGCCCGCCCCGGGATCCTCCCGGGGCGGGCGTCGCGCTATGCGACCGCCTCGTCCTGTGGCTCCGCGAAGCCGGGCAGCCAGCTCTCGACAACCGCGCGGTACGGCGCGTTGGCCTCCAGCTGGCAGAGCACCCCGATGGAGCCCAGCGTCACCCGGTGGACCAGCAGGTACGACGGCGGCAGGTTGAGCTGCTTGCCGAGCTGGAAGGCCGGGCTGCGCGGGCTGGCGACGCGGGCCGCCTCGGTGCGCAGCCAGGCCCGGGTGAACTGGAACTCGGGCTTGGCGATCGGCTCCAGCAGCGGGCGCAGGTACTCCAGGATGGCCGCCGCGTCGACGGTCGTGTCGGGCCGCACGAAGCCCTCCTCCCGCAGGCCCGCCAGCACACCTTCCGCGTCACCGGCCAGCGCCAGCCGGGTCAGCCGGCCGATCGGCTCGGGGTGCCCGCCCGGCATCCGCGCCACCGCCCCGAAGTCGACCACGCCGAGCCGGCCGTCCGGCAGCATCCGGAAGTTGCCCGGGTGCGGGTCGGCGTGCAGCAGGCCGACCCGTACCGGCGCGGAGAAGTGCAGGGTCGCCATCAGCAACCCGGCCCGGTCCCGCAGCTCACGATCGCCCGCCGCGATCACCTGCGACAGCGGCGTACCGTCGATCCACTCCGTCACCAGCACCCGGGGCGCCGCCGCGACAACGCCCGGAACGTGGATCTCGTCGTCACCCGCGTACCCCGCGGCGAACGCCCGCTGCGCCGCCGCCTCCAGCTCGTAGTCGAGCTCCTCGCTGATCCGGGCGCGCAGCTCGACCAGCAGCGGCTTGACGTCGAGCCCGGGCTGGATCACCCGGAACAGCCCGGCCAGGCGGGAGAGCTGGTTGAGGTCGGACAGCAGCGCCGCGCCCGCCCCCGGGTACTGGATCTTGACGGCCACGGGTATCCCCGCCTTGCCCCGCTTCTTCCACACCGCTTTGTGTACCTGGCCGATGCTTGCCGCCGCGGCCGGCTTGTCGTCGAACTCCCGGAAGTACCGGCGCCAGTCCTCGCCCAGCTCCTTGGCCAGTACCTTGTGCACGCTCGCGGCCGGCAGCGGCGGCGCCGACTCCTGCAGCTTGGTCAGCGCCTGGCGGTACGGGCCGGCCAGCTCCTCGGGCAGTGCCGCCTCGAACACGGACAGCGCCTGGCCGAACTTCATCGCCCCGCCCTTGAGCTGCCCCAGCACGCTGAACAGGTGCTCCGCCGTGCGCTGCTGCACCTCGGCGGAGATCACCTCCGCGGCCGCGCCGGTGACCCGCTTGCCGAGACCGAGGGCGGCCCGCCCGGCGAATCCCAGGGGCAGCGCGGCCAGCCGGGCGGTGCGGGACACGGCCCTGCGCGGGATATCGCTCACCCGATCATTGAACCTCATCCGCCGGGCGACTGCCCCCGCCTGCGGCGTTGCCCGCAACCGCAGCGAGGGTGCGGCGACCACCGGCGCCGCCGCTCCCGGCCCGGTCCACTGATCTCGATCGTGGTGCCGATCGTCTGCGGCTCGCGTCCGTCGACGAAGCGCAGCACCTCGTCGGCGGCGTAGCCCGTCGCGACCAGGGCGGTCGTGACCGCGCAGGGCAGCGCGGCGTCGCCACCCGTGGCCAGCTGGGCCACCAGCGCCGGCCAGGCCGGGTCCCGATCGCGGCGGTGCAGGTCGACGCAGTTGAGGCAGGGCGAGCCGGCCGGCGGGACGAGCGGTCCGATGACCACGGTGCCGTCCCGTAGCTCGATCGTGAGATGTGCCACACCCCGCCTGGCGTACGCGAGCGCGGCCAGTTCGGGAGGCCGGTACCCGCCCGCCTGCACCACGAACGTCGCGCTCCCGTCGCGCAACGGGCGCAGGTTGGTACTGGGCGCGACGCGTACCACGGCTTCGGCGGCGGCGACCGCCCGTGGCCGGCCCGTATCGGTCGGCAGCATGCCACCGAGGACCGCGTCGTCGATCCGTACCCGTCCGGTGAGCGCCGGGTCCACGTGCCCGACGCCGGCCTCGGCCAGGGCCGCCGTGATCGGCGCGACCAGCCTCCCGTGGCCGCTGACCAGCACGCGAGCGCTGATCCGCCGGCGCACCGTCTCGGCCGGCGAGGCGGGCGCCGCCCCTGGGCGCAGGGCGAGCGCGGCGACCTCGGTGCTGAGCCGCCGGCGCAGCGGCTCGGGCAGGCCCGCCGGCATGAGCGTGTGTGCGCCCACCGCCAGGCCCGCGTCGCGCAGGAGGTCGAGCAGCAGGGTGGCGGCCGGCTCGGGCACGCCGAGCCGGCTGGCGTCCCGCAGGATCATCCGGGCGTTCCGGCTGCCGTCGAGGAGGTCGAGCATCCGGGCGGTCGACGGGTCGGCGAACTCCAGCACCACCGCGCGGGCGGGGTCGGTGCCGAGTTGCAGGCTGTGCGCGTCACGCCAGAGCCGGCGCAGGCCGGGCAGCATGGTCAAGCGGCTCATGGCTCCGGACACTGTCACGGAGCGATGCGGTCACGTTCTGTGTTCTCCACAGGGGAAGGCACCGTCACCGGGGTTGTCCACAGCGACACGCCGTCTTATCCACAGGACGGCGCCATGTTTGTCGGCTTACTGACACTACTCAGGGTGGGGGAGAAGCGACGTGGCGCTCCTCCCCCACGCACAACGCCTCAGGCCTTGCCGAGGATGCGGTTGACCGTCGTGCCGCAGACCGGACATTTGCCCTTGGCCATCCTCATGCCAGTCTTCGAGATCTCCACATGGCCCTCAAAGTCCCGCTTTTCCTTGCACTTGACGCAGTAGCCGTTGTACTTCTCGGCCTTCTCGGCCACGGTGCTCCTCCTGTCATTCGACGCGGCCGTCGTGCCGCGGTACTCCTTGCGTACCCGCTTGGCCGGTCGCCGCTTCCCTGCCACGCCCTTGATTCACGCGTCCCCGTGCCGGGCCAGGCGCTTGACCCTCGCTGAAGTCTGCCCTGGGCACGCCTCGGACGATCGGCGTTCCGCAGGGACACGCCGGTCTTTCCGTATGAATGCCACGTTCCGGGCACCCCGGGTAGGGAATTTTACCGGCTAATCGGTGCGAACCAGGGTGATGTTCACAGCAGCTCAGAGGTTAGGTCTTGCGGTGGGGTGGCGTAGGCCCGTTAGCGTGCGTTCGTGAGCCAGCGTCAGCGAACCCGGTGAGCTGAGCGGTCCTCCGATGGTCCGGAAGCCCGTTGTCGAAGTGCGGCGTAGCGAGCGCCGCCGCAGGACGGTGTCCGCCTACCGCGACGGTGAGCGCGTCGTTGTCCTCATCCCCAACCTGTTCTCGCGAGCCGAGGAGCGGGAGTGGGTCGACCGGATGCTCCAGCGGCTGGAGGCCCGTGACCAGCGGGCCCGCCGGACCGACACGGAACTGGTCAGCCGGGCGGCCCGGCTGGCGCACCGGTACTTCCCCGACCATCCCGCGGCCGGGCACCCGGCCAGCGTGCGGTGGGTGGACAACCAGAACGGGCGGTGGGGCTCCTGCACGCCGGCCGACCGCTCCATCCGGATCTCGGACCGGATCATGGACATGCCCGACTGGGTGATCGACTATGTCCTGCTGCACGAACTCGCGCACCTGGTGGTACCAAGTCACAACCGCACGTTCTGGGCGCTGGTCGGCCGCTACCCCCGGGCTGAGCGGGCGCGCGGCTACCTGGAGGGGGTCGCGGCCGCGTCCGGCCACGCCATCCACGAAGATTGACCGGTGACCCGCCGCGTCGTTGTCGTCCCGCTCACCGTGCCGGCGTGGAGCCCGCCCGGCGTGGCCCTCGACGATTGGCGCCGGGCGCTGGCCGAGGACGTCGTGGACATCCTCGCCGCCCTGGCCGAGGTGGAGCCGGCGATCGCCTGCGGGCCGGGGGACCGGCCGCTGGCCGACGCCGTGGTCTGGCCGGAGATGTGGGTGTACGAGTTGCCCGACCTCACGGCGCCCACGATCCTTCACGCGGCCGGTCAGGACGGGTACGAGCAGGCGGCGATCATCAGCCCGGACGCGCCTGACCTGCCGGCCATGCTGATCGGCAAGCTGCTCCGGCCGCTGACGACCCGCGCCCTCTCGGTGGCTCCGGCGGTGAACGGTGCCGGCCTGTTGGGACTGGCCGCCCGGCTGCCCGCGCCGGACTGGCTACCCGACGTACCGCTCGCGGATGCCGACGTGGCGAGCCTGCGCGCCGCCGCTCCCCGGCCCGCTGACGTCGCCGTCAGCCCCGGCTGGCACCGCCTCCTGGGCCCCGAGGACCTCCGCCGCCTCGACCCCGGCCTGGAAGGCTGGGAAGCCACCCGCGCCCTCCTCTCCTAACCTCCACCCACCCCCGCCGGCGCCCGGCGCGCCCGCCCGGATCCGCACAACTTCGTCGGAGTTGCGGTGTCCGGGGACATCCAACACCGCAACCTCAATGAAGTTGCGGTGATCTTGGTGGGTCTGGGTGATCAGGGAAAGTTAGGGGGTTTCGGGGTTGTCTAGGGGGCCCAGGTCCTCGATCGAGCCGAAGTCGACCTGGTCTTTGGCGAAGCGCTCCGGCTCGGCGAAGTCCTCCTCGCTCGGCAGCAGGTCGGGGTGGCCCCAGAGCGCGTCGCGCCCGGCGATCCCGCGGTGCTCGGCCAGCGCCGCCCACAGCGCCGCGGCCTCACGCAGCCGCCGGGGCCGCAGCTCCAGACCGACCAGCGCGGCGAAGGTCTGCTCCGCCGGGCCGCCCGCCGCCCGGCGCCGGCGGAACGCCTCGCCGAGGCGTACCACGTTGGGCAGGCGGTTTGCGGCGGCCGCGTCGACTACGTGGCAGACCCAGCCCTCGACCAGGGCCAGCGCGGTCTCCAGCCGGGACAGTGCGGCACGCTGCGCCGGGGTGTCGTCCGGAGTGAAGATCCCTTCGACGGACACCTCCTGCATCGACTCCGGGTTGGTCGGATCGAGGCGTCCCATCGCCTCCTCGACCGCCTCCCGGTTGACCCGGATGCCGGCGGCGTACGTCTCGACCCCGTTCAGGATGTGCCCGCGCAGCCACGGCACGTGCCCGAAGAGTCGCTGGTGCGCCGCCTCGCGCAGCGCGACGTACAGGCGTACCTCGTCGCCGTCGATCTCCAGGCCCTGGCCGTACTCGGCGATGTTGGCCGGTACCAGGGCCGCGGTCGAGGCCGGTCCGAGCGGGAGTCCGATGTCGCCGGCCGAGAGCACCTCCGCCGCGAGCGAGCCCAGCGCCTGCCCCAACTGCCCGCCGAACAGCGCGCCGCCCAGGGTCGCCACCATCGACTGCATCGGTCCGAGCTGGCCGCGCATCTCCTCCGGTACCAGATCGCCCATGGCCGCCACCATGCGACCCGCAACGGGATCGCACAGCTTGCGCCAGACGGGCAGCGTGTTGCTTATCCATTCGGACCTGCGCCAGGCCTGCACCGCGCGGATGCCGGACGGCAGCGCGGCGGCCGGCTCGAGCCACAGGTCGGCCAGGCGCAGGGATTCCTCGACCGCATGTCGCTGAGCCTCGGTGACGGCCGGATCTCCCGGCGGTGGCGTGCTGTCCGTCGCGTCTGTCGGGTCCGTTGCCGAAGTGGTGCCCGGGAGGCTGAAGCCCAGCATGCCGCCGACATCAGCCGCGCCGGTCAGGGTGCTGAGCGCGACCTCGCGCGCGAGGTCCCAGTTGACCGGCCCGTCCCCGCCGCTCGTGAAGAGCTGCTGCAGCTGTCCGAGGAACTGCTGGACCTGAGCCGGATCGTTGGGGTCTGGGGCGGCTCCGCCGGGTAGCGCGAAGCCGAAGGGCGTATCTGGCACGCAGTCCACCGTACGCGCCCGACCTGTGCGTCGTCTGCGAGGAGCCTGTTCGCCCACGGGATAAAGGCGGGTCGGAACCTGCGTGCGGGAGCCAGTAGGCTTCGCGGAATGAGACGTCGCGGCGCCACTCTGCTCGTGGGCGCGTTGCTGCTGGCCGTCCTGGTCCTCCTCGCCTGGCAGGTGAAGGTGCCCTACGTCGAGCTGGGCCCGGGGCCCACATGGGACACCCTCGGCAAGGACAAGGGCAAGGACGTCATCCAGGTCTCCGGCACGAAGACGTCCGGGTCCGCCGGGCAGTTGCGCATGGTCACCGTCGGGGTCACCGACCACATCACGCTGTGGGAAGCCATGCGCGGCTGGCTCAACGACAGCGACGCGGTGGTACCGCGCGAGGTGATCTACCCGCCCAACCAGACGCAGCAGCAGGTCGACCAGGAAAACCAGCAGGACTTCAAGAACTCGCAGACCTCGGCCGAGACGGCGGCGCTGCGCGAACTGGGGTACCCGGTCCAGGTCGCCGTGCAGCAGGTCAGCGCCGGCCTGCCCGCCGACGGCCGGCTCAAGGTCGGCGACGTGATCACGTCGGTCGACGGCAAGCCGGTCACCTCCGCGCAGCGGCTGACCCAGCTGATCCGCGCCAAGCCGGCGGGCAGCGCGCTGGCGGTCGGCTACACCCGGGGCGGCGCGTCGGGCACCACAACCCTGTCCTCGGCCAAGGGCGCCGACGGCAACCCGCGCATCGGCGTCCAGATCCAGCAGAACCAACCGCACCCATTCAAGATCACAATCTCGCTCAACGACGTGGGCGGCCCCAGTGCCGGCCTGATGTTCAGCCTGGGCATCGTCGACAAGGTCAAGGCCGAGGACCTCACCGGCGGGTTGGGCATCGCGGGTACCGGCACCATCGACGACGACGGCAACGTCGGCGCGATCGGGGGCATCGCCCAGAAGATGCGCGGCGCCAAGCGGGATCGGGCCACAGTCTTTCTGGTACCGGCGGACAACTGCGCCGAGGCCGCCAGCAACGCGGTACCCGGGCTGCGGCTGGTCAAGATCAGCACGCTGGACAGCGCCCTGACCGCCCTGCAGACGCTCCGCCAACACGGCACTCCGACACTGTGCGGCGGAGGGTGACCCTCGGCTCTCAGGAGAAGGCCGTAGGGTAGGCGCCGTGGCGATGCGAACCCCTATGCCTCGAATGGGTCGCCGAGGCCGGGTAACCCTGATAGTGCTGGCCTGCGTGGTCGTGCTGTTCATTCTCCTCGGCTGGCTGGTCAACGCGTGGACCGACTGGCTGTGGTTCTCCGAGGTGCACTACACGTCGGTGTTCACCACCCTGCTCTGGACCCGGGTCGGGCTGTTCCTGGTCTTCGGGTTCGCGATGGCGCTGCTGGTCGCATTCAACCTCTGGCTCGCGTACCGGCTGCGGCCCCTGCTGCGGCTGCACTCGCCCGAGCAGCAGACCCTGGACCGTTACCGATCTGTGCTGTCCCCCCGGGTCGGCCTGTGGATCGGCCTGTTCGCGGCGCTGATGGGCCTGTTCGCCGGCCTGTCCGCCCAGGGCAGGTGGCAGCAGTGGCTGCTGTTCGCCAACGCGCAGCCGTTCGGCAAGCAGGATGCGCAGTTCGGCAGCGACATCGGCTTCTACGTCTTCGACTACCCCTTCTGGCGCTACCTCGTCGGCGTCGGCTTCACCGTTGTGGTCCTGTGCGTGTTCAGCTCGCTGGCCATGCACTACCTCTTCGGCGGCGTGCGCCTGCAGGGCGGCGGAGACCGCATGACGACCGCCGCCCGGGCCCACCTGACCGCGCTCGTCGCCGCGTTCGTCCTGCTGAAGGCCGTCTCATACGTGCTGGACCGGCGCGGCCTGCTGCTCGCGCACAACGACGGCACCAACCTGTGGGGCGCCGGCTACACCGACGTCAACGCCCTGCTGCCGGCGAAGGAGATCCTCGCCTGGATCTCGGTCGTGGTGGCCATCGCCATCATCGTCTTCTCCAACGCGGTCATGCGGAACCTGGTCTGGCCGGGCGTGGCGCTCGGGCTGCTGGCCATCTCCGCGATCGCGATCGGCGGGATCTACCCGGCCGCGGTGCAGACGTTCACCGTCAAGCCGAACATCCGCGACAAGGAGCAGGCGTACATCGACCGGAGCATCCAGGCCACCCGGGACGCCTTCGGCCTGACCGGGGTGACCGCGACCAACTACGCCTCCACCGCCGCGGTGCCGCCGGACAACCTCGCCAGCGACACGAACACCGTCGCCAACATCCGGCTGCTGGACCCGTCGATCGTGTCCGACACGTACACCCAGCTGCAGCAGGTGCGCGGGTTCTACGACTTCACCCAGAAGCTGGACATCGACCGGTACGTGCTCAACGGCAAGCTCCAGGACTACGTGGTCGGCGTACGCGAGCTGGACTACAACAACCTGACCGCGCAGCAGAGCAACTGGCAGAACCAGCACACCATCTACACCCACGGGTACGGGTTCGTCGGCGCCCCCGCCAACCAGACGGTGTGCCTCGGGCAGCCGTACTTCGTCTCCGGCTTCCTCGACACGCAGACCGCGCAGACCGCGTGCCAGTCCACCAACGACCAGGTTCCCGTGCAGCAGCCGCGCATCTACTACGGCGAGAACATGAACTCCTATGCCATCGTCGGGAAGACCGCGGGCGGCAAGGACTCCGAGTACGACCGGCCCAGCGGCTCGGCGGACCAGTACGTGACCTACGACGGCTCGGGTGGCGTGAAGGTCGGCTCGTACTGGCGGCGCACCCTGTACGCGTACAAGTACAAGGAATTCAACTTCCTGATCTCCAGCGTCTTCAACAAGAATTCGAAGATCATGTACGTCCGGGATCCACGGCAGCGGGTGCAGACCATCGCCCCGTTCCTCACGTTGGACGGCGACCCCTACCCGGCGGTGCTCAACGGACGGATCGTCTGGATCCTCGACGGGTACACGACCGCGTCCACCTACCCGTACTCCCAGCAGATCGACCTGCGCACCGCGACAAGCGACTCGCTCACCAGCGAGGGCGCCGTCGTCGAGCAGGTCCAGCAGAACATCAACTACCTGCGCAACTCCGTCAAGGCGACCGTCGACGCGTACACGGGCCAGGTCACGCTGTACTCGTTCGACGACGCGGATCCGGTACTCAAGGCGTGGAACAAGGCGTTCGGCGGCAAGTTGATCAAGCCGAGCGCGGACATCCCGCAGGAGCTCGCGGACCACTTCCGGTACCCGGAGGACCAGTTCAAGGTGCAGCGCGAGCTGTTGACCCGGTACCACGTGACCGACGCGCGCCAGTTCTACTCGGGACAGGACTTCTGGCAGGTACCCGGCGACCCGGCCGGTTCGACCAACAAGCAGGCGCCCTACTACCTGCTCGCCCAGTTCCCCGGCCAGGAGCAGTCGACGTTCCAGCTGACCGCCGCGATGACGCCACGCAGCAGGCAGAATCTCGCCTCGCTGATCACAGGCTCCTATGTGGACGGCCATCCGAAGTTGTCGATCTTGCAATTGCCGGATGACACGCTGGTCTCCGGGCCCGGACAGGCCGACCAGAAGATGACCAACGACAACGGGGTGCGACAACAGATCACCCTGCTCAAGGGTTCCGCGACACTCCGGTACGGCAACCTGCTCTCCCTGCCGGTCGGCGGCGGCATGCTGTACGTGGAGCCGCTGTACGTGCAGAGCCAGGGCCAGAACTCGTACCCGCAGATGAAGTACGTGCTGCTGAACTTCGGCCAGTACGTGGGCTTCGACAGCACACTGTCGGGTGCCATCGCGCAGTTGCTGAGCTCGGCCAAGACGGGCGCTGGTACCAGTCCGCCCAATACCTCAGGGAACCAACCACCGAGCAACCAGCCGCCGTCGAACGACGCGATAACGGCCGCGGTGTCGCAGATCAACAAGGCGCTGGCGGACCTGAAGGCGGCTCAGCAGACGGGCGACTTCACGAAGTACGGCCAGGCGCTGACGGAGCTGAACACGGCGATCGCGGCGTACGAGAAGGCGAAGCAGGCGGCGACGCCGACGTCGCCCAGCAGTCCCTCGCCGTCGAGATCGGCGTCTCCTTCGAGTCCGCCGTCCTCGACCGGGTCCCCGTCTCCCGCGGCGGGTGGCTAGGTCGTTTTGCAGTCGGTATGAGCGGTGCGCTAGGGTGGTGAGGACGACGCGGGGTGGAGCAGCTCGGTAGCTCGCTGGGCTCATAACCCAGAGGTCACAGGTTCAAATCCTGTCCCCGCTACCAGGAAACACCAGGTCAAGGGCCGGTTCTCGATCATTCGAGAACCGGCCCTTGATCGTTTGTCATCGAGATGTCATCAAGACTGCGTGACATTGGGCGTTCAAGTTTGGCACGACGCGGCACTCTGCTGCTGGTCCGGTCGTGGCACCCGCCGCAGCCTCGGCGCCAGGGAAGTGCCGGGACGTCTGGGACTGCCCTCGGACTGAACCGCCCCGCTGTTCTGTGGAGACTTCAGCAGTGGACTCCAACCACCTCGCGGGGCTGGTGTTGAGCGCAGTACATCGGTTCGTATTCGTTGGGTGGGACCGCAGGCCGACAAGGAGGTCACGGAGGAGCACCGCCGCCAGGTCGCGGAGGCGCTGATGACGATCGCGCGCGACGGTATGCCCGAGCACCTGCGCCGGCCCGACCGCAAGAACAGCGCGACCCGGCACTCATACCCCGCACGTCGCGCGGGGCCATGCTGGCCGAGCGGTTGAGCCAGGTCTCGGTGCGGCTGGACGAGGCGGGCCGCCGCCAAGACGCTCAAGGACGTCAAGGCGCTGGTCGAGCGGGCGCGGACCTGCTGCGCGGGTACCCCCGAGCCCCAGCCAGGGCATCGACCAGGCGGACGCCGACCAGACCGACCCGCGCACCATCTCAAGGTGGTGCGGGAGGCGGGCATGGTGCGGGTGGCGGCGACCCGCCAGGTGCGTGGCGGCACCGAGCAGTACTACCAGCGCACCGCGCGCATGTTGGACTTCGTCGGCGAGCAGAGTGCCGCGACGACGCCGGTGTTCCTGCGTGCGGTGGCCGACGAGGTGGCCACCGCCGACGGGGAGCCGCTGCTGGTGCTGCGCAACGTGCGGCTGACCGCGGCGCAGGTGCAGCAGCTCGCCGCGACGCTGTCCGAGCTTGCCGGCGGGCTGGTCGA
>JBBWZQ010000060.1:0-12302 GCA_039649115.1 Micromonosporaceae bacterium | reverse complement strand
CCCGTACAGAGCATCCATGGTCATCTGTCCTCTCCGAGTCCGGAAAGAACAGCGTCACGCTACCGCGGTTCTGCCGACGTCGCCAACCTGGAAACCGTCCCCAGCAACGACTTCCAGCGCCACGTCGGCATAACCGATGTCGGCCTGACGTTAGCGGCACATCACGAGCGCCACCACTACACTCAGGTCGATCCGACATGCTCCTGGGGAGGGCCGTTGTGGCTGTTTCGCGAATGGTAATTGCGGCGAACTTCACCGCTCAGGCAATGGCGGACAATGTGGACTTCTGGCAAGGTGAGATTGGTTCGCCGTCCAGTGTGGCCTTCGCACCGCATGATCAGATCTTTCAATCGCTGCTGGACGAGCGCGGTTTACTCGCCAGCAATCGGGACGGCTGCAACGTGGTGCTGATCGACCGCGCCGCTTGGGTAGCTGGTGCGGGAGACAGGGCACTGGACGCGGTCGACGATCTGGTGCGGGCGGTCCAGACGTGCGCGGACCGGTCTGCTGTTCCGCACCTCGTGGTCTCCTGCCCCGCCGAGGCCGACACCGCAGGGCTGGTCCAAGCCACCGAACACCGGCTTGTCGACGGCCTCGCCCGGGACGCCAGGGTGCGCGTAATCCGTGCGGATCAGGTGCTGGCCTGGTATCCGGTCGAGAACCGCTATGACGCCTACGCCAACCGCGCCGCGCACCAACCGTACTCCCGAGAGATGCTCGCGGCGTTGGCCACGGTCATGGTCCGGGCCGCCGAGGCCTGGCGGGTGCCGCGGCCGAAGCTCATCGCCGTGGACGCGGATCACACGCTTTGGGACGGTGTGGTCGCCGAGGACGGACCGCTCGGCGTCCGGGTCACCCCGGCTCATCGCCAGTTTCAGGAGTATCTGCTGGAGCAGCGGGCGAGCGGACGGTTGATTTGCATCGTGAGCCGCAACCTGGAGGAGGACATACGCCAGGTCCTGGCCACCCATCCAGACATGGTCCTGCGTGAGGGACACCTCTCCGGGCACCGGATCAACTGGCTGCCCAAATCCGACAACCTCGCCGCCCTCGTGCACGAGCTGAACGTGGGCATCGACAGTGTGGTCTTTCTCGATGACAACCCGGTCGAACGGGCCGAGGTGAGCGCGGCGTACCCGGCCGTGTTCACACCCACCCTGCCCAGCTCCGCCGCGGACGTCGTGCCGTACCTGCGGCGGTGCTGGCCCCTGGACCAGCTGTCGGTGACCGAAGACGACAGGGACCGGGCCGAGCGGTACCGCCAGGACACCGAACGCGTCCGGGCGCGCGGTGCCGCCGCCTCGCTGGCCGAGTTCTTTGCCACGCTCGAACTACGGGTGCAGGTGAGCCCGCTAGCGGCGTCCGACCTCGCCCGAGCCGCACAGCTGTCCCGGCGCGTCAACCAGTTCAACCTGACCACCCGGCGGTACCACGAGGCCGAGTTGGCCGCCACGCCGAACGGTCAGGCTCACGTTGTCCACGCGCGCGACCGCTTCGGCGACTACGGTCTTGTCGGGCTCGCGGCCACCGGGGCGGCCGGCGACACGCTTGAGGTCGACGCCTTGCTGCTGAGCTGCCGGGTGCTCGGGCGTGGGGTGGAGCACGCGGTGCTGCGCCAGCTCGGACGGCTGGCACGCGAGCAAGGTCTGAGCCGCATCCTGTTGCGGTTCGTCCCCACTGCCCGCAACCAGGCGGCGCGGGACTTCCTGGACTCGTTGCCCGTCGAGTTCGAGCCGGACGAAGGATACCGAATCACCACGCCCGACGCCGAGGCGGTCGCGCACCAGCCGGGCGCCCCGGAACCGCCGTCCACACTGGACGAGTCCGCCGAGCCGGTGGCCGAGCGCGCAACGACAATGCCCGTCAACCTCGTGCACCGCATCGCCACCGAATTCGTCACGGCGGCCCAGATCGCCGCCGCGGTCGACCGGCGCCGCCCGGCATCCACATCGTCCACGGTGGACACGGTGGACCCGGTGGAACGCGTCGTGGCGCAGATGTGGGCGGAGTTGCTGACGTTCCCGCCGCTGTCCGTCCACGACGACTTCTACGAGCTCGGCGGTGACTCGCTGATGGCGCTTCAGTTCGTGACCCGGGTTCGCGACGCGTTCGGGGTCGAACTGCCGGTCGAGGTGCTGTTCACCGACGCATTCACCGTCGCCACGATGGCGCAGGCCATCCACGACCAGCGTTCGGCGCAACCGGACGACGAGAAGCTGGCCGGCATGCTGGCCGAACTTGAGCAGCTCTCCGACGACGAGGGGCGTATGCCGGTCGAGGGCCGGGCGTAGCCGACGCGATGGTGACCTTCGCCCTGTGCACCGACGGCACCCACGGGGACGTATTGCCGTTCGTCCAGCTCGGACAGGCGCTGGCCGCGCGCGGGCACGACGCCGTCCTGTACAGCCACGCAGCCTACGCCCGGACGGCCGCCCAGGCCGGGCTTCGGTTCGTGCCCACCGACACCGAGGATGACTACGCCCGGGAGCTCGCCGACCGTCGGCACCTACTGCTCAACGTCCTCGGTGACGTCGACCGCGTCGCCGATTTCTACGCGCGAAACCGTGTCTTCGAGCAGACCCGCGAGGAGTTCCACGCGCTGGCCGATCTGGTGCGGACGCGCCCGGCCGGCGACGTTGTGCTGGTCGGGCGGCACACCTCCCGGTTTTCGGTGCTTTTGGTCCGCGAGGCGCTCGGCGTTCCCACTGCCTGGGTCTGCGTCACACCCACCCAGCACCTCGGCCTGCCGATGACGGAGTGGCTGTATCCGAAGGCGCTCGCGCAACCGATGAACGCGATGCGCGCCACGGTGGGCCTACCGGCGATAACCGACTGGTCGGCCTGGCTGCGGTCGGCGGACCTGGTCCTCGGCCTCTGGCCGGAGTGGTTCGACCAGGCCGGCCAGCCGCTGATCCCGTCCGCGGCGGCGCAGACCGGGCCGGCGGTGGCGCTGGCCGGCTTCCTGCCACACGATCCCGCAGAAACGGGACAGCTCCCGGCGGAGCTCGCGGCGCTGGTCGACGACAACACGCCGGCCGAACGCCGGCCTGTCCTGGTCAGCGGCGGATCCAGCCAGCTCCTCCACGACGACTGGTACGCCATGGCCGTGGAAGCGGCGGTGCGGGCCGGGCGTACGGTCGTGGTGACCTGCCCCCACCGCGACCTGTTGCCCGCCGACCTGCCGCACCAGGTGCGGTGGTACCCGGCACTGCCATTCGCCACCCTGATGCCACGCATCGCCGCGGTCGTGCACCACGGTGGCATCCTCACCAGCGCCCGGGCCATCGCGTCCGGCACGCCGCAGGTGGTGCTCGCGCACGGCGCGGACCGTCCGGACAACGCGCGCCGGTTGCGCGTGCTCGGGCTGGCCGAGTGGCTGCCCGCCGCGCGATGGCAGGTCGACGCGGTCGCGGCCCTCATCGCCCGGGTGTTGGCCGAGCCGGCATACCGCCAGCGGGCCGTCGCCCTGGCTTCCACAATGGACACCACGACGGCGGCGACGCGGGCCTGTGCTCACCTGGAGGATATGGTCGGCCAACCGCGCCGCCCACCCAGTCGCGGGTAGCGCGAGTGGCTCAAGTACACGGACGCCCCCAGCATGATGGCGCTTACTCCGAACGCGGAGCGGGGGGCGCGGCACGCCTCGTCGAAGGCGGGCCCGGCCCACACCGTGTGCCGTTCGGCGTCGAGCGTGACGATCCGCCGGCTCGACAGGCCAAGAGGAGGCTGTGCAGCGTCGGTGGATGGCGCCCCGCGACGCCGCGAGGTCCGCGACGGCCACCGGTGCACCGGCCGGCCAGTGCGTCGAACACACCGACGTCCCAGGTGGCGCTCAGGGCAGCAGCGGCTATCGCGCCGTTGAAGGTGTCCGCGGCGTACCTCGCTTCGTCGATACTGTCGGGTACTGCTGCCATCTCGTGGGCTCCCCATCCACATTTTTGCGGCAGTCCCGTCCACATCTCCCGAGTAGCGGACCACTCGGCGGATGTTCCAGCCCGCCGGTGTTCTCGAAGGGCCGGCGGTCGCGGCCGCTTGACGACGCGCCCACCTCGTTCCGGACGGCCGATCGCATCTCCGCCCACCGCCGGATGGCTTCGATCCAGCCGAGCAGGTCCCGGCCCAGGTCGGTCAGCCGGTACTCGGCAACGTCGACATTCTGGACTGGCTCGGCGATCGCCACCCGGCAGACGATTCCCTCGCGCTGGAGCATCCGCAGCGTTTCGATGAGCACCTTGTGGCTCACGCCTTCCAGATGCCGGTGCAGGACGTTGAAGCGGATGTGGCCATCCGAAAGCGCCATGATCACCAGCGGCCCCCAGCGGGCCGAGACGACATTGAGGACGCCCGCCAACGGTGGGCTGATCCTGTTCAGAGCTGGCGCCGGGATTTTGGGGTAGCGTCCCATCTCACCTTCCATCGACGTAGTTGTGCCATCGCACTAGAAGCCGTTCCATCCCGTTCCCCGTTCCACAGGTTGGGTCGCCACGGGTCAGTGCGGTCGACCCCGTCCGGGCCGTTTCCCGCTACTCCGACTGGATACGGATCGATGCCGCCGTCAGCGTCGCGGCCAGCGCGAGAAGCTGATCCTCGGTCTCCGCGGCGATGACCGGCAGGACGCCCCAGGCGTACGGCCAGATGGCGGAGATTCGTCGCGGCGGGTCGGTCGCCCATCCGGCACCGACTCCAGCGACCGCACGGCTACCGCTGTCATCGACGCCCCGACCACCGCCGAACTCGACGAGTTGGAGGCGCGCTACCGGCGGGCGGTCAGGCTCCGGGTCGTGTCTCGGGCATAGCCGCCCGGTACTCCATCTGGTCGGCGAAGCCGCGCCACTCGTCCGCGCATATCCGGGCCAGCGCCGCCACCGTGTACATGCAGTGCGGCGGGAGCGCTTCGGTCAGTTCCCGAGGTGGCGGGCCGCCGGACCGGGCGAGCAGGGCCCGCACCGCGTTCCGTCCCGACTCGCTGAACCGCAGCGACGGGTCCCGGCTCAGGTTGTCCAGCAAGGATGTCTTATCGGTGCCGACGAACCGCTCGTCGCGGTCGACCGGCCTAGCTCGGCGGTCCTCGCCGAGCGGACGCTTCACTTCCGTGGGGTCTGCGGCCCGGCGCTTCCGGCCGGTCGGCCGGCCCTCCGGTACCGGATCCTCGCCCCGCAGCATCCGCTCACGGACGTCACGGACGGTCGTCGGCGACAGACCGGCCACCCGGGCGATCTCCCGCAGCGACGCCTCCGGCTGCGCGGCGATGGCCCGGCTGGCCAGCGTGCGCCCCTCGATGCCGCTCAGCGGCCGCACCCGGCCGTCCCGGCCGACCCGGACGTCGCCCGGGCCTTGGGTACCCGCCTCGCCGCGCCGGCGGATCCCCGCCACCGTCTCGGCCGACAAGCCCGTGATCGCGGCGATCGACCGGTCGGAGTACCGCGCGTGCGAGGTAAGGATCCGCGCCGCGGCCGCCTTCCGGTCTGCCAGCGTCAAAGGAAGTCCATGCGTGATGTTGCCTCGTACGGCCAGGATGAATGCGTCGTCGTCGTCGCCGTCGAAGAACTCGACCTCGATGCTCTGCTCACCGCGGAGTTGGGCGGCCCGCAACCGGTGCATCCCGTCGATCACCCGCATCGTGCGCCGCTGCACCAGGATCGGTGGCAGCTTCGCCGCCGACTCGGCCAGCAGCCGCGTGTGGTCCTCCCGCTCCCGATCCAGCCGTGGCGAATCCCCGGCCCGCAGCGAACCGATCGGCACCCACTCCGTCGGTTGTGCCGCGCCCGCCACCGACAGCGCGGTCCCCTGATCCTGCACCAGAACGGTCCCCCCATCTAGTCTGTACCACTCCGATCGTCGGCCCCGAACCGCTGGTCGGGTAAGAGCGGATTTCGGAGTGCGTGCGTCCCTTGAAGTGCGTACTGTCGCGCGGGCCCGCGCCGGGCGACAATGTCTGCGGCGTCACCCGGTACCGCGCGCGAGCGGGAGTCTCTTCTTGGCCTGGGGTCAATCGATGCACCGTCCGGTTTCTATGACCGACCCCCGCCGCCGGCGTACAGCCTGGCCACCCACTCGATCCGCACGCCCGCGCGTACCGCCTCCCGCTGCCCGAGGATGCCGGCGTACCGGCGCGGGTCGAGGCCTGGGGTCTCGACGGCACCCGACGCCGGGCGAGGCCACCGCGGCCGCATCCGCGCGGCGTGCGAGCGGGTCCTCACCGATCCGGGCTACCGCGCCCGGGCCCGTGCGGCGCAACGGCAATTCCTGACCCTGCCCGACGCGCACGCCGCCGTCGACGACCTGGGAGGTGTGCAACCAGCGGATAACGAGCGGTTGGACGGGGATCGGTGATGGTCGGCGATGAGCGGCTCCGGATCGCGATCGGCGCCACGTTCAGGCTGTTGACGATGGCTTCTTGCATGTTGCCGGCACCGCGACGGTGCCGCCGACATGGGCTGTCGCCTCTCCCGGATGCACGAGGCCGGAGTGGGGCGGTGGCTGGCCGGCGACGACCTCGACGATGCGGGATGAGTGCGCTTACTGCCGGGGCTCAGCTCTGCGCGGCCGTCACCGGCGGGTCCGCGGGGAGGAGATCAACGATGTTGGCTTCGGCGAGTTCCTCTGCGAACTCCTGGACGTCGGCGATGGCCTCCTCGGGCGGGATGTCGTACTCCTGCGCCACGAGTTCGCCTATCTGCACCACGGTGCGGACGCCGTCCATCGCGCGGAACATGAAGCGACCGACGTCGTTCAGCTCCAGGCGCGTCGTTTCGTCTGCGGTGAAGACGACCAGCGGGCCACGAAAGTTGCGCATGCGGACGGACCACTTGCGCTTCGGCACTCGTGCGATATCGGTCACCTCAGATCTCGATGTCCATGCTCAGCTCCTTGCAGAGACCCGCAACCTCTTCGACCCACGCCCGCGCGTTCGCGGGAGAGTAGTCACGCATCGTCTCGATGGCCCAGTACCGGTCGTAGGACAGCAGATCCTGCCGCGCGGCGCGCAAACGCCGGCAACGCCACTTCACTCCGACGTACTCGCCGACGCTTCTCAGCAGGCCCTCCACACTGGCGGCGAACGCCTCGCGTACGGTCAGGGCCGCAGCGTCGGGGTCGCCGGCGTCCAGTTGGCCCAGCGCTGCGGTGACGTCACTGTCCGAGCGGTTCAGTGCCTCCATCGTCATGAACGACCGGAACGCCGAGTAGTCCAGCTCGGCGCAGCGGCGGCAGTGCCACTCGCCGTCGCCCAGCGGCACGCTGGCGCCGAGCCGGCCCAGGAACAGCTCCTCGACGGTGGTCAGCCGGATGCCGGTCATCCGCTCGGCGTCGAACTGATCCCACGACACCTTGTCGAGCAGCTGGCTCACCTGCGCGTCGAGCCAGTACTTGATCTCCCACCGGCGTCCGCCGTGCTCGAAGGCGTGGACACCGAGGGTCTTGGGATCGAGCGGCACTGGCGCACTCAGTACCCGCTCGTCGGCCATCGGACCGGTGGAGACCACGATGAGATCGATGTCGCTGTTGGCGTGGTCCCAGCCGCGGGCGGTCGATCCGGTCACCATGATGGTGAGTGCCGAGGGCGGGATCAGGTCCTGCTCCTTGAGCACGTCCAGGAAGGTGTCGAAGTCCATCGTCAGCTCACCGCCAGTACTCGTGAGTCGATCGCCTCTTGCACCAGGGCGGTGATCCTTCCCTCGGGGTCACCACTGCTCTGGAGTAACTCGGCGACGGTGTGTTTGCCGTCCACCTCGCGCAGGAATGTCCACCATGCGGGGTCCTCGTCGCGGTCCACGACGTACTCGAAGGCGCCGTTGACCGCGATGTAGAGACGGTCGGGGGTGTCCGGCGCGTTGACCAGGAGAACGTCGTCGGTGAAACCGACGACCTGGTCCGGTTCGGGCCGTGCCCGCTGTCGCACGCGGGCCGCGACGACTTCACCGTCCCGCTCCCAGTCGTCGACCTCCGCGCTGGTCACCACCCGGTAGGTGGGCGCCGCCAGCGGTGTGACCGGCAATTCGCGGGCCATCTGGTCGAGCAGGCCGAGATTCACCAGGCGCAACAGGTACTCGAAGTCCCACGGCTCGGGTTCGTTCTCCAGCCGGCGCAGCATCTGACGCATCGCCGCCGGCCGCAGGAACTGCCGCCCGCCGGGGCCGGCGAGAGCCTCTTCCAGCAGCGCGTCGCCGTTCTGCGCCAACATCTGGACCATGACGTGCTGGGTTGAGCCCACCCCGGTGCCGTAGTAGAACGGCACCTTCGGCCGGTCGACGATGGCGGCGGGAAGGTGATCGCGGACCGCGTCCCGGACGATCCGCTTGTCCCACAGCAGGTCCTTGCGGCGGTGTGCCGGGATCTGCGCCACCAGTTCGATCAGCCGGTGGTCGAGGAAAGGCACCCGAGCCTCGACGCCGTTACCTGCGGCGGTGCGGTCCTCGTGCCAGTTGTTGTACTGCTGCATGTGGCGGCTGCGCCAGCGGACGTAGAACGGGTACGGATCCGCGTCGGGCCGTCCGGGGATCAGATCGTCGGTGATGAGCGGCGCCTCGGGGTGCTGCCACCACGGGACGAGCCCGGGGTTGCGGTGCAGCGCCGTCGTGCGGGCCAGCTCGGCGGTCGCGTCGTCGAAGCTCGGCCAGTCCTTGCCGAACACCGAGGAGAAACCGCCGTTGAATTCGTCGCTGCCGGCGCCCAGCAGCATGCCGCGCAGCTCCGGCCGCACCCGCTTGGCGTACTGGTACAGGTGGTACTTGTAGAACTGCTCGGCCGTGCACAGCGGGGTCTCGAGCAGCCACAGCAGTTGCTTCCATTCGGCCACACCGGGTACCGCGCCGGTGTCGAACTCGACCTGATGGTTCGGCAACCCCAGCACGGTGGCGACCTGATGGGCGGCGGCGGCGTCACCGTTGTCGATCGTGCTGGCGCTGAGCACGGTGAACGTGTGCAACGCCCGGCCGGTCGTGGCGACGGCAAGGGCGCCGACGGCGGCCGAGTCGACCCCACCGCTGAGGAAGAGGCCGAGCTCGGCGTCGGCGGTCGCGGTGTCGGCCACGGCCGATGTCAGCAGGCCGCGATAGGCCTCGATGAACTCGGCATCCGACATGTCGGAGTCGCCGCGGAAGGTGGGCAGCCGCCAGTACTCCTGGTCGTGTTCCTGGCCGGTACGCAGGTCGATGCTGACGACGTGGCCCGCCTGCACCGTGCGGATATCCCGGAACCAGGTCTGCACCGGTTCTTCGGTGAGGTACGGCGCGATGTTCATCGACTGATCGGCGAGGGCGGCGGCCCAGTCCAGCTCCCGGATGCACCCGGGATGGGCGAGCAGACCCTTGATCTCGGAGGAGACGAGCACGGCGTCCGCCGTGCGGGTGAAGAACAGCGGCTTGATGGCGAACCGGTCGCGGGCCAGGACGAGACGATGTGCCCGCCGGTCCCAGAGTACGAGGCTGAACATGCCCACGACGTCGTCCACGAAGTTCAGGCCGCGCGCTGCGTACAGGTCGGCCAGGATCTCGCAATCCGAGTTGGTCCGCGTACGCACGCCGAGGCGTGCCTCGAGTTCCCGGTGGTTGTAGACCTCGCCGTTCGCGATCAGCACCACGCTGCGGTCGGCGCTGTACAGCGGCTGGTCCCCGCTGTCCGGTGCGACCAGGGCGAGCCGCCGGAAGGCGAGACCCACGCCGCCGGCGACCATCGTCTGCTGAGCGTCGGGTCCGCGATGGCCCACCGCCTGCCCCATCGCGGCCAGAGCCGACTCGTCGAGCGGCGTGAACTGGTTCGTTCCGAGCTTCGCAATACCCGCCAGGCCACACATGGCCCAACTCCCGTCGTCGAGACTGTCTTCGGGACGTTCGGTTACGACACGACCGCGAGGTGCCGAGCCTCGTACATCGAAGCCCGGCACCCTACCGCTGGTTGTCAGGCGTTGGCCCGCAGGACCGTGCTGACACCCACCTTCTTGCCGGTCGGCTTGGTGTACTTCGTCATTTCGCTCACCTCCTCCCAACTCGAAGCGGTGCTCCGCCCACGCTTGACACCCTGGTTCTTATCTCAAGGAGATGAACCGGTGAATTGCCGGTCCCGGGTAGCCGGAACGCAAGAGCGCGGGTGGCATCAGAGATGAGGCATTGGAACGGCCAGGATCAACATTGAATCACGCGGTGTCAATCGTCACTGCATGCTTTCATTTTTGATCGGTCGCGAACCGTGCGAGCATCCTGTTTGGTCGAACGTCCATGTCCGCTGTTCGTGGCGGCTTCCCCTCGGGCGGAACGGCCATCCGGCGACACTGCCGGGCCACTCCGCGGAGAACTTCCTTTCCGCAGAACCGCAGGTAAATCGAAGTCTAGAGCCGTTGGCCCGGCGCGATGTCCACATTGTTTCGACGGCTCGTCGCGCAGTCCGTAGCTATCCCCTTTGTCCACACGCAAGCCGAGCGTACTGACCGGTGCTGGGATGGGCAAGGTGCCGGTTGTTGGTTCTCCGATCGGCGATCTCCCGCGCCGGGACGAGGGCTGTTAGGGTCGATCGGGTGTGAGCGACCGGGTGGATGAGTGATGACCGACAATCACCGGCACGCTTCACCGGCGACGTGGTCTTCGTCGGTATGAAGCGCGGCGTGATTGACTGCGATTACTCGGCCAAGGCGGCTCGACGCGGTCCAGGCTCTCGGGGGAGGCGTTGTGGAAATGGCTACTCGAATAGGCGTCGAACGCCGCCTTGCGGCAGGGGACCGTCTGGTGGCCGCTGCCTCGCGGGGCAGGCTCGACGCGTCCGCACCGCGCCGCGGGCGGCTGTTGCGTCCCTGGCGATGACCGGATCGCGCCCGGCGGATCTGCCGCTGACCGACCGATACCGAAGTCGATTCGTCAACTGGTACGCGAAGGCCAGTGTGCGCGCGAAACCCCGGCGGGTACTGCTGCCGGACGAAGCGATCGGGTATTACTTCCCGCCCGAGCTGTTCCCCGCCGCCGGTCACCCGCTCGTGGCGGCCAACGGTGCTGCCGCGGTCGACCGCCTGTTGATCCACCGGCTCTACGACTATTTGCGCTTCACCGCCCAGCTCGAAGACTTCGCGGTCATTCCGACCGCCATCGACCTCAGCGGTGGGCGGTCCGGCATGGAACTGCCGGTTGCCATGCGCCGGGACGCCTTCAAGATCGTGACCGACGAGGCGTGGCACGCGCAGTTCTCCGATGACCTCCTGCAGCAGGTACGGGAAGCCACCGAGGTGCCGCCGGTCCTGCCGGCCACCCCACAGTTCGTGGGCGAGCTCGACTCCGTCCGGGATCGTCTAGATCCGGCCGTGCGTGGCGCCGACCGCCTGCTGTTCGCGGTGGTCAGCGAGACATTGATCTCGAGCATCCTGGTCGGTCTCCCCCGCGACCGCCGGCTTCCGCGGGCGGTGCGGGACGTCGTCGCCGATCACGCGGAGGACGAGGGCAGGCATCACGCCTACTTCCGCGATGTGCTGCACATCTTCTGGTGGACGCTCGAACCGCGCGAACGCCGGCTGCTCGGGCCGTTCGTCCCGGAACTCATCCACGCATTCCTGCAGCCCGACTTTCCCGCGATCGCCAGCGCTCTGGGTGACGTGGGCCTTACCCCGGCGGAGGCCGAACAGGTGATCATCGAGTCCTATCCGAACCAGCCGACCACCGCGTCGATCGCTGCGGCCGCGCAATCGTGCATCCGGTATTTCACCGAGGTCGGTGCGTTGGACGACGAGGAGACACGCGAGGCGTTCGAGAAGGCATGCCTGGTCCCGTGAGCGCGCCGGACCGCCCCGTGCGTGAAAACGACGCCAGCGCCGGCCGCGGGCGCGCCACCGGCTCCGCTTTCTGGAGCTACTGGACGGCATCGGCGACCAGTTCGCTCGGAGACGGCATCAGAGTGGTTGCGCTCCCGCTGCTGGCGATCACCGTGCTGCACGCGTCGAACTTCGAGGTCTCGCTGATCACGGCCGCGAGCTACGCCGCCATCGTGTTCATCGGTCTCCCCGCGGGCGTGCTGGTCCAGCGGTTCGCCCTGCGCAGGCTGCAGGTGACGATGGACGTCTTCCGCGCCGCCGCCGTGCTCACCGTGCCGATCGCCGCCTGGTGGGATGTGCTGACCCTGGCGCACGTCCTGATCGTCGCGTTCTTCATCGGCCTGGCGAGCAACCTCTTCGATGTGGCCAACGTGACATTCGTGCCCAGCGTCGTACCGAAGGAGGAGCTGACCGCGCGCAACGGGCTGTTATCCGGCACCGTCGCGGCCACCCAGCTCGGTGGACCCTCGATCGGCGGTCTGCTGGTCCAGACTGTGGGCGCGGCCTCCAGTCT
>JBBWZQ010000058.1:0-7030 GCA_039649115.1 Micromonosporaceae bacterium | reverse complement strand
CGGCTCAGTTGGTCAGCTGGGCGCGCCCGACTCACCCGTACACACCGCGGGGCTGGTCCCGCACGATCTTGCCGCTCTCGATCTCGACGACCCGGCGGCGCATCTGGTTCACGATGTTGGAGTCGTGGGTGACCATCACGACAGTGGTACCGGTGCGGTTGATCCGGTCGAGGAGCCGCATGATCTCGATGGACGTGTCCGGGTCGAGGTTTCCGGTGGGCTCGTCGGCCAGCAGGATCAGCGGCCGGTTCACGAACGCCCGCGCGACCGCCACCCGCTGCTGCTCACCACCGGACAGCTCGTGCGGGTACCGGTGCTCCTTGCCGCCCAGCCCGACCAGTTCCAGCACCTCGGGCACGACGCGCCGGGCCACGCCCTGCGACTTGCCGATGACCTCGAGGGCGAACGCGACGTTCTCGTACGCCGTGCGGTTGGGTAGCAGCCGGAAGTCCTGGAAGACACAGCCGATCGACCGGCGGAAGCTCGAGATGCGCCAGGAGCGCATCTGCGTCACGTCCTTGCCGTTGACGATCACTTTGCCCTTGGTCGGCGTGATCTCGTGCAGCAGCAATTTGATGATCGTCGACTTACCGGATCCCGAGGGCCCGATGAAGAAGACGAAGTCCCCCTTCTCGATCGAGACCGAGACGTCGTCCAGCGACGGCCGCGATGCCTTCGGGTAGGTCTTGGTGACATGCTCGAGCCGAATCACGGGTCGTGAGTCTACGCGGTGTAACTGTGGAGCCAAGTCCACGGGGCACCATTCGCGGCATTTGCATGGCTGTACCAATAAGATTCTTCTTCTTGTACCAGCAAATGGCGCCTCTGTGACGATTGTCGCCACGGAGCGTCAGCGGGGTTGCCACGCCTCCTGGTCGGCGATCAGGCGCCGCACGTGCGCGGGCAGCCGGCCACGGGCCACCTCGGCGAGGCTCACCTCGTCGAGTACCCGGCGCACCGCCGCCCGTACGGCGATCCACAGTTCCTGCAGGTGAACGGCGGTGCCGTCGTAGACCGTCTCTTCAGGACGCTGGCCGCGCACGCCGGCAAGCGGACCGTCGGCGGCCCGCAGCACCTCGGCCACCGCGATCTCCCCCGGCGGCCGGGCCAGCGTGTAGCCGCCGTCGACGCCGCGGGTGCTGTGCACCAGGCCGGCCCGGCGCAGATCGGCCAGGATGGTTTCGAGGAACTTCCGTGGCAGGTTCTGCTCGGCGGCCAGCGTCTGCGCCGACACCGTCTGCGGATGGGCCGCGGCGAGGGCGACGGCCGCCCGCACCGCGTAGTCCCCACGTGCGGAGATCTGCATCTATTCGCCACCCAGCTCGCGCTGCTTGCGCCAGCGGATGCCGGCCTCGATGAACCGGTCGATCTCCCCGTCGAAGACCGCGCTCGGGTTGCCGGTCTCGAACTCGGTGCGCAGGTCCTTGACCATCTGGTACGGGTGCAGCACGTACGAGCGCATCTGGTCCCCCCACGAGCCGGCCACGTCACCCCGGATCGCGTCCATCTTGGCCTGCTCCTCCGCCCGTTTGAGGGCCAGCAGCTTGGCCTTGAGGACGCCCATCGCGGTCGCCTTGTTCTGCAGCTGCGACCGCTCGTTCTGGCAGGAGACCACGATTCCGGTGGGAAGGTGGGTGATGCGGACCGCGGAGTCGGTGGTGTTGACCCCCTGGCCGCCCGGCCCCGAGGAACGGTACACGTCGACCCGGATGTCGTCGTCGGGGATGTCGATCGCGTCGGTCTGCTCGACGACCGGCACCACCTCGACCGCGGCGAACGAGGTCTGCCGGCGACCCTGGTTGTCGAAGGGGCTGATGCGCACGAGCCGGTGGGTGCCCGACTCGACGGACAGGGTGCCGTACGCGTACGGCGCCTTCACCGCGAAGGTCGCCGACTTGAGCCCCGCCTCCTCCGCGTACGACGTGTCGTACACCTCGGTCGGGAACCCGTGCCGCTCGGCCCAGCGCAGGTACATGCGCATCAGCATCTCGGCGAAGTCGGCCGCGTCCACGCCGCCGGCGCCCGACCGGATGGTGATCAGGGCGTCGCGCGAGTCGTACTCGCCGGAGAGCAGGGTGCGCACCTCCAGCTCGTCGATCGCCTTGCTGAGCACCGCGATCTCGCTGCCGACCTCGACGAACGAGGCGTCGTCGTCCTCGGACTGGGCCAGGTCGAGCAGGATCATCGCGTCGTCCAGCCGGCCGCGCAGCCGCTCCAGCCGGTTCAGCTCGCCCTGCACGTACGCCAGGCGCGACGTGACCTGCTGCGCCTTCGCCTGGTCGTCCCAGAGGTTCGGGACGGACGCGGCCTCCTCCAGCTCGGCCTTCTCCCGGCGCATCCGGCCGAGATCGAGTACGGCCTCGATGTTGCGCATCGTCGCGTCGAGGCTCTTGAGCCGTTCGGCATAATCGGCAGCGGTCACGAGAGTAAAGAGTACGCGGAGGCACCCCCGTCCCACCCGGGACGGGGGCGCTGACCGCGGGTTACTTCGCGGGTACGGACTTCAGCCAGGCGAGGGCCGCCTTGTGGTAGCCGACCGCGAACTCCAGAGCCGCCGCGGCGAACTCGTCGCCGTCCTTCTTGAGCTCCCTGGCCGCCTCACGGGCCTCGTTGAGCGCCGCGTTGTGGTAGGTGGCGGCCTGGTCATAGGCCCCCTTGAGCTGCCCACCGCTCTGGTACCTGCCGAAGGCGGTGCGTAGCGCCACCGGGTTGCGTACGGTCTCCCGGCCCGGCTCCTCCGCCAGCCAGCGGGTGAACGCGCGCTTGCCGGCCGGGGTGATCGAGTACGGCTGGCTGGAGCGAGGTCCAGGCTTGCCGAGCTTCACATACCCCGCATCAGCGAGTGCGGGCAGTTCCCGATAGACCTGGCTACGCGTCATCGACCAGTACGCGCCCAGCCGGCGCTCGGCCGCTGCCATCAGTTGGCCCCCCGTCATCGGGCCGTCGTGCAGCAGTCCCAACAGGGCCGCCGCAGTTGCGTTGACTCCAGATTCAGCCATGCCCCCTACGCTGCCACTTCATCGCCGCAGAGTCCAGGATTTCCGCCAAATGGCTCCATTGTGCACTGTCGTTGCTGGACAGTACACAGTGGAGCGAGTTGGCTGGGTCCCGGCGGCGGACTCCTCGATCTTGCCGGGAAGCCTCCGTCGGGTCCGCTGTGCGGGGCGATACATACCCTTTGTCAGGCCTTTCACGCGCATTCGACCCCAAGAGCCGGCAGCGGCCCCTACCGGGTTGACCTCGGGCGGAGCAGGAATTACTGTGATCGTCATTAGTTAGTCAGTTTACCTAACATACTGGTGGCCATGACCGCCCCGCCGGCTCGGCCAAGCTGGCGCGCGCGATGAACGAGAGCGCCGCGCTGGGCCGCCTGCTGGACAGCGACAGGCCGACCCGCGGCCCGGTCACTCCTCGAGAGGAGTACCCGATGATCTCTTCACGGCGCGGTGGCCCGGTCGCCGCCGCCAGCCTTGCCTGCGCGGCGCTGCTCGTCGCACCATGATGATCTTCCTGGCCGCCCTGCTCGACGTGCCGGTCAGCCTGCACGAGGCGGCGGCCCTGGACGGGGCGGGCCGTCGCCTGGAACCTGGCGACCGCGGCCAGCATCCTCACCATCGCACCGGTCATCGTCGTGTTCTTCTTCGCCCAGAAGGCATTCGTCCGCGGCGTGACCCTCACCGGAGTAAAGGGATAGCCATGAAGATCGCTGTCGTCGGCGGCGGCTCGACGTACACCCCGGAACTGGTCGACGGCTTCGCGCGGCTGGCGCCGGAGCTGTCCGAACTGGTTCTCATCGACCCGTCACACGAACGGCTGGAGGTGGTCGGCCCCTTCTCGCGGCGCATCTTCGCCCACTACGGACACCCGGCGAAGGTGCGCTGGACGGCCGACGTGGACGCCGGCGTGGCCGACGCCGCCGCCGTCCTCCTCCAGTTGCGCGTCGGTGGCCAGGCGGCGCGCATCTCGGACGAGACGTTCCCGCTCGAATGCGGGTGCGTCGGGCAGGAGACGACGGGCGCGGGTGGGCTGGCCAAGGCGCTGCGTACCGTGCCCGTGGTCCTCGACGTGGCCGAGCGCGTGCGACAGCTGGCGCTTCCCGACGCCTGGATCGTCGACTTCACCAACCCGGTGGGCATCGTCACCCGGGCACTGCTGGACGCCGGGCACCGCGCGGTCGGGCTGTGCAACGTCGCGATCGGCTTCCAGCGCCGGTTCGCCGCGCTGCTGGGTGTCGCGCCCGAGGCGGTCACCCTCGACCATGCCGGGCTCAACCACCTCACCTGGGAACGGGCCGCCTACGTGGACGGCGTGGACCGGCTGCCCGGGCTGCTCGCCGCGCACCTCGGGGAGCTGGCGGCCGAGGTGGCGCTGCCGGCGACCGTACTGTCCACATTGGAGTGCGTACCGTCGTACTACCTACGGTACTTCTACGCCCACGACGAGGTGGTGCGCGAGGAGACCGGCAAGCCGACGCGCGGCCAGCGGGTCGCGCAGCTGGAGACGGAACTGCTGGCGATGTACCGGGATCCGGACCTGGACACGAAGCCGGCGCTGCTCGCCGAGCGGGGCGGCGCGTTCTACTCGGAGGCCGCGGTGAGCCTGCTCGCGTCCCTCTTCGGCGGCGACGGCGCGATCCACTCGGCCAACGTACGCAACCGCGGCACGCTGCCCTTCCTGCCGGACGAGGCGGTCATCGAGGTCAACTGCCGGGTGGACAGGTACGGTCCGGTCCCGGTGCCGCTGTCTCCGGTCGCTCCGGCGCAGGCCGGCCTGATCGCCCACGTCAGCGCGTACGAACAGCTCGCCGTCGACGCCGCTGTCCACGGTGGACGGTCGCGGGTGTACCAGGCGATGCTGGCGCACCCGCTGATCGGACAACACGAGCTGGCCGAGCCGCTGACCGACCGGCTGCTCGCCGCGAACGCGGCCCACCTGGCTGGGAAGACCGCTGGCTGGAGCCGCTGCGCAGGCCACCCGGCACGGGCCCGATGAGTGGACGCTTCGTTGCCATCGACGGTGGCAACTCGAAGACGCACATCGTGCTCGGCACGACCGCGGGCGAGGTGCTCGCCTTCGGCCACGGCCCCGGCTCCTCACCCCACGTGCTGGGCGTGTCCGGCACCATGAAACTGCTGACCGGCCTCGTCGCGGACGCGGTCGCGGCGGCCGGGCTGCCCGCCGGTACCGTCCTGGACCGGGCCGAGATGTACCTCGCCGGAGCCGACCTGCCGGTCGAGGTGGACGTGCTCACCAAGGCGGTCGGCGAGACCGGCTGGGCCCGCGAGCACCGGGTGGACAACGACCTGTTCGCGCTGCTCCGCGCCGGTACCTCGGCACCCGACGCGGTCGCCGTGGTCTGCGGGGCGGGCATCAACAGCGCCGGGCGCACCGCGGACGGGCGCACCGCCCGGTTTCCGGCGCTCGGCAACATCTCCGGTGACTGGGGCGGCGGGCACCATCTCGCGCAGCTCGCCCTCTGGCACGCCGCGCGCGGCGAGGACGGCCGCGGCCCGGCCACCGCACTGTCCGGCGCTGTGGCGGTCCACTTCGCACGCTCCACAGTGGAGGAGGTGAGCGCCGGCCTGCACCTGGGCGAGCTGGACCGCGACCGCGTCAACGACCTGTCGCCGGTGCTGTTCGAGGTCGCCGCGGCCGGCGACGCGGTGGCGCGCGCGGTCGTCGCGAAGCAGGCCCGCGAGGTGGTCGCGATGGCCACCGTGGCGGCCCGCCGGCTCGACCTCCTCGACAGGGAGCACGCGGTGGTGCTCGGCGGCGGCGTGCTCGCGGCGCGCCACCGACTGCTGCACGACGCCGTGGTGGCGGGCATCCTCGCGGTGGCACCGCGTGCCGCCATCGGCATCGTCGCCGACCCGCCGGTGGCCGGCGCGGCGCTGCTGGCACTGGATGGGCTGGCCGCCACGACACCCGAGGCGCAAGCGCGCCTGCGCGAGGCGGTGCGGGCAGCCGCGGCGCGGGACTGAGCGCTGGTCAGCCCGTTCCGGCCGGGGCCGGCGATTCCGCGATCGCCGGCGCGCCGGTACCCGGGTCGGCGGCCGGGCTGGCCGGCGGCGCGACCGGGCTGGGCTCCGTGGTCTTCGTGTCGGTGGGTGCCGGTTGGGTGGTGGGCGGCTCGGTGGTCGGCTGCACCGGCGTCGGGCTGGTCGGTTGACCTCCGGTCGGGGGTACCGGGGACGGCGCCGTGGTCGGCACCGGCTGGTTGACCGGCACTCCGCCGCCGGTGCCCCGCGGGTTGCGCCCGGCCTGGTTGCCGCCGCGCTGGTTGCCACCGCCCTGGTTGGCGCCGCCATCCTGGTTGCCACCACCGTTGCCGGGCAGGTACCCGCCACCGTTGCCGCCCGCCACCGGCGCGCCCGGCGCACCGCCACCGGGGGCCGGTGCGGTGCGGGTGCCCGCCGGGCCCGGCGTGCTGGCCTGCGGGTGCGGCGCGGGCAGGACGAACACCTTGTCCGGGGTTTGGGGTCCGGGGCCCACGTTGGCGTCGGCCGGCAGCAGCATGGCGAAACCGCAGATGCCGGCGAGCATCAGGCCGGACACGACGACCAGGCCGGCGGCCAGGGGCGTGCGTACCGACGGCTGCGGCTGCGGCTCGCGCTCCTCCGGTGGCGGCGCCGGCTCCAGCTCCAGCTCGATCAGGCGCTCCGCGCTGGGTACCGACGCCCGGCCGATCGCGATGGGCCACCCGTTCGCGCTGAACCGGACCGGCACCAGTGGCTGCTCGCTCGTCTCCCACTCGGCGAAGTCGTCGGCGTCGCCGTCGAACTCCATGGCGTCGGGCTCCGGGCTCGCGGCGGCATCCGGCCGGGCGACGGCTGACTCGCCCTCGCCGGGCTGCCCCTCCGGTGCCTCATGCTGATCCACAGTCAGGCGAGTTTACGCCCGCGGGCGCTCAATCGGAGCTTTGTCCCGTGCCACCGTCGGTTGTGCTAGAAGACCGAGAGGACTCTTACGGATCATCAACGGGCGTCGGGCAGCGTGGGCATCGGGCTGCCGATTCCGGGCAGGCCGGGCT
>JBBWZQ010000017.1:0-10133 GCA_039649115.1 Micromonosporaceae bacterium | reverse complement strand
CATCGTGCCTCGCCGGCGAGTGCGAGTGGCTCGTCGCCAACGACGTCCTTCCCGCTGACGTGGTCACACGCAACCGCCGGCTCGCCGAGACTGCGCTCCGGCCGCGGACACCGGTGTTCATCCACGGCGACCTGCAGGTCGACCACGTCTTCGTCGCCGGTGACGAGGTCACCGGCGTCGTCGACTGGTCCGAGGCGTCCCAGGGCGACGCGCTCTTCGACCTCGCCACCCTCACGCTCGGACACAAGGAGCACCTTGGCGACGTCGTCGCCGGCTACGGCACCGACGTCGACCGCGACCTCATCCACGCATGGTGGTCGTTGCGATGCCTGACTAACGTCCGCTGGCTGGCCGAGCACGGCTACGGCTCGCCGGACGAGTTCCCCGAGGTCGCCGTGCTGAGATCCCGGCTGTGAGGCGGCACGAGCCCGACGGCTACGAGTGCCGTTCTGCCGCATCGAGCGGGCCATCTCCTGAAGCTCGTCCTGACTGAGCAGCAGGCGGTGGCCTGGCTCGTGCGACGATCCGCAACGTCGATCAACGGCTGGGCACGCTGGCGCCACCGGTGCATACCCTCGGGTAGCTCGCCGACCACATCGCCCCTGGGTTCGGCGATCGGATGAGGTCACGGCCGTGGAGTCGCGGGTCACGTTCACGCCGTGAGCCGGTCGACCGGTGTTGACGGCCGCACTGGGTCAACAGTCGGCGGGCGCCACCGCGGCCAGGTCGCCGATGAGCTGGTCGAGTACGGCTTCCTCGTGTACCGGGATGCGGTGCTGGGCATAGATCTCGCGCAGTTGCCGCAACTGCCCCCGTTCGTTGTCGAGCGCGATCGTGGGGAGGCCGAGCTGACTGGCGTACGTGACGGCGTCAAACCGCCAGGTCTTCGCGGCCGGGGCGACCGACCGGACCTGTTCGACGACGACGAAGCCGGCGTCGTCGATGTCGGCCCGTACGGCGATCGGGCATCCGTTCGCGGCAAGGGCGGCGATCAGGTCAAGCGCGGCGATCGACGGGATGCCGTCGGTACAGATCAGTGGCGGGCAGCGCGGGCCGAGTTCGTCGGCGGCGGCTTCGAGGACGTTCGGGTTCTCGCAGACGAAGACGGTGGTCCCGGCCGGGATCGACCAGCGACCGGAGATCGAGCGCAGGGTGAGCCACAAGGGTTCACCGGGTGCGGCGCAGCTCCAGCGGGCGGCCGGCGCCGTGCCGCGCAGCGGCAGATTGACGATCAGTACGCGCGAGGACACCGCGTCACAGAGCACTCCGGCGGCCGCCCAGGCCCGCCGCCAGTCGCGCCCGGCGCTGAGCGGTCGGGGCAGCTGGCGGGTCACCGCGATCAGTCGGGACACGGCGCGGCCGAGCTCTTCGCGGTAGTCCAATGCGTGGGCGTTGTGGCGAACCGTCGCGGCCAGCTGGGCCAGTCGTATCCGGGGCTGGCCCGGCTCGGGCAGCCGACACCACACCTGGCTGGCCTGCTCGGTGAGCAGACGCAGGTCGCCGGAGCCGGGACGAGGCAGACTCGGATCGGCCAGCCACGCCTCGGCGTCGACCGGATTGACGCCGATCTCGGCGAGTACCGCCGTCGCCGCCGCGCGTTCGGCGGCGGCCGCGGCCCGCTGGTTGGCGCGGATCTGCCGCTCGTTGACCACCGGTCGGCCGTCGAGCGACTCGACGAATGTGCGGACGGTTAGCCCGTGTTCGTCCAGGGCGGCGCCTAGGTTCTGGAGACGGACGGGGTAGCCGGAGATGTCCCACGGCGTGCCCAGCAGGCGGGCTACCTCGCGGCGCTGCTCACCGGTCAGCGCGACGCGCAGGACGCCGCTCTCGGTGGCTTGACCGCGCCGGGCGCGCTGCCGGACGGCGTCGAGCACGATCGAAGGTCCGGCCATCCTGGCCCAGGTCACCAGGCCGGCCGGAAGGTCACGCATCGCGGTAAAGCTCTTCGAAGAGACCCTCTGCGGGAATCTGCGCGGCACTCGGCGTGACCTCAAGCCGACCTATCTCCACGGTCGTCAGCGTGCCGCCGCTCCACAGGTACGGCATGGCGTCGACGCCCGGCAGGTGGGGCTGGCGGGCCAGGTCGTACACGGCGACCGCCGGCACCGAGGGATAGGTGCACCACTCGTCGTGCGCGGTCAGCATGACGTCGAGTTCGAAGTCGACGGTCAGGCCCATGAACGATGCCTTGATCGCCGCGTCGACGCCGGTCATCGCCTCGTCCAGCCAGACCCACCGGGGCGCGTGCGGGCCGGCCGCGTCGTAGGCGACCACCGCCGCCGCGAACAATGGCTGGGAGAGCAGTACCACCTTCTCACCGCCGGATTTGGCGGCGTGCCGAGCGGCGTCGAAGACCGCCCAGGGACTGCCTGCGCCGGGCCGGTATTGCAAGGACAACCGCAACCATCCCCGGTAGTCCAACGCCTGGGCGAGCTGTTCCTTCCAGCCGTCGGCCGCCGCGTCGCCACGCGCCTCGTCGATCTTGCGGGCCAGGAACGACCGCACCATGTCCTGCCGTTCGGCGGAGATCTCGTGGTAGCCGCGACCGAGGGCGGTCACGACGGCGCTCGCGTCCGGATCGGCGGGGTCGGCCTCCCAGAGGACGCGTACCGCGTTGCCGTGCCGCGTCGGATGCCGGGCGAGCTGTTCGTTGATGCCGGCGAAGGTACGCGCGGTGTAGTCGAGTCTGTCTTTGAGATGTTCGATGAAGGTCGAGCCGAGCAGGGTGGTGAGTACCCGCTGCTGTTCTGCGTCATAGTTGGTGCGCTGTTCGCGTACCCGCTCGGCCAGTGCGTCGGCGGCCAGATGCGGCGGCTGCCAGCCGCTGCCGGGGTCGGCCAAGACCGCGACCTGCTGGAGCCCGGCGACCGAGTCGTCGTCGAGCACCCGGGCGTCGCGGTTGGGCAGCAGGCCCTGCCGGAGTTCCTCCAGGCGCTGGTAACAGCGGCGCCAGGCCCGGTCCTCATCGGTGGCCTGCGCGTCGACGGTGAGCTCCCGTCGGACCAGTGCGGCCAGTTCGCGGGCGGCCTGCACGTTGCGGCGCTCCGGCGCGGCGAGGCCGACCGGCTCGGCCAGCCCGCCGTCGATCGCCGCCCACAACGCCGCCATCGCGGTGTCCCGGACCGATTCGGCCTCCGCCCGCCGGCGTTCGTGCCCATTGAGGACTTCCTCGGCCCGCCCAGCGACGATCTTCGCTTCGGTGAGGCGGGTGTTCAACCGGTCGATCAGCCCACTGAGGCGAGCGACCTCGGCCTCCAGCGCGTCGCGGCGGCTCAGCTGGTCGCGATGGTCGGCGCCGAGCGACGCCTCCGCGGCGGCCAGACGGACCCGCGCCTGGCGCAGCTGACCGTCCAGTGTGGACACGTCATCGACCGCCCCGGCTTGGGCCTGTCGGCGGCTTTCGAGTTGCGCCTCGGCGCCCACCAACGCCTCCTGCCGGGCCGCGACCAGGCGGAGCTCACCGTCGAGCCGGTTCAACGCCGACCGGTACTCCTGCAGAGCGTGAGCCTGACCGTCGAGGTCCTGCAGCCCGAACCGGTGGGTGCCGGCATACTCGGCGAACCGGGCCCAGGCCTGGTCACGCGCGATCAGGTCGTCGTCATGGCGCCGCTGCTCCGCGGTCAGGTCCGCCGCGCAGCGCAGGTGGCGCCGGGCCCGCTCGGCCAGCCGGACGGTCGAGGCGGTCACGTCGCGCTCGGCCGCGACCGGGATCGCACGGTCCTCACCGTCGAGCCGGGCCAGTCGCGCGCCGCATTCGGCCACCTCGCGGTCGAGCTCGGCCAGCTGGCCGTCCAGTGCCGCTGCCTCCACCTCCAGGCGCTCGATCTCGCGCTGCTGTGCCGCCGCGCGGGCCGCAGTCCCGAGGAAGGATGCCGGTGCGGCCGGTTCGCCGCGACCGGTCAGCCCGCCCACGCGCCACCCGCCGTCGGCGGCCAGCCAGTCGCCGGGCTCGTCGGTGGGGGAGACCTCGAACCAGGCCACGGCGGCCAGCAACCGGCGCACGTGGCCGGGGTCGACGCCGCCGTAGCCGTCCGGTTCGAGCACCTGCGACAGGCTGGCACCCGGACGGGCGTCGCCCGGTCGTGGCTGAATGTCGGCGACCAACGCACCGTCTACAGTCGACAGTGTGCCGCCCGGAGTGACCCAGGCATCGAGCAGCCCGGAGGCGGCGAGCGCGGCCTCCAGGCGCGCGAGGCGATCGCCGTCCAGCCCGGCCGTGGGGTTGACCAGTCGCCACAGCGGCGCACCCAGTGCCGCGTCGGGGCCGGGTCGGTCCCGACGCCGCCACGTCACCGGCGCGGGCGGTGCGGTCTCGGTGCGCGCCCGTACCTCGGCCAGTTCGGTGTCGACCTCGCCGCGCCGGTCCGCGAGGGGTTTGCGACGCAACCGGGTCGCCTCCGCCGCCGCCCGTGCATCGGCGCGGTACCGCTCCACGTGAGCCCGCATCGCGTCGGTGACCGGCGAGCCGAGGCGTGCCGTACCCGCCTCGGGGTCGACCGCGGTCAGCTCGACGGCCAGGTCGCACCAGTCCTCCGCCTGCGTCGCGGTGCACTGCGCGACGCCCGCGGCGGCGGCCCAGTCACGGATCAGCTGACGCAACACCTCGAGGTGCCGTTCGACGGTGGCCTGGGCCGCCGTCTCCTCCTCCCCAGCGGTGGTGAGGGCGTTCTGGGCGCGCTGCACCGCAGCTGCGGATCGCTCCACCTGCCGTTCGGCCTTGGCGTGGGCGGCGTGCAGGATACGCAGTTGCGCGAGACGGTCTACCCGCGCGCCGTGGTCAGCCCAGAGCGCGTCAGTGTCTCGTACCAACAAATGCTTTTGCACTGAGTCTTTCAGCCCGGCCGGTGTCGACACCTCGGAAAGCGTGACGCCCGCGGCGGCGGCTCTGTCCGCCGCCTCGACGGCGGCCCGCCGGGCCTGGTCCGCGGCTGCTTCGGCACCGGTCACGGCCGACTGCTCGCGCTCAAGCCGGGTTGTCGCATCCTGGTGCTGCCGCGCCAGTCCGGCCGCCTCGCGGGCGAGGGTCCCCACCCGGCCGGCGGCCGAGACCGCATCCCGGTATGACGGGGACTCCAGCAACTCGCGCAGCTCGGTGGTCCGGTCCTGGTGCTCCAGGCGGGACGACGTCAGTTCATCCTCGGCCGTGCCGACCTCGCCCCGCGCCGTCTGCAGCGACGTCTCGGCCCGGTTCTTGTCCCGGGTGGTGTTGTCCAGGATGGTGGTGGCCGTGGCCAGTTCGTCGGCCCGCCGGCGCATCACCACCCGGACCCAGGGCCGCCAGCCGGTCCGGACGAACTGCGCGACCGCGGTGGCCGCCTCCTCGGTCTGCTCCACCGCCCGGCGTAGCTGATCGAGGTGATCCCAGCCCTCGGCGAGCTGGGTGACCTCGTGCGCGGCCAACGGCGGCAGCGCCTCACGGAGGGTCTCGGCCAGGCTCGCCGGGTTGAGCCGCTCGCCGAGCTTGGGCTTGCGTAACTGCTTGAGAAGTTCGGTGAGGTTGTCGTACGACTCGGCGGACAACGCGAACAGGTCGCTGGACAGCCGGGCGCGGTAGGCGGTCGCGCTTCCCGGTACCGTCACCCCGTCGATTTTCCGCAGCTCCTTCTGCTCGATCGCCCGACCGCCAGCGATGAGGGAGAAGTCCTTGGCCGGCCGCAGCGCGGTGACGAAATGCCAGGTGGTCACGCCGCCGGTGCCGGTGCCGCGACGGGCGGCGGCACCCATCCCGCAGGTGAAGAACCGCGGTTCGCCGCTCTCGTCCCGTCGCCCGAACTCCACCCACGCGTACCCCAGGCCCGAATCGGCCGGCTCCCGCGGGTCGTCGCCCTCGCCGGTCGGCAGCAGATTGAACCGCATGGTGCGGTGCTGTGACCCGAACGGGTCGAGGACCGGGGGCGTGATCTCGCCGCGCAGCAGCATCAGCGTGGTGAGTTCCAGTACCTTCGTCTTGCCCGCGCCGTTGCCGCCCCGCAGCACCAGGCGCCCGTCGGCGAACCAGAACTCGGCGCTGTCGTACTCCCACAGGTTGACAATCCCCACCCGCAGCGGCTGCCAACGGGGCCGCCCCGGCTCCGGCAGCCCACCATCGGTCGCCGCGGCGAGCCACGCCTGACCGATCCGGTCCGCGTCGGTGTGGTCGATCGTCATCCGGTACCGTCCGAGAGAAGGCTGGTGGTGACCGCGACCACCTTCGGATTGCGGAACCGGGCGGCGGCCGGCGACAGCCACCAACCATCACCTGTGGGCCGCAGGAGGTCCAGCGCCGCCAGCAGTTCCCCGGCGCGTTCCCGCATCGCGAGGTCGGTGTCGAGTTCCTTGGTCATCGCCTTCGGGTAGCGGGCACGGACCTCGGCCGCTGCCAGCTCCAGCTGTTCGTCGTCGAGCTCACCCTGCTCGTCACAGCGCGACCGCAGCTCGTCGAGCAGCATCAGGGTCGCGAAGTCCACCGCCCGCAGGCGAGGAAACGGAAGGTCGGTGTCGGCCTCGTCGGCCGCGATCAATGCCAGCCCTTCGGCCCGCTGTTCCACCACCCAACCGGTCATCTCCGTGCACCAGGCTAGGATCCGGTGCCGCTGGCTGGTCAGGTACGCGCGTTCGCTGTCGGTGAGGTCGTCGAACAGGCATACCGGCAGCTCGATCAGGCGGCGCAGCAGGCCGAACCGGGCCACGGCCTCGCGGGGCACGCCCGGGTCGTCGCCGCGCTCGTCCAGCGTGGCCGCCAGCGCGGCCGGGTCCACCATGCGCAGCAACAGTTCCCGTTCCACCTCGTACGCCCCCCCGACCGCGTCCCGCCGGTGCGCCCAACCCTCGCTTTCCTCCTCGGCGCCGCCCGGTGTCATCGGCCGTAACGCTCCGGCGTTCACCAGCAGGGCGACGGCCTTGACGAACAACTGCCGCTCGACGAACCGGTCCGGGTCATACGGCGCGAGGTCGACGTCGTCGTGCGCGGTCAACGCGCGGACCCGGTCGGAGATGTCCTGCGTCGTGGTGACGTCCTCGGTGTCCTCCGCACAGGCCGCCGCGAGGATCGCCAGGACGAGGACCCGTCGCGGCGTGGCCGCGAACCGCCGCGGTGCCACGACCACGCCGCCGAGCGGCAGCCGGAACAGCCGGGCCCCGGAATCCGTGACCACGAGCCGGTACCCCAGCCGGGTCGCGAACCACTCGATCAGTACGGGCCGGTGTCGTGGGTTTCGCACCAACCCGAACATCTCCGGGTGGCGTCTGCGATCCAGGACCGGATGGGCCAGCAGGCCGGTGAACGCCCGTTGCCGCTCCGCCGTATCGCGACTCACCGCGTCGACTCCAGCTCGAACCGCCAGTTGACCGTCACCAGCCGGCCCCGCGGGCTCCGCAGTGCCGTTGTCGCCGGGCCGGTATCCGGCGGGGCCAGGGTCACCCGCCACCGCCCGTCGCCGGTCACCCCTGACCGCCGGCTCTCGCCGTCCCGCGCCCGGGCCACGCCGAGCAGATCGAGGAACAGCTCCAGTTCCGGTTCGGACAACGGCATCCAGTCCGAGAGCGTGCTGCCCGAGCGAGCCCGCAGCGACGCCTCGGCATCGGCCTGGGCAGCCGCCGCCGCGGCCCGGGCCCGGCGGGCGGCCCTCCGGCCGGCGGAGTAGTCCAGCGCCTGGCTGCGCCGGCCGACCGCGGCCTTGACCCCGTGTTCCCGGAACCGGGCGGTGACCGGCGCGGCCGGCGCCTCGGCCCACGACTGCACCTGATCCTCGGGGGCGTCGGCCGGCAGCAAGAGGTGCCGGGCCCCGAACACCCCCGCCGCCGTGTCCCACATCCGCCACGCGGTGTCGTCGTCCGGGGCGCGCTCGATCGCCCGGGCCAACCGCAGCAGCTCGGCCCGCCGGGTGACCGCGCCGCCCGTATCCATCAGGATGTGCATGTTGCGCGCCCAGGGCGCCACCAGGTCACGCAACTGCCGCCGGAGTCGGCGCGCCTGACCCTCGACGCCGGAGAACCAGCTCGACAGCGCGGTCCAGGTGCGCGACCACCGGGCGGCCTGAGCCGCCACGAGGTCGTCACCGGCATCGGCGGCCAATGCACCCCGTACGCAGGCCCGCCACACTGGCTCGGTCATCGCCGGCCCGAGCTCGGCGATGACCGCCGCGATGCGGGGCGTGTACACGTCGACCTGCTCTCCCCACATGCCGACATACGACTGCAAGGTGCGCCAGAGCATGTCCTGCTTGGCCGGATCCGGCCCGCCGGACAGCGCATGGGCGAGGCTTCGCTGCCAGGTGCGGGCCGCCACCGCCATGCCCTGGTGCAGCACGATGATCTGTTGAAACTCGGCCGCCGCCGCTGGGTACCGACGGGCGCGGACCGCACCGGCGAACGTCTCGAGCCGATCATGGATCGCCCGCGGCGCCAGCGTCAGGTCGGCCGCAGAGTCCTCATCGGCCGCCAGCTCCTCGATCCAGAACGCATGTAGCCGGGCCGCCGCGGGCGTGAGCTGATACCTGTCGCGCCGCCGCAGGAAGTCTTCCCCGGTGCGGGCCGGATCCTGCCAGCGGGTCAGCACCCCCCAACGAACCAGGCGGTCCAGCCGGGCGTCGAGGCTGAAGCCCTCGGCCGCCACCAGCTGATCGGCGATCTCGGCCGAGATCCGCTCAGCCACGTGCCGACGCAACCGGGTCAGCACCTCGTCGAAGGCCACACCGGTCAGGCTGGTGTCCTGGGCCTCCAGCATCACCTCGACGATGGTCCGGTACTGTGCCGCAAACCGCGAGACGAGGTAGGCCGGCACCATCTCCTGACCCGGCAGATAAGCTGCCCAGGGATCGGCGTCACTGATCTCCGGCAGATCGTCGTCCTCAGGCATATTGCCAGAATACGGTCGACCACCAGCACACTTCGAGTAGGGCTGGCGCGGCACAGGCGCTGCCCGGCGCCACCGGCGCCGGGCAGCGACGCTCGACTGCTAGAAGAGCGGGACCACCTCCTTCACCGTCTTGTAGACCTGGATCAGCTCGTTGAGCAGACCGCTGAAGTCCCAGTCGGCATGCGCGTTGGGCGGTGGCGCGATCCTGAAGTGGTGCGACAGTGACGGCCAGTACCACGCGAGGGTCGCGTTGTCCCCGGTCGTGTTCCAGTTGTCGTCGCGGCTGCCGCCGAGTGAGGACGTGCCGTCGACGTGCCCGCTGTGTTCCGTCGCGAAAGCCGTGTCGTCGTCGGCGAGGAGCACGACGTACGCGGACGTGTTGTAGGAGGGGAACCCGGAGTCGTGCAGGTTCCCGGTGAAGTTGTACGACCCGTCGGAGAAGAACGTCGCGGTGATGTAGCCGCCCACCGGAGTTCCGCCGTCGATGCCGGCGTAGGTGTTGTACTGGATCGCCGTCCGGTCCGCCGCCTGCCACCAGCCGTGCCAGCCGTCCGTGAACGCGGGGTTCCACGAGGCGGTGTAGACGCCGGTGTCCGGGTCGATCCGGAAGATGTCGAGCCAGTCGTGGCTGCGCGACACGGCGAACACCGAAGTCCCGCCGCGAGCCGTCGCCGAGTCCCCGATCCGCCACCAGCCGTGCCACCCGTCGGTGAACGTCGGCATCCAGGAGGCGGTGTAGCTGCCGTTGTCGGTACCCACGATGAAGATGTCCAGCGCGTCGGGACCGCGCGAGACACCGTACACCGACGTGTTGGGAGCGACCGTTCCCCCGTTGATCTGCGTCCAGCCGTGCCAGCCGTCGCTGAACGACGGCTCCCACGCCGCCGTGTAGACACGCTGGTCGGTACCGACCGCGAAGATGTCCAGCTTGTCGGCGCTACGCGTCACCGGGTACACGGACGTATTCGGTGCCGCGACGCCACCCAGGATCTGCCACCAGCCGCGCCAGCCGGGGCTCGCGTCGTCCCAGGCGGCCGTGACGATCCGGTGGCTGGAATCCACCGCGAAGACGTCGATCTCTCCCTGGCTGCGCGAAACGCCGTACACGTTGGTGTGCGGCGCCGCGGTGCCACCGGCCAACCTGCTCCACCCGGCCCAGCCGGTGCTCGGGCTCCAGGCCGTGGTGTAGACGCCGTAGTCGACGCCGACCGCGAACAGCGCGATCCGGTCGGGCGCCGGTGAGACGGCATGCACGCTGCTGCCCGGCGCCACGGTCAGGCCGGGGAGCTGCCACCAG
>JBBWZQ010000358.1:0-4774 GCA_039649115.1 Micromonosporaceae bacterium | reverse complement strand
GGTGCTCTGCGCGCTGGCGACCCGCACCTTCACCCGGCGGGTGCTGACGTGATCAGGAGGCGAGCTCCTCTTCCTCCTCCTCGCGCTGCACGGAGGCCTGCACGTAGGTCTGCGCCGACTCTTCCTCCTCCGCCACGTCCTCCCGCTGCACGGTGCCGTCCTCGTGGCGCTGCACCGAGGGCGCCGCCGCGGCCGTCGCCGTGGCAGGTGCGGCGGACATGACGCGGTCGGCGCTGGCCACCGCCTCGCGCTCGAAGCCGTCGGACGGGTCGCTCACCTTCACCCCGCCGCCCGCGTCGGTGCCGTCGACCGGCCCGCTGCGCTGCTGGACCACGTGGGTCAGCTCGTGCGCGAGTGTGTGCCGGCCGGCGGTCGAGGCCGGGTCGTACCGGTCCTGCTGGAACACGATGTCCGAGCCGACCGTGTACGCCTGCGCGTTGAGCGACTTCGCCGAGTCGTGCGCCGGACCGCCGGTGTGCACCCGTACGTCGCTGAAGTCCTGGCCGAAGCGGCCCTCCATGTCGTCCCGGGTGTCCGCGTCCAGCGGGTGGCCGCCGCCCGAGCCCACCACGTCGTGCACCGGCGAGCGCTCCTCCTCGACGAGCGCGCCGACCCCGGCGTTGCCCACCGTCCGCTGCAGCCCCAGCAGCCCCGCCGGACCCAGCACGTCGGTCCGGCCGGCGCTCGCCGCCCGGTACATCAGGTCGTCGCTCTCCCGCTCGATCCGGTCGCCCTTCGGCCGGCCGCTGGACTCGGCGTCGTGCTCGTGGTCGTGCCCGCGCATCACTGCCCCCTCGGGTCAGACGTCCTCGGCTACAGTCTGCGCGGCCGCGGGCCGGGCCGACAGGGCCCCGGCGCGATCGCCCGGGCAGGCCGGCCTGCCCGATCGGGCAGCCTCTCCGGCGGGCGGGCCTGCCGGCTCAGCTCACCATCGCGAGGTACGGGCCGAACTCCCGATCCAGGCACAGCCGGCCCAGCTTGCGGTACTCGCGGGCGACGCCGCCGACCGCGTCGGCCATGGTCACCGGCCGGCCGCCCTCGGCCGCCAGGTACGCCGCGGTGACCGCGGCCGAGCGGATGTGCCCGCCGGTCAGCTCGAAGCCGGCGGCGAGGAAGTCCAGGTCCACGTCGGCGTCGCGCGGCATCACCCGGCCCAGGCAGCGGTCCCACAGGCCGCGGCGCAGGGCCTCGTCGGGCAGCGGGAAGTCGATCATCATGTCCAGCCGCCGGGTGAACGCCTCATCCAGGTTGGCCCGCAGGTTGGTGGCGAGGATGGCCAGGCCGTCGAAGGACTCCATGCGCTGCAGCAGGTACGCGCTCTCGATGTTCGCGTACCGGTCGTGCGCGTCGCGCACCTCCGAGCGCCGGCCGAAGATCGCGTCCGCCTCGTCGAACAGCAGGACCCCGTTGACGCCGGCCGCCTCGACGAAGATGCGCTCCAGGTTCTTCTCGGTCTCGCCCACGTACTTGTCGACCACGGTCGCCAGGTTCACCGTGTACAGGTCCATGCCCAGGTCGGCCGCGATCACCTCGGCCGACATGGTCTTGCCGGTGCCCGAGTCGCCCGCGAACAGGCCGGTCACGCCGCGACCCCGGCCGCCGCCCGGACGCATCCGCCACTCGTCCAGGACCCGGTCGCGGTGCCGGGCCCGGGCCGCCAGCTCGCGCAACTGCCCGAGGATCGCGGTGGGCAGCACGAGGTCGGTCCAGTCCACCGCCGGCTCGGTACGCCGGGCCAGGCGCTCCAGGCCGGCCGCGTTCTGGCTGCGCGCGCCGCGCCGCAGGTGCTCCGCGCCGACGGCGGTACCGTCGGACAGCGCGGCCAGGCTGGCCGCCTCGGCGGCGCGCCGCACCGCGGGTGGCGCGAGCACGAAGTGCGCGGTGACCGCGGCGGCGTCCACATCGGACGGAAGCCGGCCGTCCAGCGCCGCGCGCCACAGCTCGCCCCGGTGCCCGGCCGGGACCGGCAGCGCGTCCAGGTGCAGGGGTGGTTGCCGGCTCCAGCGCGGGTCCCAGCCGGCGGTCCCGTAGAGGATGACCGGCACCGGGGCGCCGGCGAGCACGTCCAGCAGCCCGGTGAGGTCCACAGTGGACGCGTTGGCGTCCGCGACGGCGGCGTCGACCGGTCCGGCGACGATCCCGGCGCCGCGCAGCAGCGCCTCGCGCAGCACCGCACGCGCGACGGTGGGCGCGTCGGCAGCGGTGAACAGCCGGGGAGCGTCCACGCCCAGCGCCGCCCGGCCGGCCGCGTGCAGCGCCGCGGCGCCCAGCGCCAGCCCGCTGCCGCCCGGCCTCTCCCGCAGGTACGCGAGGCGGACCCCGGCGCCGATCGCCCGGCCCAGCCGGTCCACCCCCGGCAGCAGGGGCTCGGCCGGATCGTCGGGCCCGAGTACCGGCGCGAGTGCCGGGTCCGGCCGGTCGTCACCGAGCAGGTGCCCGAGCACCCGGTCGGGTACCCGCAGGGTGCGGGACAGGAACGGCCGGTCGGGCTCCTCGACCAGCAGCAGCCCGGCGCTGCGCAGCGGGGCACCGGGATCCAGCCGGGCCCGCCCGCGCGCCGCCGCCTCGGGTACCCCGCACAGGCGCAGGGCCAGGCCCACGCTGGCCCGCCGGCGCGTCACGTCGTCGTTCAGGTACCCGTAGAACTGCTCGAACCGGCTGTCCACGTCGGGAGCGCAGGCGACCAGCAGCAGCCGCTCGTCCAGCGGGGTCAGCCCGGCGGCGGCGGCCAGCCGGGCCAGCCGCCCGTCCCCCGGGCTCGCGCCGTCCGCCGGCACCGGTACCGGGAAGGGCTCCCGCCGGCTGGCGAGCAGCGCGTCCACCACCTCGTCCGACAGGTACAGGCCGCGGAACGGGTCCTCCGGGTTCGGGTCGGCGGCGCGCCGCGCGACCACCGCGTCCCGGATCCCCCGCTCCACCGCACCGAGCCGGTCCAGCAGGTAGGCGAGCCCGGTCCCGTCGCTCATTCCGGACGCCGCCGGATCATCGCCACCCGGATGACGTCACCCGGCTGCACCCGGCGCGGCGGCGCGGCCGACCGGGAGCCCGCCGACCGGCCGCCGGACCGGGCAGCCCCGGACCGCCGCCCACCGGACCGGCCACCGGAGCCACCGGCCGCGCCCGCCGCCGCCCCCTCGGCCGCCCCGGGGTCGGCCGCTGCGCCGGCACCGTCCTTCGTGGCGTCCGGCGCTGCCGTGACGCGGTGCCCGAGCCCGCCGTCCCCGTCGACGTCCAGCCGCATCCCCTCGGTGACCGGCGGGCCGGCCTCGACGGCGGTACCGACGTCCACCGGGGTACTGACCACCACGTCCAGCGACGGCTTCAGCTCGCCGCCCAGCGCGGTCCACACGTCGGCGAACGCGCGGTCCTCCGGCGGCGGCAGCGCGACGGTCATCGGTACCGGCAGGCCCAGCCCGGCCAGCGAACCGGCGAGCAGCACCGGCGGCACCGCCTCGTGCCGCAGGAAGCTGGCCAGCAGCGCGGAGAGCAGCCGGTGCTCGTCCTCGGGGCGCTGGGTCCACGCGGTCAGCAGGTACGACAGCTTCATGTACCGTGGCGGCACGTGCCGGGCCGCGACGGTGCCGTCGGTGCGGTACTCGTTGATCAGCCCGCGCGAACGGCGGCGCATGTCCTCGCGGATGTCATACAGGTACAGGTTGACCGTGGGAGCGTTGCGCCGCGCCGACCACTCCTTGGTCGGCGCCTCGAAGGCCACCTCGATGTCCGTACCGCGCAGCGCCTCGTCCTTGACCAGCCGCCGCAACGCATCGTCAACCTCATGGATCACGGTCTACCTCAGATCAGGCCGTTGCGCAGGGCGTACGCGACCGCGTGCGACCGGTTGCGCAACTGGAGCCGGCTGGTCACCTCGTGCAGCACGTTCTTGATGGTGCGCTCCGAATAGGCCAGCTTGCTGGCGATCTCGTTGGTGTCCAGCCCCTCGGCGACCAGGCGCAGCACCTCGACCTCGCGCTCGGCCAGGCCGGCGAAGGTCAACCCGCGCGGCCCGAGGACCTGCCGCTGCAACTGGCCGACCTGCGCGAGCAGGCGGCCGAGCAGGTCGGGCGGCACCGAGCCCTCGCCGGCCGCGGCTGCCTTGATCACGGAGACCAGGCGGTCCGCGGTGGCGTCGGAGCGCCGGACCACGCCGGACACCCCGATCTCCATCACCGCGGCCAGGTCCAGGTCGTCGATGCGACCGGCGACCAGCACGAGCTGGGGTACCGCGGCGCAGCGCAGCGCGCGCAGGGCACGCAGCGCGTCGTCGTCCACATTGTCGGTGACGACGAGCCCGACCTGGGCCTTGTCGCGCTCCTCGTCATCGAGCACCAGCACCTCCGGCCGGGGCCGCAGCTGGCTGCCGAGACCCGCGCGGCAGATCGGGTCGTTGGCGTAGACGTATACCGTGATCCGGTTCATGCCGGGTCTCCTCATTGGGCGGGTGAAGAGTCGGGCCCCAGCATGCCGCGCGGGACTCTCCGTACACTCAACGTGGGCTCGACAGGGCCGATCCTGGTGCCCCAACGCGCAAGCTGATCTTCACTTCCCGCGGTCCAGGCGCTCCCGCTGCGGCTCAACGGTGTACTTCGGATCCTCGGCGGAGGCGACGCCGGCGTAGAAGATCCCGAAACGGGTGCACGCCGAGCCGGCGAGCAGGGCCAGGCCGCTGGCGGCGGCGACCACCCGGCCGGCGGGCGTCACCGTGGCCCGGCCCCGCCCGTCTCGCCGGGGCCGCCCCAGCAGCGGGCCGGCCACGCCGCCGGCTGCGGTGAGC
>JBBWZQ010000334.1:0-10537 GCA_039649115.1 Micromonosporaceae bacterium | reverse complement strand
CCGGCGCGGATGGCGTCGAGCGCATCGTGCGAGAGGTAGCCGATGCGGTCGGCGTAGCGGACGCACTCGCCCTCGTGCGTGGCGGGCGGCGGGTCGATCTTCCAGCTGTGCGACCGGACGCCGTCCCGCACCTCCCACGTGAGGTTCAGGTGCTCGAGCACCTCGACGATCCGCACACCCTGGGCGGCGTGGTGCCAGCCGCCGGGCACGTAGGGCTCGAGCGCGTCCTCGCCGAGGTGGCCGAAGGGCGAATGGCCGACGTCGTGGCCCAGGGCGATCGCCTCGGCGAGGGTCTCGTTGAGTCCGAGCGCCCGGGACAGCGAGCGCGCCACCTGCGTGACCTGCAGCGTGTGCGTGAGCCGGGTGACGAAGTGGTCACCGTCGGGGTTCAGGAAGACCTGGGTCTTGTGCTTGAGCCGGCGGAAGGCCTTGGCGTGCAGGATGCGGTCGCGGTCGCGCTCGAACGCCGTCCGGAGCGGGTCGTCCGGCTCGGGCCGGGCTCGGCCGCGCGTCGCCGCCGACCGCGTGGCCGCCGGCGCGAGCTCCTCCTCGTCCCGCTCCCGCGCGGACCGGTCGGTCAGCCGGAACGAGCCGGCCGTCATCCGCAGTCCCCTAACGCGACCCCGAGCAGCGCGTCGACGGCGTCGCACACGATCCGGGGCGCCTCGTCCTCCAGGTCGTCCCCGGCACCGGCCAGCGTGTCCCGGGCCCAGGCGTCGACCAGGGCGAGCGCGCCCGGGCTGTCGAGGTCGTCGGCCAGCCGTTCGCGCAGGCCCCGCAGCAGCGGGCCGGCCGGTGCCCCCGCGTCCCGGGCGACGGCCTCCCGCCAGGTGGCCAGCCGTTCCTGGGCGGTGGTCAGCAGGTCGTTCGTCCAGAACCGGTCGGTCCGGTAGTGCCCCGAGAGAAGGGCCAGGCGGATCGCCATCGGGTCGACACCGTCGCCGCGCAGCCGGGAGACGAAGACCAGGTTGCCCTTGGACTTGCTCATCTTCTCGCCGTCCAGGCCGATCATCGCCGCGTGCACGTAGGCCCGGGCGAACGGCTTGGTGGCGGTGAGCGCCTCGGCATGGACCGCGGAGTACTCGTGGTGCGGGAAGACGAGGTCACTGCCCCCGCCCTGGACGTCGAAGCCCATCCCGATGGTGTCCAAGGCGATGGTGGCGCACTCGATGTGCCAGCCGGGCCGGCCGGCGGTGCCGCGCGGGCCGGGCCAGGACGGCTCCCCCGGGCGCGCGCCGCGCCAGACCAGCGGGTCCAGCGGCTGCCGCTTGCCGGGGCGGTCGGGGTCTCCCCCGCGCTCGGCGAAGAAGCGGAGCATCGTCGCCTCGTCGTAGCGGGACTCGCCGCCGAAGCCTGGTGCCTGGGAGACGTCGTGGTAGATGTCGCCCGTGCCGTCGTCGAGGGCGTAGGCCAACTCCTCGTCGAGCAGCGTCTCGATCCGCGCCACGATCGCGGGGATGGACTCGACCGCGCCCACGTAGTTCTCGGGCGGCAGGACGCGCAGCGCCGTCATGTCCTCGCGGAACAGCGCGGTCTCCCGCATCCCGAGGACGATCCAGTCCTCGTGGTCACGCTCGGCGCGCTCGAGCAGCGGGTCGTCGATGTCGGTGACGTTCTGCACGTAATGCACGGCGTGCCCGGCGTCGCGCCACATGCGGTTGATCAGGTCGAACGCAAGGTACGTCGCTGCGTGACCGAGATGAGTCGCGTCGTACGGGGTGATGCCGCAGACGTACATCCGCGCCGGACCGTCCGGGCGGACGGGGTAGCGCCCCTGGCGGGCCGAGTCGAACAGCGTCAGCGGGCGGCCCTCACCGGGCAGCCTGGGTACCGGCGGGGCGATCCACGACTGCATGCCTCCAGGGTACCCGGGCGCGATCTTGAAAGATGCGGACGACTCAGATCGGCGGCCACGGTACGGCGGGCCAGTCCTCGGGCGGCGCGGGGAAGCAGCCCTCGGCAAGCAGCCGGTCGATCCGTGCCCCGATCCTCGCCACCTCGGCCGCCGTCAGGTGCGGCGCGAGCTCCTCGCCCAGGTCGGTGGCCAGCTGCACGCGCAGCCCGGCGAGCACCTCCACGGCCTCGGCCGGCAGCGCCTGGCCGACCCAGCCCCACAGCACGGTGCGCAGCTTGTCGTCGACGTTGAAGCACACGCCGTGGTCCACCCCGTACACCTGGCCCTCCACTGTGGACAGCACGTGCCCGCCCTTGCGGTCGGCGTTGTTCACGACCGCGTCGAAGACGGCCAGCCGGGCCAGGCGCGGGTCGTCGGCGTGGGCGAGCACCAACGGCCGGCCCTGACCGTCGCGCGCGGACATGATCCGGTGCCAGCCCTCCGGCACCCGGCGGCGCGGCACGAAGCCCAGCAGCGGGTCGAGGTCCGCCGGCTCTTCGATCCACAGCTGGCAGGCGCCCGGGCCGAGCGGGCCGTCGCGCAGCACGGTCGGCGGCACGCACGCCCAGCCGGTGGCGGCCGAGAGCAGGTACGCGGAGACCTCGCGGCCGGCGAGGGTACCGTCGGGAAAGTCCCACAGCGGCCGCTCGCCGCGCACCGGCTTGTACACGCACCGGGCGGCCACGCCGTCGAGGGTGATGAACGCCCGCAGGGTCGTGTTGGACGCGTCGACCAGCCGGCCTTCCAGTTCCATGTCACCCCGGAGCAGCAACTCCAGGGCCTCCTCCACCAACACGGAACTCAGCGATGGTAGCCGTTGTGCCGCGGGCAGAGATGGCCGCGCGGGTCCAGCGGTCCACCGCACAGGGGGCACGGCGGCCGGCCCGCGTTGACCACGCGCTTGGCCCGCTCGATGAAGTCGCGGGTCGCCACGGGCGTCAGCCGGACCCGGAGCCGGTCCAGGTCGGAGGTGTCCTCCTCGACCTCCTCCTCCTCTTCGCCCTCGCCGGCGGCGATCGCCTCGATCACCACGGTGGTGGTGTCCACGTCGAACGCGAGCCCGAGGGTACCGACCCGGAACTCCTCGTCGACCGGGCTCTCCAGCGGTTCGTTGTCCGGCTCGGCCGCCTCCACCTCGGGCAGCACCAGGCCGAACCGCCGGTGCGCCTCCCCGAGCAACTCGTCGAGCTTCTCCGCGAGCAGGGCGACCTGTACCTTCTCCAGGCCCACGCTGACCAGCCGCCCGTCGCCCCGGGCCTGCAGGTAGAACACGCGGTCGCCGGGCGGACCAACCGTCCCGGCAACGAACCGCTCCGGCGGCTCGAACGCGTACACCTGATGGGTCATGTGACGACCCTATCCGGTTCCCGAGGTGCCTGCGCCGCCGCCCACGACGGCGTCGGAGGACGCCACGGCGGCGTCCGCGGCGGCCCGGCGGCGGCGCTTGGGCGGGGGCCGCAGCGCGGCCAGATCCCCGGCCGTGTCGTTGAGCCGGAACACGAACGGGCGCAGCGGCGTGTACCGGATGACCGTCAGCGAGGCGGGGTCCACCGAGATGCGCTGGAACAGGTCCAGGTGCATGCCCAGCGCGTCCGCGACGATGGACTTGATCACGTCGCCGTGGCTGCAGGCGAGCCACACCGCGTCCGGGCCGTGCTCGGCCTCCACGCGGGCGTCCCACTCCCGCACCGCCGCCACCGCGCGGGTCGACATGTCGGCCATCGCCTCGCCGCCCGGGAACACGGCCGCGCTCGGGTGCACCTGGACCACCCGCCACAGCGGGAGCTTCGCCAGTGCCTTGAGCGCGCGCCCCTCCCACTCCCCGTACCGGCACTCGACGAGCCGCTCGTCCTCGACGGGTGCCGCGTCCGGCAGCGCCAGCGCGACCGTCTGCCGGCACCGGACCAGCGGGCTGGTCACCACCGCGGCCAACGGAAAGCCGCCGGCGGCAAGTCGCACTCCGACGGCCTGCGCCTGCGCCCGCCCGGTCTCGTCCAGCTCGGTGGGCTGGTGACCGGCGAGCGTGCCGCCCGCGTTGGATGTGGTCCGGCCGTGCCGGAGCAGGAGGACCGTGGCCACTACGTCGCGGACAGGACGTGGGTGGCCAGCGCCGCCAGCAGGATCACGCCGAGGGCCACCCGGTACCAGACGAAGGTGACGATCGAGTGGCGCACCACGAACTTCAGCAGCCAGGCGATGGAGACGTACGCGACCGCGAAGCTGACCAGCGTGCCGACCGCGAGCGCCGGTACCCCCACGGAGTTGCCCTTCAGCGCGTCCTTCAGCTCGTACAGGCCGGCGGCGGTCAGCGCGGGGATGCCGAGGAAGAACGCGAGCCGGGTCGCGGTGACCCGGTCCAGGTTGCGCAGCAGGCCGGCGGAGATCGTCGCGCCGGAGCGGGACACGCCGGGGACCAGCGCGACGCACTGGGCCAGGCCGATGATGACGATGTCCTTGAAGGTGACCCGGTCCTCGCCGCGCGACTGCTTGCCGGCCGACTCTGCGAAGATCATCACGGCGCTCCACACGATGAGCGCGGCGGCCACCACCCAGAGGCTGCGCAGCGGGCCCTTGACCACGTCCTTGCCGGCCAGCCCGATGACCGCGATGGGCACCGAGCCGACGATCACGTACCAGCCGAAGCGGTAGTCGAAGTCGCGGTGCTCCTTGTTGACCAGGCCGCGGACGAAGCCCTTGACGATCCGGGCGAGGTCCTTGAAGAAGTAGATGATCGCGGCGAAGATCGCGCCGACCTGGATGACCGCGGTGAAACCGGTGACCGCGGCGTCGTCCACCTTCAGCCCGAGCATCTTCTCGACGATCGTCAGGTGTCCGGTGGAGGAGACCGGGAGGAATTCGGTCACGCCTTCCACGACGCCCAGCACGACGGCCTTCCAGATCGGCAGGCCGGTGCCGCTGCCGGCGACGCTCGCGCCGATCAGCCAGAAGCCCACCGCCACGTACCCGATGACCAGGCCGGCCGTTGCCAGGCCGCCGCCGGCCTGCCGGGTCTCCCGGATCTGCTTCTTGGCGACGTGCCCGAAGACCACCCCGAGCGGGCCGAACACGAACGCGAAGACCAGCGACAGGATCGCCATCCGGTTGGTGCCGGCCGGGACGGTGGAGCGGTAGACGGTGCCCGGGGGCCGGGCGGGCATGGGCGGCGACAGCGGCGGCGCCATCCCCGGCTGCCGGGGCGGCAGCGGCTGCGGCGGCTCCGCGGGGGGTGGCGGCGGCGAGCCGTAGACGGTCATTGCTTCCCCACTCCAGACTTGTCGAACGCGTCCGCGATGGTACGCAACGTCTGCAGCCCGCTGTCGCGGTCCGCGGCGAACAGCGACACCGACAGCGTGGTGACGCCGGCCGCGGCGTACCGGCGCAGGCCGTCGGCGATCCGGTCCGCCGGCCCGAGCAGCGAGGTGCGGTCGATGAATTCCAGCGGTACCGCCGCCGCGGCGTCCCGCTGCCGCTTGGCGAGGTACAGCTCCTGCACCTCGCGGGCCGCGTCGCCGTAGCCCATCCGGGTGGCGAGCTGGTTGTAGAAGTTCTGCTCGCGGCTGCCCATCCCGCCCACGTACAGCGCCGCGTACCAGCGCACCAGTTCGGCGCAGGAGATCCAGTCGTCGCCGACGACCACGGGTACCGACGGGACCACGTCGAAGCCGTCGAGCGTCTTGCCCGCCTTCGCCCGGCCCGCCGCGATCGAGGCGAGCTGGTCCGCGGCGAACTCCGGCGAGTAGAACACCGCCAGCCAGCCGTCGGCGATCTCGCCGGCCAGCTCCAGGTTCTTCGGCCCGACCGCGGCCAGGTAGATCGGGATGTACTCGCGCGGCGGGTGGAAGCCCAGGCGCAGCGGCTTGCCGGGACCGTCGGGCAGCGGCAGCCGGTAGAACTCGCCCTGGTAGCTGACCTCACTGCGGGCGATCGCCAGCTTGACGATGTCGACGTACTCCCGGGTGCGGGCCAGCGGGCGGCCGAACCGTACGCCGTGCCAGCCCTCGGAGACCTGCGGCCCGGACACGCCCAGGCCGAGGCGGAACCGGCCACCGGACAGGGCGTCGATGCTCGCCGCGGTCATCGCGGTCATCGCCGGGCTGCGCGCCGGGATCTGCATGACGCCGGTACCCAGGTCGATGCGCTGGGTCTGCCCGGCGATCCAGGCGAGGATGGTCGGCGAGTCGGAGCCGTAGGCCTCGGCCGACCAGACGACGGAGAATCCGAGCCGCTCCGCCTCCTGGGCGAAGGCGAGGTGATCAGCGGGAGTGGTCCAGGCCGTCTGGTACCCGAGGCTGAGTCCGAGTCGCATGGTGTCCTTCCTGTTTCGCCCCGTCAGGGTATCGGGGCCCGGCCCTTGCGCTGTGACCTGGGGGCGTGCTCGGCTGCGCCACAGCCCGGCTCCGGCTGCGCCACCCGGCGGGGCGCCCCCGGCGGTCCGGGCCGCGCCGGTAGTTTCACATCTCATGCAGCAGCGACCGCTCGGCCGGGCCGGACTCCTGGTGTCCAGGCTCGCGCTCGGCACCATGACATGGGGCCGGGACACCGAGGCGGACGACGCGGCGGCGCAGCTCAAGACGTTCCTCGACGCGGGCGGCAACCTGCTGGACACCGCCGACGTGTACGGGGACGGCGACGCCGAGACGGTGCTGGGCGCGCTGCTGGCCACCGTGGCCTCGCGCGACGACCTGCTGATCGCCACCAAGGCCGGGCTGCGTCCCAGCCAGGAACGCCGGCACGACACCTCGCGCGGGCACCTGCTGCGCAGCCTCGACGCGTCGCTGCGCCGGATGGGCGTGGACCACGTGGACCTCTGGCAGGTGCACGGGTACGACCCGGACACGCCGCTGGACGAGACGCTGGCCGCGCTGGACTTCGCCGTCTCGTCGGGCCGGGCCCGCTACGCCGGTGTGTCCAACCTCTCCGGCTGGCAGACCGCGCACGCCGCCGCCTGGCAGCTGGCCTGGCCGGGCCGGGCCCCGCTGGTCTCCACCCAGGTCGAGTACTCGCTGCTGGAACGCGGCATCGAGCGCGAGCTGCTGCCCGCGTGCGCCAGCCTCGGCGTCGGCGTGCTGCCCTGGTCGCCGCTCGGGCGCGGGGTGCTGACCGGCAAGTACCGGCACGGCCGGCCGGCCGACTCGCGCGCCGCCTCCCCGCACTTCGAGCTGTTCGTCGCCCGGTACCTGGACCCGCGCTCGTCGGCCATCGTGGAGTCCGTGGTCACCGCCGCGGACGGGCTGGGCGTGTCCCCGCTGGAGGTGGCGCTGGCCTGGGTGCGGGACCGGCCGGGCGTGGTCGCGCCGATCCTGGGCGCGCGCACCGTCGGCCAACTGCTCGGCGCGCTGCAGGTGGAGGACATCGGGCTGCCGCTGGAGATCAGCCGCGCGCTGGACGACGTCTCCGCGATCGAGTTCGGGTACCCGGAACGTCAGGGTTGATCCGGCTCCCCAAAAAGGGGCAGTATCCAGGACATGGACTACGAATACGCGCCGCTGCGGTTACCGGCGAATGTCGACAGGCTGACGGCTGCGGCGCAACTGGCCATACAGGCGGAGTTCAGCGGCTGGGAGCTGGCCCGGGTGCAGCTGTTCCGGGACGGTACCCGAAAAGTGCTCCTGCGGCGCCGGGCCGGGTCCGCACCCCAGCCCGGCCTCTCCTATTGACGGCTACTTGCCGACCTCGGCGTCCTGCGCGTCCGCGTCCTGTTCCTCCTCCTGGGCGCTGTACGGGTGCTCGTCCAGCCGGCCGACCAGCCGGTCGTCCTGCTCCAGGTCGAACGGGCCCGCCCCGTCGGTCTCCTCGTAGGCGTCCAGGTCCAGCGCGCCGGCGACCTCGGCCACCACCACGACGCCGTCCAGCGGCTCCAGCTCGGGCACGTCCAGCGCGGCGAGCGACCCGTCACCGGACTGCAGCAGCTCCAGGATCGCCTCGCTGACCGTCTCGACCGGCTCCGCCTCCTCGTCGTCCGCGTTCCCGGCACCCGCGCGGGCCGACTCGGCCGCCCGTACCAGCGCGGCGACGCTCGGGACCCGGTAGTCGCGGCGCTGCCGCACCGACACCACGTGCGGGTGCGGGTCGGCACCGTCCTCGGCCTCCTCGTCGATGCCCACGCCGAACTCGCGATCGGCTTCGTCCGGGTCGATCGCGTCCACGTCCCACGGGGTCACCTCCCCGAACGCGTCGAGCAGCTGCTCGTCGTATTCGTACGAGGCGTTGTTCAGTTCGACGTAGGCCCGCCACACCTCGTCGTCGTCGATGCGCCCCTGCGCCGCCTTCACCGCCGCGAGGTGCGAGCGCGCCGCGGCGACGACCTTCTCCAAGGCGGCGTCGAGCTGCGCGTACTGGTCGTCAGACATGGTTACCCCCGGGGTGAGGTGTGGGTTGTCAGGACTGGGACAGGAACCGGTCGAGGACTCGCACGCCGAACTTTAGCCCCTCCACCGGAACGCGTTCGTCAATGCCATGGAACAGCGCGGCGAAGTCGAGGTCGGGCGGCAACCGCAGTGGTGCGAATCCGAAACAGCGGATGCCCATCGCGGTGAACGCCTTGGCATCGGTACCCGCCGAGAGCATGTAGGGCACGGCCCGCGCGCCCGGGTCCTCGGCCCGCAGGGCCGCCGCCATGGCGTCGACGAGGGCCCCGTCGAAGGTGGTCTCGATGCCGGGCTGCCGCTGGATGTACGCGATCTCGATCTCCTCGCCGACCACCTCGCGCAGCTGGCTGAGGAACGTGTCGGTGTGGCCGGGCAGGGTGCGGCAGTCGATGGTGGCGGTGGCCGAACTGGGGATCACGTTGTCCTTGTACCCGGCGGCCAGCCGGGTCGGGTTGGCGGTGTTGCGGATGGTCGCGCCGATGAGCCGCGCGAGCGGCCCCAGCTTGGCCACGGCCGTCTCCGGATCCGACGGGTCCAGCTCGATGTGCAGCAGCTCGGAGATCTGCTCCAGGAAGGCGCGCACGGTCGGCGTCACCTCGATCGGGAAGCGGTGGTGGCCGACCCGGGCCACCGCCTCGCACAGCGCGGTCACCGCGTTGTCGTCGTGCAGCATCGAGCCGTGGCCGGGCCGGCCCCGGGTGCGCAGCCGCAGCCAGTCCACACCCTTCTCGGCGGTAGCCACGAGATAGAGACGGAGGTCATTGTTCATCGTGTACGAGAAGCCGCCGACCTCGCCGATCGCCTCGGTGCAGCCGGCGAGCAGGTCCGGATGGTTGCGCACCAGGAAGCGCGCGCCCAGATCGCTGCCGGCCTCCTCGTCGGCGGTGAACGCGAGCACCAGGTCGCGGGGTGGCCGCACGCCGCGCCGGCGCCAGTCGCGGACCAGCGCCAGCACCATCGCGTCGAAGTCCTTCATGTCGATCGCGCCGCGGCCCCACAGGTACCCGTCCCTGATCTCGCCGCTGAACGGGTGCACCGACCACTCGTCGGGCTCCGCCGGTACGACGTCGAGGTGGCCGTGGACCAGCAGCGCGCCGCGGCCCGGGTCGGTGCCCTCGAACCGGGCCACGACGCTGGTGCGGCCCGGTTGCGACTCGCGGATCTCCGGTACCAGGCCGACCTCGGCGAGCTTGCCGGCGACGTACTCGGCGGCCACCCGCTCGCCGGCCGACGTCGCCGTGTCACCGGTGTTGGTGGTGTCCATCCGCAGCAGGTCCCGACACAGGTCGACGACCTCAGCGGTCGCGCCGGTACGGGCCGGGGCGTGCTCGCCTCCGCCGAGACCCGGCTCCGGCTGCGCTCGCCCGCTACTCATCCTCTCTTCCTACCAGCAGCACCCCGGAGTTTGCCCGCCGGGGCGCACGGGTACCCGGCGGGCCATGACGGGATGGCGGCCAGCCGGCAGGAGCATGCTCGCCGTGCTCGACGAGCAGCACACCCTGCTCGCCGACCTCGCGGCCGGGCCGTTGCGGGACGCGCTCGTGGCGACGCTGTGCCGCCACCTGTCCGCCGAGGAGCAGTATCTGTACCCCGCGGTGCGCGGGGCGCTGCCCGGCGGGGACGCGCTGGCCGACCGGGAACTGGCCGCCGACCGGCAACTGCGGGTGGCCGCGCGGTCGCCGGAGCTCGGCGAGCTGATCGCCGGGCACGTCCGCCGCTGCGAGCGCGAGCTGTTCCCGCGGCTGCGCCGGTCGCTCGACGAGGTGGCACTGATCCGGCTGGGCAACCGGGTGGAGATCGCCCTGGAGGCCGCGCCGTCCCGCCCGCATCCGGGGCTGCCGGACCGGCCGCCGCTGAACAAGTGGGTGGATCCGCTGGTGGGTGCCGTGGACAAGGCACGTGACGCGCTGGCCCGGCGGGTCACGTACCCGGAGGATGTGTGGTAGGTCCGGGGTCGGTCAGTGGAAGATGCTGACGCCGCCGGGGCCGACGAGCAGACCCACGACGATCAGGACGATGCCCCACAGCAGCTGCCGGCGGAAGAGTGCGAAAATGCCGGCGACCACGAGGATGACGGCCAGAATCCATAGCAAGAAATTCATGCGCCTCTGGTACCCGTCACCCTCGTGGACAAACCGTCGTACGTACTCAGGCGTCCATGGTCAGTTGGCCGCGTAGTGCGGTGAGTGAGCGTGCGAGTAGTCGGGAGACGTGCATCTGGGAGATGCCGACGCGTTCGGCGATCTGGGTTTGGGTGAGGTTGCCGAAGAATCGT
>JBBWZQ010000267.1:0-11873 GCA_039649115.1 Micromonosporaceae bacterium | reverse complement strand
CCCAGCGGTCTGTCCACAAGCGACACCTACGCCACCACCAAGGCCAAGGCGGTACCCAGGTGGAGATCTACACGTGCAACGGCGGCGGCAACCAGAGTTGGTCACTGACCGGCTGATCAGCTATCCGCCGCCGGGCTCTTCGGTCGCCGTCGGGAGCGGGGCGGTGGCGGACGCGGCGACGACCGCGATGGCGAGCAGGACGGCGGTGATGGTCAGGCCGCGCAGCACTCCGACGCGGTCGCCGAGGAAGCCGATGACCGGTGGGCCGGCGAGGAAGGCGACGTAGCCGATGGAGGCGGCCACGCTGACCCGGCCGGCGGCGTGGCGGGGGTCGTCGGCGGCCGCGCTGAGCCCGACCGGGAAGCCCAGCGCGGTGCCGAGGCCGAGGAGCACCGCGCCGAGCATGGCCAGCGGGACGATCTGGCCGAAGACCACCGTCAGCAGGCCGGCGAGCGCGGCGGCGGCCGAGGCGCGCAGCGCGGGCACCCGGCCGTACCGGTCGATGAGGGCGGGGCCGAACCAGCGGCCGGTTGTCATGGCGGCCAGGAACAGGGCGAAGGTGAGCGTGCCGAGGGCCGCCGGCACGCGGTAACCGTCGATGAGCGCGATGCTGAGCCAGTCGTTGCCGGTGCCTTCGGTGAAGGCCATGCACAGCACGAAGAAGCCGATGAGGAGCGTCCGCGGTTCGGTCCACGCCTTGAGCGGGTTGCGCCGGGGCCGGTCGGCCGGGTCGTGCTCGCCGGCATCCGCGTGCGGCGGCAGGAAGCCGCGCGTGGAGACCGGTACGGCGAGCGCGACGAGGAGGGCGACCGCGAGCAGGTGGGCGGTGACCGGTACGTCCAGCGCGACCATCGCGGCCCCGATGGCGGCGCCGGCCACCGTACCGACGCTCCAGCCGGCGTGGAACTTGGGCAGGATGGCCCGGCCCAGTTCCTGCTCCACGGCGGCACCCTGGACGTTCATCGCCACGTCCCAGGTGCCGTTGCCGAAGCCGACGAGGAACAGCCCGGCGGCGACCGGCGCGACCCCCCGCAACTGGCCGACCGCCACGGTGGCCAGGCCGGCGGCCAGGATCAGCGACATGATGGTGATGCTGCGCGCCTCGCCCAGGCGGGTGACGACGACGCCGGCCAGCGGCATCGCGATGATGGACCCGATCGCGATGCAGAGCAGGACCAGCCCGAGCGTGCCCGGGTCGAGGTGCAGCCGGTCGCGTACCTGCGGGATGCGGGCGGCCCAGCTCGCGAACGCGAAGCCGCTGCCCGCGAACGCGATGTAGACGGCGCCCTCGGCCTTGCGTACCCGGTGGGTTCCGGGGGAGGGGTGCGGGAGCGTCGCGGCGGCCCGGTCGCGTGCGGGTGTCACAGGTGCTCCTCCTCCGACCCGATGATCAGCCGGGGCCGCCGGGTACGAGCCTACCGTCCCGCCTCAGGTCCGGCCCGGCGTGACCGATGGGCGGAGTTGTCGAGTACAGCGAGCCGCGCTGTGACCGTGAAGGGCAGGCCATGGTGTCATCGGTGGGTACGGCTGCGGGGCGTGCGGGTCGGGGTTGGCGCGGCTGGGTCGCGGACCGCCGGCTGCGCACCAAGATTCTGGCGCCGGTGGCGCTGGCCGTGCTGGGCGCCGGTCTGGTGCTGTGGTCGGGGGTCGCCGCGCTGCACACCACCAGCGGCCAGGCCACCGACCTGTACACCCACACCGCGCTGCCGCTGGCCGACCTCGCGCGGGTCCGCGACGGCGTCGGCGACGCCCGCCGCGACATCCGCGACCTCGCGGTGGTGCCGGCCGGCGGTCGGGCCGACATGTTGACCGCCATCCACGAGGCGGACCAGGCGGTCGACACCGCCCTGGAAGACTACGGCCGCGACCACGGCGGCGCGCTGGACGCCACCCGCGCCGGGCTGCTCGCCGACGCCCGCGCCGCGCAGACCCGGTGGCGGCAGGTCCGCGACACCCTGGTGATCCCCGCCGCCCAGCGCGGCGACACGACCGCGGCTCTGCAGGCCATCGCCGGGCCGCTCACCCAGGCCGACGAGGGCTTCTCCGGGCCGATGGACGCGCTGTTCGTCCAGGAGACCACGGTGGCCGCCAACGAGGCCGCGGCGGCCCGCCGGGATGCCAGCCGCAGCGAGCGAACAATGATCATCATCGGGGCACTGGCCACGCTGCTGGCCGCGGCGGTCGGCTTGGCGGTCGCCAAGCTGATCACCGCCCGGGTGGGCCGGATGGTCCACGTGTTGGACAAGCTCGCGAGTGGTGACCTGACCCGCGCGGCCGACGTGCAAGGCAAGGACGAGATCGGTGCGATGGCCCAGTCCCTGGACCGCGCGACCGGGGCGCTGCGCACGGCGCTGACCACCGTCGCGGACAGCGCCGCCAGCCTGGACACGTCGTCCCGGGACCTGTCCGCGGTCAGCGGCCGCATCGCCGACTCGGCGCACCAGTCCGCAACCCAGGCCAGCGGCGTCTCGGCCGCGGCCGAACAGATCACCCGCAACGTCGCCACCATGGCCGCCGGGGCGGAGGAGATGGGCGCGTCGATCCGCGAGATCGCGCACAACGCCGCCGAGGCCGCCCATGTCGCGGCGGAGGCGGTGTCGCTGGGCACCAGCACCACGCAGACCATCAGCCAGCTGGACGCCTCGTCCGCGCAGATCGGCACCGTCATCAAGATGATCACCGCGATCGCGGCGCAGACCAACCTCCTGGCGCTGAACGCCACCATCGAGGCCGCCCGTGCCGGCGACGCGGGCAAGGGCTTCGCCGTGGTGGCGAGCGAGGTCAAGGACCTGGCGCAGGAGACCGCCAAGGCCACCGAGAACATCTCCCGGCTGGTCGAGGCGATCCAGCACGACACCGGCGCCGCGGTGGCCGCCACCACCCAGATCAGCGAGATCATCGCGAGGGTCAGCGACTACCAGACCACCATCGCCTCGGCCGTCGAGGAGCAGACCGCGACCACCACCGAGATGAGCCGCAACGTCAGCCAGGCGGCGACCGGTTCCGCGCACATCAGCGAACAGATCACCGCGGTCGCGCAGGAGTCGGAGAACACCACCGCCGGCATCGGCCAGGCGCAGGACGCCGCCGCGCAGCTGGCCCGGCTGTCCACCCAACTGCGCCTGGCCGTCGACCACTTCAGGGTGTGAGCGCGGCGGGGCGCGGCGGCGCCTTGCGCCTGGAGCTTGCGGATCCGCGAGGCAGCTCAAGCGCCCCGCGGAGCGGACCTGGAGGCAGTGAGCGTGGCCTCCGCCGTCGCGGGCGGAGGCCAGGCTCAACAACGATGGTGTACGGACCGGTCAGCCGAGCGTCCAGCTCTGGTTGGCGCCGCCGCCGCAGGACCAGATCTGCAGGGGCGTGCCGTCCGCGGAACTCGGACCGGTGGCGTCGAGGCACTTGCCGGAGTTGGTGTTGACGAGGCTGCCGTTCGCCCCCTGGGTCCACTGCTGGGCGCCGGTGCCGTTGCAGTCGTAGAGCTGGACCCTGGTGCCGTTCGCGGTACCGGCGGCGCTGACGTCCATGCACTTGCCCAGCGCCTGCAGCGTGCTGCCGCTGTGTGTCCACTGTTGAGCGCCGGTGCCGTTGCAGGTGTAGAGCTGGATGGCCGTACCGTTGGCCGAATTCGCCGCGGCCACGTCCACGCACTTGCCGCCGTAGCCGTGGATCGGGGTGGCACCGCCGCCGCCCCCGCCGGAGCCGCCGCCGGCGATCGCCTTGAACGTGTTGGTGAACTGGTACGTGCTCTGCGGTGTGCCGCTGGCACCGGAGTTGTCCCGGCCCAGTGACCAGAACGACAGCTCCTGGATGCCGTTGGCGGCCGCGAAGCTCTCCAGGGTCGCGGCGTTGCCGGTGGTGAACACCTCGGCGCTGGTGTCGTTGACGCCGATCATCGGCGTGTTGCCCTCCATCGCCCACAGTTGCGCGGACGTCTTGGTGTTCCAGATCGAGCCGAGCTGGCCGTGCAGGGCGTTCGCCGCGTTGATCGCCGCCTGGCCCATGTCCATGGCGGGGCCGTAGTCCATCGTCATGATGTTGACGAGGTTGACGTTCAGGTTGTGGCTCTTGGCGTTGTTGAGCAGGCTCAACGAATCGCTCAACAGGCCGGAGGGCAGCACCGGCAGGGTGTAGTCCACCGCCAGCGTCCGCCCGGCGGCCGCGTACTGCACCTGGAGGTTGGCCAGCGCCTGGTTGCGCCGGTCGTTGGCGGCCGTGTCGGCGAGCGGAGCGCCTTCGATGTCGAGGTCGACGCGGGTCAGGTTGAGCTGGTCGATGACCGCCTTGTACTGCGCCTGCAGCGTCGACACCGAGGTGCACGCCTGTGCCAGCTCGGTGCCGGCCGCGCCGCCGAACGACGCGATCACGTCGCCGCCGGAGGCGCGCAGGCTGTTGATGGCGCTGTTCCAGCCGGCGTCGCTGATGGCGGTGTTGCCGTTGAGGGTGGCGGCGCAGCCGCCACCGCTGATCACGAACGCCAGCGTGTAGAACTTGTTGCCGGTCGCGCTCGCGGCGGCCGTCATCGCCGACGGCGAGTTCCACGTCTCGACGTAGGGTGCGGCGTAGTGGGCCGGAAAGCCCGGGCCGGGGTTGGCCGCCGCCGCCGCGGGACCGCCGGTGCCGACGATCAGGCCGGCCGCGACCAGGGGAAGCGCCGCCGCGGCCGCCAGCATTCTCTTGCTTGTCATGCGATGGGTACCGTCCACTTCTGGTTGGTGCTGCCGGTACAGGTCCAGATCTGCAACGCGGTGCCGTCGGCCGAACTCGCGCCGGTCACGTCCAGGCACTTGTTCGCCTGCGGGTTGATCAGGTCGCGAGCGGCGGTGTAGGTCCATTTCTGGGCGGCCGAACCGTTGCAGTCGTAGAGCTGCACCTTCGTGCCGTCCGCCGTGCCGCCGGCCGCGACGTCCAGGCACTTGCCGAGCGACTGCACGCTGCCGTCGGCCGCCACCGTCCACTGCTGGGCGCTGGTGCCGTTGCACGTGAACAGCTGCACCTGGGTGCCGTTGGCCGGGTTGGCTCCGGCCACGTCCACGCACTTGCCGCCGAGCCCGGTGATCGGGCCGGTCGGGCCGGCCGAGCCGCCGGAGCCCTGGGTGCCGGTCCAGGTGAAGGTCGCCGAGGTGGCCGCCGGAATGCTGTAGCTGAACGTGCCGGTGCCCCAGTTGACGGTCAGCGTCTGCGCGCTGCCGGTGCCGTTGTAGGCGACCAGGGCCTTGGAGCCGTCCGGGTTGAGCCAGGCCACGTTGGGGATGGTGGTGTTCGCGGTCGAGGCGATGCGGTACGCGCCGGGCTTCACGAACTTGGTCAGGTGGCCCGTGTCGTAGTACTCGACCGTGTAGTCTACCTGCCCGGTACGACCATCTCCATTGTGGACGGTGATGAGCCCGGTACAGGTACCGCAGCCGCCGTTGTGCGGTCCCATGTTCTGGTCGACGGCCAGGCTCCACTTGGTGACCGTGCGGCCCCAGTTCCGGGTGTACGAGATGATGTTGTTCATGTCCTCGTTCTGCTGGTTGGCGATCCAGGTGCCGCCCGAGTGCTCGGTGTCGAACGCGTCGACCGCCGGGTACTGGTTGTGCACTGTGGACTGCTGGCTGACGTTGCCGCCGTACCCGTGCCAGGCGATGCCGCCGAACAGCGAGTCGCCGCGGATGGCGTTGTCGGCGAGCAGCGGCGCCCCCCAGGTGCTGTACCCGTCCCAGTTCCAGTCGTGGATCAGCACCTTGGTGGACAGGCCGGCCGCGTGCAGCGCCGGCAGCAGGTTGCTGGCGGTGAAGAAGTCCAACCCGTTGGCGTTCCACTGCATCGACGGATACCCGGCGCAGCAGCCCGGCTCGTTCTGCGGGGTGACGTAGTGGATGGGGATGCCCTGCGCGGCGTACGCCTGGACGTACTTCACGAAGTACTGCGCGTATGCGCTGTAGTACTGCGCCTGCAGCCAGCCCTGGACGTAGCTGCCGTTGTCCTTCATCCACGGCGGTGCGGTCCACGGCGAGCCGAGCACCTTGAGGTTGGGGTTGAGTTGCAGGGCCTGGCGGGTCAGCGGCACCACGTCGGCCAGGTCGTGGCTGATGGAGAAGCGGGCCAGGCCCGGGTCGGTCTGCCCGGCCGCCACGTCGTCGTAGCTGTAGCTGAACCGGGCCAGGTCCGAGGCGCCCATGGGGTTGCGCAGGAAGTCCAGGCCGATCCCGTTGGCCGGGTCGAACAGCTTCGTCATCACCGCGCCGCGGGTGGCCGCGGTCAGCGCGCCGCTGGAGTTCATCAGCCAGGCGGCGGTGTCGGTGAACGATGCGCCGGCACCGATGAACTGCTGGTAGCGGGTGTTCTCGTTGACCGTCACGACCTGGCCGGCCGAGCCGGTGCCGGTGCCGAACGCGACCGGCGCCTGCTGTTGCAGCCCGCGCGTGACGTTGCGGCCGGCCGAGTCGTTGGTGGTGGTCAGCCAGATGTTGACGGTCTCGCCGGCGGCGTGCGCGACCTGCTGCGGCAGGATCGCCGCCACCGCGGTGAGCACGCCGACGGTGAGGCCGACCAGCGTTCGTCGGTGCAGCCGCCGGCCGGGGGAGCGTCGACGGGACAGTGCGTTCGGGGGCATGGATGTCCTTTCCGGCTGGGCGCGGGCACAGCGGGATACCCGCGCGGGCGGGCGGGTACGGCGGGATACGGCTCACCGGGCCGGCTACCGGTGTGGTGCGGCGGCCGTCCGGAAGCATCCACAGTGGACGCGTCCGTCGGCCAGGTACCGCGTAGACAACACCCAGATCCGACGATCTGTCAATACTTGAAACAAAGTTTCCTACTGTTCTCGAACTGAGACCAGTCGGCAACGCACCAGGTCACCGGCTTTCTTTTATACTTATATTGACTTCTGCAAGATCGAGAGCCTAGCGTCTGGTTGACTCAGTGTGCGCCCGGAACTCGGAGGTATCATGCCGTCCCTCACCCGCCGGTCACCCCGCCGCGGAGCGGTGCTCGTCGCGGTCGCCGGCCTCGGCATCGCGTTCGGCGTACCCGCCGGCGCGGACAGCGGCACCGTCTATCTGAACGCCCACGCCGCAGTCAGCGCGCGGGTCGGCGACCTGCTGCGGCGCATGACGGTCGACGAGAAGGTCGGCCAGCTGGAGCAGATCGCGCTCACCCGGCTGCAGGGCGACTGCAACTGGAGCGGCGGTGCGCTCAACGAGACCTGCCTGCAGCAGGTGCTCGCCACCGAGGCGACCGGGTCCATCCTGTCCGGCGGCGGGATGCCCCCGGCCTCGAACACGCCGCACGACTGGGCGGTCATGACAAACACCATCCAGCAGTACGCGATCGAGCACTCCCGGCTGCACATCCCGATCGTGTACGGCGTGGACGCGGTGCACGGGCACAACAACGTGCTCGGCGCGACCATCTTCCCGCAGCAGATCGGCATCGGGGCGAGCTGGGATCCGGGCCTGGCGAGGGCGACCGGGCAGGCGACCCAGCGGGCGGTGGCCGCGACCGGGATCAGCTGGGACTTCGCCCCGGTGGCCGACGTGTCCCGGGACAACCGCTGGGGCCGCTACTACGAGACTTACGCCGAGGATCCGCTGCTCGACGGCGCGCTGGCCGCGAACACCATCGCCGGCCTGCAGGACGGCACGAGCGGCCGGCCGCTGGCCGCCACCGTCAAGCACTACGCCGGGTACTCCGAGCCGTTCAACGGGCACGACCGGGCACCCGGCGACCTGTCCACCCGGTACCTGCGGGACACCATCCTGCCCGCGTACAAGGCGGCGGTGGACGCCGGCGCGCTGACCGTGATGGCCAACTCCGGCGCGGTCAACGGGGTACCCGTGACCGCCTCGCACTACCTGCTCACCGACGTGCTGCGCGACCAGTGGCACTTCACCGGTCTGGTGGTCAGCGACTGGAACGACGTGAAGAACCTGCTCACCGCGTACCACATCACGGGCGACTACGCCGGCGCCGTCGCCGCGGCGGTCAACGCCGGGGTGGACCTGGCGATGGTGTCGCCGGACGACCGCACGTTCCACCAGGCCGCGCTCGACGCGGTCAACCGGGGCCTGATCTCCCGCCACCGCCTGGACGAGGCGGTCGGGCGCACCCTCGCGGTGAAGTTCCGGCTCGGCCTGTTCGAGCACCCGTACGTGGACCCGAGCCTCGCCAACCAGACCGTGCTCGGCGCGGACACCGCGCTGGCCCGCCGGGCGGCGGCCGAGTCCCTGGTGCTGCTGCGCAACCAGAACAGCGTGCTGCCGCTGCCGGCGGGCAAGCACATCGTGGTCACCGGTCCGAGCGCCGACTCGATCGCCAACCAGGACGGCGGCTGGACCATCGGCTGGCAGGGCATCCCGAACGGGGTCGCCGAACCGGGTACCACGATCCAGGCCGGCCTGGTCGCGAACGCACCGGCCGGCACCACGGTCAGCTACGTGGCGGACCCGACGCAGGCGGTCGAGCAGACCCGCGGCGCGGACGCCGCCGTGGTCGTCGTCGGCGAGAAGCCCGGTGCCGAGGGCGCCAACGACGCACCCGCCCCGCAACTGGCCGCCGACCAGCAGGCGCTGGTGCAGTCGCTGCAGGACACCGGCAAGCCGGTCATCGTGGTCGTGGTGGCCAGCCGCCCGCTGCTGCTGGGCAGCGCGGCGAACACGGCCGGGCTGGTGATGGCCTGGCTGCCCGGTGCCGAGGGCGGCAACGCGGTGGCCGACATGCTGTTCGGCACGGTGAACCCGAGCGGCCGGCTGCCGGTGTCCTGGCCGAAGAACCTGGGCAACGAGCCGGAGTACTACCAGCAGTTGCCGGGTACCAACGGCGGGCCCAACTCCGGGTACAGCCCGCTGTTCCCGTTCGGGGCCGGCCTCTCGTACACCAGCTACGCGATGAACTCGGTCACGGTGGCCCGCTCGGGTCACTCGCTGACCATCGACGTCGCCGTGGCGAACACCGGCGGCCGGGACGGCGACCTGGTGGTCCCGGTGTACGTGGGCCAGCCGGTCAGCACCGTCGTGGTGCCGCCGAAGCGGCTGGTCGGGTTCACCCGGGTCAGCCTCGCCGCCGGTGCGTCGACGACGGTACGGCTGATCGTGCCGGTGTCCCGGCTCGCGGTCACCACGGGTGACGTCACGGGTACCGGCCCGCAGCGGGTGGAACCGGGCCAGTACGTCTTCACCGCCGGTACCGCCACCGCCTCGCTCACCCTCTGATCCCGCCCGCCGCAGCAACCCCTCCAGACCGCCCCACACCGCTGACCGCCGGTCCAACAGACCAGGTCAGGCAGGCGTGACGATGATTCAGTATCCTGACCCTCGTGTCGAGTACGCCGGCGGACAGCCAGCGCACCGCCGAGTCGCCGGGCGGGGTGCAGGTCATCGCGCGCGTCGGCCAGGTACTGCGCACGCTGGACGGCGAGCCGCGGGGGCTGAGCCTCGCGCAACTCGCGGTGCGGCTGGGCCTGCCGCGCTCGACGGTGCACCGGATCGTGTCCGCTCTGGTCACCGAGGGGCTGCTCGCCGTGGCGTCGCCCAGCGGCCGGGTCCGGATCGGTCCGGAGTTCGCCCGGATCGCGGCGTCCAGCCAGCAGGACCTGTGGCGCGAGGTCGAGCCGTTCATGCGCCTGATCTTCGAGGCGCTCGGCGAGACGGTGGACTGCGCCGTGCTGGGCGACGGCCACGTGCGCGTGGTCCACCTGATGCCGGCGACGCATCAGCTGCGGGTGGTGGCGGAGATCGGCACGACGTTTCCCCTGCACTGCTCGTCCAAGGGCAAGGCGCTGCTGTCCGAGCTGGAGCCGGAGAAGGTGTTCAGCCTGCTGCCGGCCCGGCTGGAGCGGTTCACCGACAAGACCACGACCAACGTCAAGTCCCTGCTGGACGAGCTGGCCACCGTCCGCGAGACCGGGGTGGCGTACGACTGGGAGGAGTACACGCCCGGGGTGTGCGCCGCGGCGATCGCCATCCGCGAGCCGTTCGGTTCGGTCGTCGCCGTGTCCGTCGCGGCGCCGGCCCAGCGGTTCCGCGACCGCCGGGAGGAGATCAGCCGGGTGCTGGCCGAGGTCCGGGCCGAGGCGGTCGCCGCGTTCCGGTCGCCACCGGGCCCGGAGCCCGTACCGGTGCGCGCGCGGCGCCGCGGCGCCTGAGCTACCGCGGCAGTTGCCCGCGACCCGAGGCCGACCGGCCCAGCCGGGTCTCGATGCGCGCCACCGTCCGGCGCAGGGCCGCCGCGATGTGCTGCTGCCGGTCGCTGAACCGCCCGACGGGCAGGGGCACGCTGACCGCGGTCGGCGCACCCGGTACCCCGTGCAGCGCGGCGCCGACCGCGCAGATGCCGTCGGTGTGCTCCTCGATGTCGAAGGCGACACCGGCCCGCCGTACCTCGTCCAGGTTTTCCTGGAGATCGGCCAGGATCGTGATGGTGCGGCCGGTCAGCGGCGGCAGCGCGGCCGGCAGCAGCCTGGCGATGATGGCCGGCGGCATCATGGCCAGCACCGCCTTGCCGTTGGCCGTGCAGTACAGCGGGAAGGACGCGCCGATCACGCTGACCGCGCGCAGCCGGTGCGGGGCCACCACCTGGTCGATGAAGGTGACCTGGTCGCCGTCCAGCACGGACAGGTCGACCGTCTCACTGACCTCTCTGGACAGTTCCTCCAGGTACGGGTGGACCTGCGCCACCAGGCTGTGCCGCGCACCGTCCGCCATGCGGGCGACCTCCGGACCCAGCCGGTACCGGTTGCGCGGCATGCCGGCGGCGACGAGGCCCTCCGCCTCCAGCGCGCCGAGGATGCGGTGGATCGTCGAGCGCGGCAGCCCGAGCCGATCCGCGATCTCCGTCTGGGACAGGCCCGCGGGGATCGCCTGGAGCAGGCGGAGGATCTCGGCGGCCCGGGCGATCACCTGGATGCCTGTGTCGGTCACCAAGGCCCCTCCTCCGCTGGCAGTCGCAGTTGACGAGCGGCCCGGGTGGCGTCCGCGACCTGCCGGTCGAGGTCGTTGGCTGGCCGTACCGCCCGGGCGACGAGCGGTGTGTTGCCCGGCGCCCGGTCCATGGGAACCTCCCGCGTTCCACCATACGAGCAAAGATGCCCGTGCAGCGGAACAGTAGGTCGGCCGTCGGGCGCCGTCAAGGGCTGCACAAGACATGCGGTACGGGCTTGTCAGCCTTGACACTGATCCGATTCGAGGCTAGCGTCCCGTCCCACGTAACGGACTTGTTAACCGCATCGCGGGCAGGTTCTACGGGGGACATTCGGGGAGGCGCCGCCGTCCACGACTACCCAAGCAGGAGGTGAGGCCCGATGCGAAGCCAGGGCCGAGGCGCCTTCGCGGTAGCAAGTCTTGTCCTTGCTGGCGCTCTTACGGCGTGTAATGGTTCTTCGAGTTCGTCGTCGTCCAGTGGTCCGATCAGGATCGGGGCGTCCATTCCGCTCAGCGGTCCGCTGGCGAGTTTCGGTGCCTTCGAGAAGTGGGGGTACCAGCACGCGGTCGATGGGGTGAACGCCGCGGGTGGTATCACGATCGATGGTAGGAAGCGCAAGGTGCAGCTGACGCTGCTGGATGATCAGACCGACCCGAACCGTACGGTCAACAACGTGACTCGCTTGATCACGAGTGAGAAGGTGGATGCGTTGATGGGGTCGTGTACGGATTCGTTGGTGGAGCCGGGTGCGTTGATCGCGGATCGGCAGGGGGTGCCGATGGTGACGCCGTGTGCGGCGACGAACACGTTCGGTGCGACGAAGAGGTGGACGTGGGCGTGGGATCTGTTCTTCAATTCGGAGCAGTTGACCGAGACGCCGTTCAACACGGTCGACGAGTTGGGGTTGTCGACGAACAAGAAGGTCGCGGTCATCCATTCGAACGGGAAGAACGAGAATGTGATGGGTGGGCAGGAGT
>JBBWZQ010000361.1:0-3415 GCA_039649115.1 Micromonosporaceae bacterium | reverse complement strand
TGACGCTACTGGGCTAGATCTCTGCCGTCGTCGAGTAGTGTCGGCACGCCGGAACAGAGATCGACTCTCACTCCGACCTTTTCGGCTCCAGCGGTGGATGGTTGATCGTTACGTCAGCACCCGCGACGCCGCGACCGGGTCAACGCCGTGCCGTTCGCACACCTCAAGGAGCCATTTCGAGTAACGATGGACAACGGTCGGTAGTCCGACGCCCCGGACGGCGAACCACACGCCGGGACCGTTGCGGTACAACAAGAAGACGCAGATCAACTTCATATGGAGCGTTGCGTCGACGATGGGTGTCACATACTCGGCGGTGCTGCCGTACGCGACGAGACGGTGAACCTCCTGGCCGACCTGCTGGCGGCTGGGCGATGTGGTCGACCTCGACCCGCCGCAAGCGCGCGAGCTGGCCCGGCGGATCGCGGAGAAGTCGGTGGTACTGCTCCAGGGTCAGGCTGGACACCTGGGACCGCAGCTCGGCACCGGCCGCAGGCTGCGTGATCGTGGTCATGTGCATCACTGTACCGGCTAAGCTGGCTAGACCGGCAGCACAAATGCGGTTAGACTCCGGTAGAACAACGAAAATGCGTATCCGAGCTACCTCCGTTGAGTAGATTAACCGGGAGGCGCCGTGCGAGAACGGTTCGGAAGCAAGTCCGCGGTCGTCACGCTGGTCGCCCTGACCCTGGCGGCGTTCAGCTACGTGACGACCGAGTCGCTGCCGATCGGCCTGCTCCCGCTGATCGCGAAGGACCTCGGTACCACCGCGTCGGCGGTCGGTCTGCTGGTCACCGGGTACGGCCTGATCGTCGTGCTCGTGTCTCTGCCGCTCACCCGGCTGACCCGCCGGCTGCCGCGACGGCGGCTGCTGTGCATCCTGCTCGGCGTCTTCGTCGTGGCGACCGCGCTGTCGGCGATCACCTGGAACTACTGGCTGCTCATGGCCACCCGCATGGTGATCGCGCTGAGCCAGGCGCTGTTCTGGGCCGTCGTGACACCGACCGCGGCCGGCCTGTTCCGGGCGGAGGTGCGCGGGCGCGCCGTGTCGATCCTGTACTCCAGCATCTCGGTCGCGGTGCTGGCCGGCATCCCGGCCGGCACCTGGCTCGGCCAGCAGACCAACTGGCGGGTGGCGTTCTTCGCGCTCAGCGGCCTGGGCCTGCTCGTGCTCGGGACGGTCGCGGCCGTGATGCCCAACACGCCGGCCGGGCACGGCGCGGCGGACCGGGGCAGCGCCCCCGACCGCGGCCGGTACCTGTCCATCGTGGCGACCACGGCGATGGCGGTCACCGGCGCGTACACCGCCTTCACCTTCATCAGTCCGTTCCTGACCGGCGTCAGCGGCTTCGCCGAGTCGTCGATCGGTCCGGTGCTGCTGGCCCGCGGGATCGCTGGCCTGGCCGGTGTGGTCGCGGTGGGCTACGTCGTCGACCGGCACGGCTGGCCCACCATGGTCGGGCTCATGGGCCTGCAGGTGCTGGCACTCGCCGGGCAGTACGCGTTCGGCATCTCCCAGGTCGCGGTCGTCATCGCGATGTCCCTGTCGGGCTTCTCCATGGCCGGCCTGTCCGCGGCGCTGGGCGCACAGGTGCTCAGGTACGCGCCGGGCGCGTCGGACATGGCGAACGCCGGTACCTCCACGGCGTTCAACGCGGGTATCACCGCGGGCGCGTTCCTCGGCAGTGTGCTGCTGCCCGGTTCGGGCGTGCGCAGCACCGCGCTCGTCGGGGCGCTGCTCAGCGTGGTGGCGCTCGCCCTGGTGCTGGCCGAACCGGTGTGCTCCAGCCGGCGTCGGGTGGCGCCGCTGACGGCCGGCGAGCCGCTGCTCGATGTTGCCCGGATCTGATGCATGCAACCGCCGTCGATACGTTAGGTGGTAGCCTGGCGGGCATGCCACTCGACGTGTCCGAGCTGCCGCTGGTGGGCGGGCACCCCGCACTCGATCTGGTCAACGCGGTCGAGCGCGGGACACCGCTCGACGACGCGCCGCCGCACGACTTCCTGACCGACCCGTCCGCACTGCTGCGCTGGGCGGCGCGGGTCGACCTGGTCAGCGGCGCGGAGGCCAACCGGGTCGGGCGGGCGTGGCGCGGGGACCCTGGTGCGGCCCGGGCGGGGCTCGCCGTCGTGCGGGACATCCGGGAGGCGCTGCACCTCGTGGTACTGGCGGCGATCCCGACCGAGAACGGCGGTGCGGGCGACCCGGTCGCGGCCGGCGCCGCGCTGATCGGGCTGCACGAGCGGTGGTCCGGGGCGGTGGCCCGGGCGACGCTGGTGCTCGACCGGGGCGACCAGCCGCCGGTACGGCTCGTCTTCGGCGCGGTGCCGGCCATGCTCGTACCGGACCGGATCGCCGAGGCCGCGCTGGACCTGCTGCAGGCGGCCGACCTGACCCGGGTACGCCGCTGCCCGGTACCCGAAGGCGGCTGCGGCTGGCTGTTTCTCGACCAGAGCCGCAACGGTTCGCGTCGCTGGTGCCGCATGGCCGACTGCGGTACCGCGGTCAAGGCCCGGCGGCTCACCGAACGCCGCCGCGCCGCGCGGGTCGGCGCATTTTAGGGCATCTCTGCGACGCCGCATCGGCAAAAGATCGAATTCACGGGCATTGACGTGAGGCTTTGTTCAACTGACCAAAATGGGCTCTTGAACGTACTTGCTCGCGCGCCGCACTGGCGCGCGCTACCTGGGAAAACGGTACGGGCGAGGTGGCCGGCAGGTGCCCGCGGCCCAGGTGAGGGACATCCCGGGCGCGTGCCCACAGCGGGAGGCATGTCCCCCGCCAACAAGCCATCCGCGAGCGACCTCTCTTACCCGTACCGCAGACATCGACAATCTTGATGGATTCGGTGCGGCCGGCGCGTCGCGCTCAGGCGGCAAGATGACCCAAGCGCTCTTCACCATGTCAGGTCTTCGCCGCCCAGCACACAAACCGCGGCGGCCGGTTGTCGCTGGACTCCGCGAGTTCACGCAACTCCCGGGCCGTGACCCCGACCGGCTTGCCGGCACCGGTGCGCTCCGGAAATCGTTTGCTGTCGGGCGTCATTGCCGCTCACTGCCGCCGGAACACAAAGCTGAAGTCCTGCGCGCAGCGCCCAGTCAGCTTGCGTTCTGAGGAGATCCGTCCGGCGGCGATGCGCTTCGTGACCTCGGCGCGGGACAGCTCCAAGCCGGTCGCGATGAGCGTCGTCAGCCTGACCGGGATGCGTTGTGCGAAGTGGACGCTGACGTCGAGGACGTCGGCTTTCGGTAGCTCGACGGGGCTCGTCTCCAGCGTCCACGCGTCGGTCCAGTCGAGCACGACGTCGTTGCGGTGCGCCAGCTGAGGTTCGGCCAGCAACTTCGCCGCGAGCGCGGGAGCGTTGTCATGGAAACCGCCAAGCATCGTGGGCTCGATGGAGCGAACGTGGACACG
>JBBWZQ010000245.1:0-18661 GCA_039649115.1 Micromonosporaceae bacterium | reverse complement strand
CCCGCGGGAGCCCGAGCAGCCGCTGCGCCACGATGCCGCGCTGGATCTCGTTGGTACCCGCGTAGATGGGGCCGGCGAGGGAGAACATGTGCCCGCGCGACCACGGGCCGTCCAGCGCCGCCGCCGGCCCGAGCAGTTCCAGCGCGGTCTCGTGCAGCTCGATGTCCAGCTGCGACCAGTACAGCTTGTTCAGGCTGGACCGGGCACCCGGCGCCCGCCCCGCCACGATCCCGGTCACCTGCTGCAGCGTGAACAGCTGGTACGCCTGCGCGCCCAGCCAGGCGCGCACCGCCCGTTCGCGCAGCCGCGGCGGGGCGCCGGTCTCCCGGGCCAGGGTCACCAGGTGCTGCGCGGCGGCCAGGAAGCGGCCGGGCGGGCGCAGCGTCAGGCCACGCTCCGAGCCGGTGGTCGCCATCGCCACCCGCCAGCCCTGGCCCACCTCACCCAGCACCGCGGAGTCCGGGACGAACACGCCGGCGAAGAACACCTCGGCGAAGCCCTCGTCGCCGTCCAGCCGGCCGAACCCGCGAACCGTCACGCCGGGCGCGGACAGCGGCACCAGGAAGTAGGTCAGACCGTGGTGGCGGCGCTGCGCCGGATCGCTGCGGAACAGTCCGAACAGGTGGGTGCAGAATGCTCCCCGGGTGGTCCACGTCTTCTGTCCATTGAGGACCCAGCCGCCGTCGACCCGCTCCGCCCGGCTGGTGACGGCGGCCAGGTCGCTGCCGGCCTCCGGCTCGGACCAGCCCTGGCACCACAGGTCCTCGGCGGCGGCCATGCGGGGCAGGATCTCGGCACACTGCGCCGCGGTGCCGAACTCGAACAGGGCCGGGGCGAGCAGGAAGATGCCGTTCTGGGTGACCCGCTGCGGCGCGCCGGCGGCGTGGTACTCCTCTTCGAACAGGAGCCACTCCCACAGCGACGCGTCCCGGCCACCGTAGCGGCGGGGCCAGGAGACCACCGCCCAGCCCGCCCCGTGCAGCCGGCGCTCCCACGCCACGTGCCGGGCGAAGCCGTCCCGGGTGTCACCGGAGGGCAGGGGTCGCGCCGGCACGTTGGCGCGCAGCCACTCCCGCGCCTGCGCCCGGAACGCCTCCTCCTGTCGCGTGTATGTCAGGTCCACGAGTTGCGCACCTGCTCGGCCACGCCGGAGAGGGCCAGCTCGAAGGTGTACCCCTGCTCGTACCGGTAGCTGCGCTTGACGTCCCACGGGTCGATGCCGTTCAGCGACTGCTTGGCCGCCCGGATCACGCCCGGGTCCCTGGCCGCGATCTGCCCGGCGACGGCCAGCGCGGCGTCCCGCAGCCGGTCGCGTGGCACCACCTCCAGCACCGAGCCGTACCCGTGCAACTCCGCGGCCGTGGCGGTGGCCGAGGTGTACATCATCGCCCGCATCCGGTGCTGCGGCACCAGCCGGGACAGGTGGGTGGCCGCACCCAGTGCACCGCGGTCCACCTCGGGCAGCCCGAACGTGGCGTCCTCGCTGGCGACGACGATGTCCGCGGTGCCGGCCAGGCCGACCCCGCCGCCGAGGCAGAACCCGTGCACCGCGGCGACCACCGGCACCGGGCAGTCGTACACCGCGGCGAACGCGGCGAAGCAGCCCCGGTTCACCGCGACCAGGGCGGAGTGGTCGGTACTGGCCCGCAGTTCCTTGATGTCGACGCCGGCGTTGAAGCCGCGGCCCTCGGCGCGCAGCACGACCGCGCGCACCGTGGCGTCGGCACCGGCGGCGACCAGCGCCTCGGCCAGCGCGAACCAGCCGGCCGCGGGCAGCGCGTTGACCGGCGGGTGGTCCATCACCACCTCGGCCACGCCGCCGTCCCCGCGAGTCGTGGTGATCACGATGCGTCCGTCCGGACGAACGTGGCCCAGCCGCGCACCGCGACCGCGCCGGTCTGCCGGACACATGTCAGCTCCAGATCGACGAGGTCCGAGCCGTCCACTGTGTACTCCCGGCTGACCGTGCCGGAGCAGGTGAGCGTGTCGCCCGGCCAGACCTGTTCGGCGAAGCGGACCCGGAACCGGCGCAGCAGGTCGGCACCCAGCCAGTCGGTCGCCCAGGTGGCGAGCAGCCCGGCCTGCAGCATGCCCAGCGACAGCGGCATCGGGTACCCGGCCGAGCGGGCGAACGTCTCGTCGTGGTGGAGCGGGTTCATGTCACCGGAGGCGCCCTGGTAGCGGACCAGATCGGTGCGGGTCAGCGGCCCGACCACCAGCGGGGGCGGCGGGTTCATGCGGGTGCCTGCCCGGTCTCCACCCCGGTCATCCGCGCCTGCGCGACCAGCGCTCCGGCGGCGTCCCGGAACTCGGTCACCAGCACGACGAAGGTGAGCGTGCCACCCCGCCGCCCCTGCTTCTGGTACACCTCCGCGACCCGCGACCGGCAGGTGAGCCGGGTACCGGCGCGCGGCGGCGGCCCGTGGAACACGTACTCCTGCTCCGCGTGCAGGCCGCGCCGCTGGTCCATGGCGACCGCCGGCCACGGGTCGGACGCGCCGTCCTGCCAGAAGAACGTGGTGGTCAGGAACGTGGCCGGGATGACCGGTCGAGGATCGTCCAGATAGGACGGATTGGCCGAGCGGGTCGCCCGGGCGAACTCCCGGATCTTCCCGCGCTCGATGTCCATCGTGAAGGGTTCGCCGCGGTGGCCCACCGCCGCCTGATCGACCATGCGCACTCCTCAGGGATGCTGGCTGGACACCGAGATGACCTCGCCCACCAGGTACGAGGCGTAGTCGCTGGCCAGGAAGACGATGACGTTGGCGACCTCCCACGGCTGCGCGGCCCGGCCGAACGCCTCCGCCGCCGACAGGCTCGCCAGCAGCTCGGGCGTGGTCACCTTCGCGAGATGCTCGTGCGCCGCGATGCTCGGCGCGACGGCGTTCACCCGTACCCCCGCGGGTGCCGCCTCCAGCGCCGCGCACCGGGTCAGCGCCATCACGCCGGCCTTGGCCGCGGCGTAGTGCGCCTGCCCCTGCTGCGCGCGCCAGCCCACCACGGAGGCGTTGTTGACGATCGCTCCGCGTCCCCGGGGCACCATGTGCGCCAGCGCCGCCCGGGTGCACCGGAAGGTCCCGGTGAGCGTCACGTCCAGCACGCCGTGCCACTGCTCGTCGGTCATCTCCATGACCGTCGCGGTGCCACCCAGTCCGGCGTTGTTGACGAGCACGTCGAGGTGCCCGTACCTGTCGATGATCGTGTCGAACATGGCCCGCACCTGCTCCTCGGCCGTGACGTCGCACGGCACCGCGAGCGGTCGTTCGCCGATGACCGCGGCCAGCCGGTCGGCGGCCCCGGCGAGCCGCCGCTCGTGCCGGTCGCTGATGGCCACCCGGGCGCCCTCCTCCGCGCAGCGCTTCGCGGTGGCGAAGCCGATGCCGGTGCCGGCCGCGGCGGTGACCAGGACGGTGCGCCCGGCGAGGAGTTGGTGGCTCGTGGGTCCGGTCACCAGGGCACCTCCGTCCCGGCCAGCCGGTCCAGCACCGCCGCCGCCCCGTCCATGATGCGCGCCACCAGCTCCGCGCAGGTGGGCAGGTCCTCGATCAGCCCGGCGACCTGTCCGGTGGCCAGCACGCCGAGGTCCGGCCGGCCGTCCACCATCGCCGCCTTCAGCAGCACCGGCGTGTTCGCGGCCAGCAGCACCTGGCTCCACGCCAGTTCCCGGGTGCGGCGCATGGCCAAGCCCTCGCGGGCCAGCTCGCGCCAGCCCGTGCCGGACAGCCGGCGGAACGCGGCCGCGCTGCGGACCGATCGCAGCAGCCGCCCCGTCCGTCCACTCCGGACGATCGCGTCCACGAACGGGGAGCGCAGCAGCCGCTGCGGCAACCCGTCCAGCGCGTCGGTCACCACGGTGTCGGTGACGGTGGCCGCCAGGTAGCGGCGCTTCACCTCCTCGCCCACCGGGCTGTCGCTGGTGAGCAGGAACCGGGTGCCCATCGCGATGCCCGCGGCGCCGTAGGCCAGCGCGGCGACCAGGCCGCGCCCGTCGAAGAACCCGCCGGCCGCGATCACCGGGATGTCCACCGCGTCGACCACCTGGGGCAGCAACAGCGTCGTGGGCACCGGACCGGTGTGCCCGCCGCCCTCCGCGCCCTGGACGACCACCGCGTCGACGCCCCACGCGGCCACCTTCTCGGCGTGCCGCCGCGCGCCGATCGACGGCACCACGGCCACTCCGGCACCCTTCAGCCGGGCGACCAGCTCCCGACCCGGGGCCAGCGCGAACGAGGCGACCCGCACCTTCTCGCGGATCAGCAGATCCACCAGGCGGCCGGCGTCCGGCGCGTCGGCCCGCAGGTTGACCCCGAACGGCGCGTCGGTGCGCTCCCGGGTGTCGCGGATCGCCGCGGCCAACTCGGGGTGGCTCATGGTGGCGCCGGCGAGGATGCCCAGCGCGCCCGCGTTCGCGGTCGCGGCCACCAGGCGGGGGCCTGCGACGAAGCCCATGCCGGTCTGCACGATCGGGTACCGGACCCCGAACAGGTCGCAGATCGGCGTGCGCAGCGGCCCCATCACCCGCAAACCTCACGGTCCCGCCGGTTGCCCGGGTCGAGCACGGTGCGGATCAGCGCCAGTTCCTCGTCCGTCGGCTCCCGGGTGCATCCGGCAGTGCCGTCCACGACGAGGTCGAAACCGGTGGCGCGGACCACCTCGTCGACGCTCACCCCGGGATGCACGGAGACCAGGCGCATGCTGTGGTCGGGCGTGGCGAAGTCGAAGACGCCGAGGTTGCTGACCACGCGACGCACTTCGTGGTACCGGGCGGCAGCCGCGCCGCCGGCCGCCGCGCGGTCGTACCCGACACCGCAGACCATGTCCACATGGGACACGAAGACGCGGGGGGTGTGCCTGGCGACGAAGTAGCTCGTCGGGTGGTTCGCCGTGTTTCCGGGTGCCCCGCGCACCCCGAGCAGTTGTGCCGTGGGGCGGGCGAAGTCCCCGATCGCGGAGATGTTGCTGTTGCCGAACCGGTCGATCTGGCTGGGCAGCATCATCACGTGCCGCCGGCCCGCGTACACCATCGTGAAGACGGACCGGTACGGCAGCCAGCCCTCGATCACCGGCGGCGCGCCGCCCACCGCCCAGGTACCGGCGCCCAGCAGCGCCTCGCCGTCGGACAGCAGCAGGTCCGGCGCGAAGGTGGCGCGCGCCAGCCGGGCCCCGATGGTCGGGATGATCCCGGTCGGGCTGGCCAGGATCTCCCCGTCGCCGCGCCACGCCTGCGCACACGCGACCGCGCACACCTCGGCTCTGCCACTCATGCCGCCACCGCCGACTGGTACTCCGCCTCGTCGACATCGAGGTACCTGGCCCGGAAACGCGCCCAGGCGTCCGGGTCCCCTGCGGCGCCGGCGTACGAACGCTGGAACTCCTCGTCCCGCCCGTAGTCCGGCTGGCACGACGTGAAGTGCGCTCCGTGCGGCGCCGCCACCACCCCGCGCACCATCCAGCGCTGCACCACCAGCCGCTGCACCGGTGCCGTCGCGGCCAGCTCCGCGGTCGGCACGATGCGCTCGCAGGACACGTACGCGCGCGCCGCCGCCTGGCAGTACAGGTCGTCGAAGTAGGGATCGGGGCCGAGGTAGAGGCCGTTGCCCTGGCAGTCGGCCCGGTTGAGGTGCACCAGGGCCGCGTCCAGCGGCAGCGCCGGCACGGCGACCAGCTCCTCGCCGTCATACGGCGAGGCGACGGTGCGCAGCTCGGGGTTGACGCGCAGCACGTCGGAGCCGAGCCCGGCGCGGCTGGGCAGGAACGGCAGCCGGCACGAGGCGGCGTACAGGGCCCAGTAGAGCATGCCCTCGTCGTACTCGGTGACCGCGACGGCGCCGGACTGCCGGGCCGCCCGGAAGTGCGGTTCGAGCGGGATGGAGTCCAGCGACACGAAGCCGTAGACCACCCGGCGCACCTTGCCGGCGGCCAGCAACAGGCCCACGTCGGGCCCGCCGTAGCTGACCACGGTCAGGTCGGTCAGGTCCGAGCGCAGGATCGCGCGTACCAGCGACATCGGCTTGCGCCGCGATCCCCAACCGCCGATGCCGATGGTCATGCCCGAACGCAGCTCCGCGACCACGTCGGCTCCGGTCATCCGCTTGTCTGCCATCCCGTCGAAGATAGCAAGCGCTTGGTTGGTAGCGCTACACTCGGCGGGCAGTACACTGCCGCGGGACCACGGGAAGTGAGGGCACGGGTGCGGGAGCTCGTAGATCGGCGGGAGGTGATCCTCGCCTGCGCCGCCGCGCTGTTCGCGCGCAAGGGCGTGGCGGCGACGACGGTGCGCCAGATCGCCGACGAGGTGGGCATCCTCTCCGGCAGCCTGTACCACCACTTCGAGTCCAAAGAGGCCATCGTCGACGAGATCATCTCGTCCTACCTGGAGGACCTGCGCGGCCGGTACCGGAAGGTGCTGGCCGGCGAGAGCGAGCCGCGCACCCGGCTGCACCAGTTGGTGCTGGCGTCGCTGGAGACGGTGGAGGCGCACCCGCACGCCACCGAGATCTACCAGAACGACGTCAACTATCTGAGCCAGCTGGACCGCTTCGGCTACCTCAAGAGTTCCGGCAAGGACGTGCAGAACACCTGGCTGGAGGTCATCAAGGCGGGCACCGCGCAGGGCGTCTTCCGCGACGACCTGGACCCGAAGATCGTCTACCGGCTGATGCGCGACACGGTGTGGATGTCGGTCCGCTGGTTCAAGCCGACCCGGGACTATCCGACCGCCCGGCTGGCCGAGGACTGCACGGCGATCTTCCTGGACGGTCTGGCGACCCGCCGCCCCGGCCGCCGCACCGCCGCGGCCCTCAGGAAGCGCGCAGCACGGACTTGACCACCTTGCCGCTCGCGTTGCGCGGCAGCGAGTCCACCACCACGACGGCGCGCGGCACCTTGTAGTTGGCCAGCCGCTCCCGGCAGAACCCGATCAGCTCCGCCCCGGTCAGCGTGGCTCCCGGGCGGGGCACGACGAATGCCTTGCCCACCTCGCCGAGGCGCTCGTCCGGTACCCCCACCACGGCCGCCTCGGCCACCTTCTCGTGCCGCGCCAGCGCCTGTTCGATCTCGGCCGGGTACGCGTTGAACCCGCCCACGATGAACATGTCCTTGAGCCGGTCGGTGATCCGCAGGTACCCGCGCCCGTCCAGCACACCGACGTCCCCGGTGTGCAGCCAGCCGTCCGGGTCCACAGTGGACCTGGTGGCCGCCTCGTCCGCGAAGTACCCGCGCATGATGCCGTACCCCCGCAGCAGCACCTCGCCCGGCTCGCCTGCCGGGCCTGCCACGCGCACCTCGACCCCGGGCACCGGGCGGCCGGCCGTGGTGGCCACCGTCACGGGGTCGTCGCCGGCCCGGCACATGGTCGCGGTGCCGCCGCACTCGGTCAGCCCGTACGCGGTGAGGATCGTCTCGAACGTCAGCTCCGCGCGCATCCGCTCGATGAGCGCGACCGGCACGACCGCCGCCCCGGTCACCGCCACGCGCAGGCTGGACAGGTCGTACCGGTCCCGGTCCGGGTGGCCGAGGATCGAGGTGTAGAGCGCGGGCGGGCCGGGCAGCACGGTGATCCGCTCCCGGGCCACCAGCCGCAGCGTGCTGTCGACGTCGAACACCGGCTGCGGCACGATGGTGGCACCGCGCAGCAGGCAGGCGAGCACCCCCGCCTTGTAGCCGAAGGTGTGGAAGAACGGGTTGACGACCAGGTACCGGTCCCCCTCGCGCAGGCCGGCGAGCTCGCTCCACGTCGCGTACATGCGCAGCGTCTGGCCGTGCGCGAGCACCGCACCCTTGGGCGCACCCGTCGTGCCGGAGGTGAAGAAGATGTCCGACACGTCGTCCGGACCCACCGGTGCCGCGGCGACCTCACCCGCGCGTGCCAGGAACGCGTCCCACGTGTCCATGGTGACCACAGTGGACAGATCCGGGAGATGCTCGCCGCGCAGCATGGCGACGTAGTGGTTGCCCAGGAATCCGTCCTCGGTGACCAGCAGGCGGGCCCGGCTGCGGCGCAGCACGTCGCCCGCCTCCGCGCCCTTGAACCGGGTGTTCAGCGGCACCAGCACCGCACCCGCGCAGACCGCGCCGAGCGCGGCGACGATCCACCGGGCGCTGTTGGGCGCCCAGACGGCGACCCGCTCACCGGGCCGCACGCCGTGCGCCAGCAGCGCGCGGCCGAAGCGCGAGATCTGCGCGGCGAGGTCGGCGAAGGTGAGCCGGACCGGGCCGTCGACCACCGCCTCGCGGCCGGCGTACCGGTGCGCGCACGCCTCGACCAGCTGCGGCACGGTACGCGCGAGCAGAGGGTCCATGGCGGGAGCCTACCAAGCGTACGCTTGGTTGGGTAAGCTCCAGGGATGGCCGAGGCATACCTCGTGGACGCGGTGCGCACACCGGTCGGGCGGCGCGGCGGCGTGCTGTCCGGCGCGCACCCCGCGGACCTGGGCGCGCACGTGCTGCGCGCGCTGGTCGACCGGACCGGCATCGACCCGGCCGCGGTCGACGACGTCATCTTCGGCTGCGTGGACACCGTCGGCCCGCAGGCGGGCAACATCGCGCGGACCTCGTGGCTGGCCGCCGGGCTGCCCGAGGAGGTGCCCGGGGTTACCGTGGACCGGCAGTGCGGCTCCGCGCAGCAGGCGCTGCACTTCGCCGCGCAGGCGGTCCTGTCGGGCACCGCCGATCTGGTCGTGGCCGGCGGCGTGCAGAGCATGAGCGCGGTACCCATCGGGTACGCGCTGACCGCCGGCGCGCCGCTCGGCTTCCCCGACCCGTTCACCGGCTCCGCCGGTTGGCGCGCCCGCTACGGTGACCAGGAGATCTCCCAGTTCCGGGCGGCCGAACTGATCGCCGGCAAGTGGGACATCAGCCGGACCGAGATGGAGGAGTACGCGCTGCGCAGCCACCGGCGGGCCAGCCGGGCGATCGACGAGGGACGCTTCGCCCGCGAAATCGTACCCCTGGGTGACGTCGGGACCGACGAAGGCCCGCGGCGCGACACGTCCCTGGAACGCATGGCGGGTCTCGCTCCGCTGGTCGAGGGCGGGCGGATCACCGCGGCACTGGCCAGCCAGCTCTCCGACGGGGCGGCGGCGCTGCTGGTCGCCTCGGCGCGCGGCGCCGCCGGGCACGGCCTGCGGCCCCGTGCCCGGGTGCACCACCTGTCGGTACGCGCGGCCGACCCGGTCCTCATGCTCACCGGGCCGATCCCGGCGACGGCGCACGCGCTGGCCCGCACCGGACTGTCCATTCAGGACATCGATCTCGTGGAGATCAACGAGGCGTTCGCCCCCGTGGTGCTCGCCTGGCAGCGGGAGACCGGCGCCGATCCCGGGCGCGTCAACGTCAACGGTGGCGCGATCGCGCTGGGCCACCCGCTCGGCGCCACCGGGGCCCGGCTGGCCACCACGCTGCTGCACGAACTGGAGCGCACCGGCGGCCGGTACGGGCTGCAGACCATGTGCGAGGGCGGGGGTACCGCGAATGTCACCATCATCGAACGCCTCTGACCTGGCTGTGCTCGTCACCGGCGGCACGCGGGGCGTGGGCCGGGGCATCGCCGACCGGTTCCGGGCCGCGGGCGCGCGGGTACTGGTGTGCGGCCGCACCGCGCCCGCCGACCTGCCCGCCGGGGTGGCCTTCGCCAAGGCCGACGTGCGCGAGCCGGACCAGGCGGCCGGCGTGGTGGCCGAGGCGGTCGCGCGGCTCGGCCGGCTGGACGTCGCGGTCAACAACGCGGGCGGGTCCCCGGTGGTCGACGCGGCCGCCGCCTCGGCCAATCTGGCGACATCGGTGGTACGGCTGAACCTGCTCGCGCCGTTCTTCGTCGCCCAGGCGGCCTACCGGGTGATGCGCGGGCAGCCGTCCGGTGGGCTGATCCTCAACATCGGCAGCGTCAGCGCGCAGCGTCCCGCGCCGGGCACCGCGCTCTACGCGGCGGCCAAGGCCGGACTCGTGGCGCTGACCCGGGCGCTGGCCCTGGAGTGGGCGCCCGAGGTGCGGGTCAACTGCGTCACGGTGGGACTGGTGTCCACTCCGGACACCGCGCACCACTACGGCGGTCCGGACGCACTCGCGCGGGTGGCGCGGACCGTCCCGCTGCGCCGGATGGCGGTACCGGCGGACGTGGGCGACGCGTGCCTGCTGCTGGCGTCCCCGCTGGCCGGGTACATCACCGGCGCCAACCTCGTCCTCGACGGCGGCGGCCAGCTCCCCGCCTTCCTCTCACTGGAGCCCCGCGCGGGCTCCGATGGTGCGGCGCAGTGAGACCGGGTCACCGTGCAGCAGCCGGTTGGCCGTCGCCCGCTTGAAGTACCGGTGCGCCGGGTGCTCCCAGGTGAACCCGATCCCGCCGTGCAGCTGGATGCTCTCCGCGGTGACCGCGTACGCCGTTTCGGTCGCGTACAGCTTGGCCACCGGCGCGGCGACGCGGAACTCGTCGGTGCCGGCGACCCGGACCGCGTACCAGGCGGCCGAGGTGGCCGCCGCGATCGACACGGCCAGATCGGCGACCCGGTGCCGCAGCGCCTGGAACGCGGCCAGCGGCAGCCCGAACTGCTCGCGGGTGCGCAGGTGCGCCACGGTCATCGCGAGGCTGGCCTCGGCCACGCCGACCGACTCCACCGCGAGCATGGCGTGCAGCAGGTCCACCCCGCCCGGCTCGCGGGACACCAGCACCGCCGGGGAGTCCACGAGCGTGAGCGTGGCCTGCTCCCGGGTCTGGTCCAGCGTCGGGTGCACCTCGCACGCGAGATCCTCCGCCCGCACCGCGTACCGGCCCGGCTGGCCGTCGCACCGCGCCGCGACGACGGCGACGCCGGCCCGGCCGCCGTCGAGCACGTGCCGCAGCACGCCGTCCAGCCGGTACCCGCTGCCGTCGCGCCGCGCCGTCGCCGAGCCCTCGACGGCCAGCGCCGCCACCGTGCTGCCCGCGGCGATCCCGGCCAGCAGGTCACCGGCGAGGTCGGGGTCGAGCGCCGCGGCCGCGGTGACCGTCGACAGGTACGGCAGGGACAGCAGGACCCGCCCCGCCTCCTGCACCGCCAGGGCCACCTCGACCAGGGAGGCGCCGGACCCGCCGCACTTCTCCGCGACGGCCAACCCGGTCAGGCCCAGCTGTCCACCGAGGATGCTCCATTGTGGATCGTCCGGCCGTGACAGGTAGGCCCGTACCGTGTCGCGCAGCGCCAGCTGCTCGGCGGTGAACTCGAAGTCCATCAGCGCGTCTCCCGGGAGACCTTGCCGAGCACGTGCTCGGCGACGATGCCGCGCTGGATCTCGTTGGACCCGCCGTAGATCGTGTCGGCCCGGCTGTAGAGGAACAGCCGCTGCAGGTCGGACAGCTCGTACGGCGGCGCCTGCGCCAGCGTGGCAGCCGGACCGGCGACCGCCATGGCCAGCTCGCCGAGGCGCTGGTGCCAGGGCGCCCACAGCAGCTTGGCCACCGACGCCGACAGGTCGGTGTCACCCGAGCCCAGCGTGCGCAGCGCGGTGTACCGCAGCACCCGCAGCCCGACCCACGCGTCCACGATCCGGTCGTAGCAGACCGGGTCCTCGATCGCCCCGTTCGCGCGGGCCAGCTCGACGATCCCGGCCAGTTCCCGGGCGAAGCCGATCTGCTGCCCCAGTGTGGCCACGCCGCGCTCGTACCGCAGCGTGCCGGTGGCCACCCGCCAGCCGTCCCCCGGCGCGCCGACCATGTTGCCGGCCCCGGTCACCGCACCGTCGAAGAACACCTCGTTGAATTCCGCGGTACCGGTGAGCTGGCGGATCGGGCGCACCTCGACCCCCGGCTGCCGCATCGGTACGAGCAGGTAGGACAGGCCCTGGTGCTTGGGCAGCGCAGGGTCGGTGCGGGCCAGCACGAAGCACCAGTCGGCGATGTGCGCCAGCGACGTCCACACCTTCTGCCCGGTGATCCGCCAGGTGTCGCCGTCCCGCACGGCCCGGGTCCGCACCGACGCGAGGTCCGAGCCGGCGTTCGGCTCGGAGTAGCCCTGGCACCAGAACTCCTCGCCACGCGCGACGGGCGGCAGGAACCGGCGCCGCTGATCGGGCGTACCGGCGGCGACCAGCGTCGGCGCCAGCAGGTGCTCGCCCATGTGCGAGAGGCGACCGGGGCCGCCCGCGCGCGCGTACTCCTCGAAGAAGATGACCTGCCGGGCCAGGTCGGCACCCCGCCCGCCGTGCTCCTGGGGCCACGCCAACCCGATCCACCCGGCCGCGCCCAACACGCGCTCCCATCGGGTACGCAGCTCGATGTGCTCGTGTTCCCGGCCCGGGCCACCGGCACCGACCAGCGGGGCGAACTCGCCGGTCAGGTGCTCCTCCAGGAACCGCCGCACCTCGGTGCGGAACTCCGCGTCGTCGAGGAAGGCCATGGCACACTCTACCTAACGCTTGCTTGGTAACGCGAGACCACGCGCCAACCGTAGCCGACCGCGTGTTCATAGTCGGTGAACGCGTCGATGTCCTGCGCGCCGCCGAGCGGGCTGGTGCCCTCGTTGACCGTGAACCCGTCGCCTCCGGTGGCGAGGAAGTTGTTCATCGTGACGGGCAGGCTCGTGGTCGGCGTGACGACCGTGCCGCGTCGCTGCAGACTTTGGTACCGCGCCGGATCGTCGACTCGGTCGTGCACGCCGACCCGCTCACCGTGCTGGCACTGGCCGTGCTGCTCGCGCTGTGCTCGGAGGCGGCGCGTTCGTCGCGGCCGGGCTCAAGGAGTTTTCGCTCATCGCCCGGCTGGCGTTCCTGGTGGTCGGGCCGATGGTCGACGTGAAGCTGATCGCCCTGCAGGCGAGCACCTTCAGCCCCCGCTTCGCCCGCGTCTTCGCCCCCTTGACGTCGTAAGGACCGACCCGCTGACCTTCATTGTTCCACCTGCGGTACACCTGATCAGCGGAAACACCGGAGGACAGTTGAGGACGTTCGACACTGGTTTCCGGTGTCAGGCGGACGATTGACGGACACTCCACAATAGACGGACCGCCGCACCGGATCATCGGCGTGGGGGTTTCCGCTCTGGGGCGAGACCAACCAACCCTGGGCAAGGGTGCAGCGACATTTACTGAGCTGTCGGGACAGGCTAGACGATCTCACGGCCGGTGCGCCACCAGATCCATGTCCGCCCCCGACACCGAGGGCAGAACGACCGAGCCTGACCGGCGGGCGCGCCCACGCCGGGGATCGGCCCCATCGCGAGCTTAGCGCCCTGGGCCGGCTTAAGGCTTCGCATGGTGCAGCCTGGGCACTCGATCGCCTTGAAGCCCTCAGGCGGCTCCGTCGGATCGTCATAGTCGCCGAGGTTGATGCCCCAGATGTCTTTGGCGGACTCGTCGGGCCCGGGCTGCTCGCGCGGTTCTTCGTTGTCGTCCATCGTCACCTACCTGTAGCCGCTGCCGCCGCAGGTGCGACAGGTCTGTTGAACGAACTGGGTTCGGTTCCAGCCGCCCTTGCCGCCACAGCCCGAGCAGGGCACCCAGACTTTACCGGACTTCTTGCCACCTGCGCCGCCGCAGCGACCACAGGTCTCGAACCGGCGCACCTCTTCCCGATTGCTGCCCGCGCCGCCGCACGTGCCGCAGACTCGGCGAGACTGGTTGGCTACGGTGACCAAACGCGGTACTGCGGTCGGCAGCACGGGGATAGCTGGACTGATCTGTCCAACCTGAATCATGTCGGGGTTCCCTTCGGGTGGGTGGGAACGCCGGGCCACCACGCTGTGGTCAGCGCCTTTCGACTCTCCTCGGGCAGCAAACACAATTGCCGCAATGCGAATTCAACCAACAGGGGAGACAACTGTCGTCGAGTCGAGGTGCCTCATCAATATTGAATCCCATAGACACACGCTCCCCTCACGTCATAGCGAGGCCCCGAGAAAGGTGCCGCCACACTCCCCGGGGCCTCATGCTTCCCTAGAGAGCGAGCAGAATGAACAGCAACAGTTTCTTGTTCAAGCGCTTCCACCTGCTCATCTGCGGCGGTATGGCCAGAGTAGTCATCGAGCGTCACCTCCCTCCTAAACAGCGTTGCCGACAAGGCGGAGCGCCCGACAAACGCCGGCATTCGTTGTCATCAGTCACGCTTGGGATCGTCACCCGGCCGTAGCGCGCCGAATTGCTGCAAAATCGTCCTGGCGTTTTGATAGGCCCGACACGGCCACTCGACATCGGCAGGGCATCCTGTGCAGATTCGCGGTCGGCCCTCGATCGGCCGATGTCGCCGTACTTGTGCGCGGGCCGCGTCGACGAGCATCACGAGCCCCGTCACCGCCGGTCCCCGGTGCGCACGGCGCACGGGCCCGCTGGCGGTCGGTATGGCGATCGATCGGCAACATGCAGCCACAACCGGAGCGCGTCATCCCAGACCCACGCGGACCGGCAAACGCTGCTGCCACAACGTCTGGGGACCGGCAACGGTGGGTCGGGGTCGCGGACCAGGAGGGTCGCTCTCACGAATTCTGCTCCTCCCAGTGATCGGCCCGGTAGCGCTGCCCGGGGGTCAGCAACGGCGCCGTCTGTACGAGCGGAAGCAGTTGCGTTTGAAAGGTCGCCCACCCGTGGCGCAGCGGGAAGCCCTTCACGGCAACGGTTTCACCATCGGCCAGTCGGTGGCGGCCGATCGGCGCATAGTCGAGCAGGTCAGTCCACAGTGGAGGATGCGTCGGGTGCTCGACGGTTGGCACCGTGGCCTGTCGCTTGCGTCCAAACACTTCGGTTCACCTCCACTGTGGACTCGCGGCAGCGCAGCAGCGGGGGGTTGGCATCCGAGGTTCACCGGTGTATCCACGGGTTGCCCTTCGCTGCCGCGCTGTGACTCCGATCGTGGACGGTCGAGACAGGCTGCCGCAACGTTCCATGGTGTTACATGGCGGTCGTGAGATACGGCCGAGACACTGGTGTTCCACGGTGTTACGTTGTGGAGGTGGCGATGCCTAGCCAGGGGTCCAACTTGGTCCGCAGGTCGCTCGGCCGGCGGCTAAAGACGCTGCGCCAAGGTGCCGGAAAGACGGAGCAGGACGTCGTGGAATCGTCAATCTGCTCCCGCCAAAAACTGTGGCGTATCGAATCTGGTAAGACACCAGTGAAAATCGGAGACGTTCGCGCCCTTTGTTGGCTCTACGGTGCGGACAACGCGACCACGGACGCTCTGGCCAATCTGGCTTTAGGAACGGCGTCAGAGGGGTGGTGGGAAGAATCGTACGGGAAGGTTCTGCCATCTTGGTTCCGCTTGTATTTGGACCTGGAGGCGGGCGCCGACCAGATACGCACGTACACCGGGGAACTAGTCCATGGCCTCCTTCAGACGGCCGACTACGCCAAAGCCGTCTATCGGGCTGCAAAGCCCGAGGATGGTGAGGAAGCGATCCAACGCAACGTCGAGCTGCGACTCGGAAGACAAAAGACGGTGCTCGGACGTACCCCACCCGCGCAATTCGTCGCCATTCTCAGCGAGGGCGTACTGGCTCGCGTAGTCGGCAACCGCTCCATCATGGGCGACCAGATCTCACACCTTCGCGAATTGGCGGGTCGCAAACATGTAGACATCCGTGTACTCACGTTCCGGGCCGGGGCCCATGCTGCGATGCTGGGAGACTTCGCGTTACTGGACTTCGTCAACGAGGACGATCCGGCCGTGGCCTACGTTGAAACCCAGGTCTACGCTCGGTATCTAGAGCAACCGGAGCACCTCGATGAATACCGTCGAGTGCATGATCTCGCCTATAAACGAACTGTGCCTATCTTGGAGTATTTGTCATGAGCAACGACACCCCGTGGTTCAAATCCACAAAGAGCGGCGGCAACGGTGGTAGCTGTGTCGAGGTACGGCGCCACAACGGAAAGATTGAGGTTCGGAACACAAAGGACCGCGAGGGCGGCACGTTGGTATTCACCCGCGACGAGTGGGCGGCATTCGTCGCTAGTACCCAGGATGGCGAGTTCGACCTGTAGTCACGGTAGACGTACGGCGACCCCACGGCCTCGGCAAGTCGCGAAATGTCGACCCCGGTGCGCCTGACCGGCTTCGTCTCCCGCGAGGCGGACGGCGGCGGGTTCCGCATCGCCCCGCGCTACCAGATCGCCTGCTGGCCAGCCGATGCCGTGGCCGCCGTCGTGGGGTGGTCGGCGCGGCGGGTGCGGCGCCGGCCCGGAACAGTCGGTCACCGTGACCGGCACCTTCCGCGCCTCGATCGACGGGGTACCGGAGCCGCTCGCGTCGAGTCTCGTCGCGGTGCCGGCTCCGGTCGGTCCGTGTAGATAAGTGTCAGATCGGGGCGGTGCTGGCGCGCCCGGGACCGGGACCGGGGCCAAGGGTGTCTCGCACCGCCTCGGAGGTGGCTTGGGCCGCCCGGCGGACCACGGTCAGCGGCGACGCGATGTCCTCCAGGGACCGGCGCTCGGCGTCCACCCCGAGAGTCGCCGCGACGATGCCACCGGTCGCCATCAGCGCGGCTCCCACCAGGTACCCGATGAACAGCGGAGTGGGCGAGGTGCCCTCGCCGACCAACTTGCCGAAGATCCACGGTGCGAGTACCCCGCCGCACAGCTGGGAGATCGCGAAGAAGAACGAGATGGCCTGGCCGCGCAGCTCCAGCGGGAAGATCTCGCTGACCGTCAGGTAACCGCTCGACGCGCCGGCCGAGGCGAAGAAGAACACCACGCACCAGAGGACCGTCTGGGTCACCGCGTTGAGCGAGCCGATCCAGAACAGGTACCCGGAGAACGCCAGGATCACCGAGGAGATGAGGTACGTGCCGGCGATCATCTTGCGCCGGCCCCACACGTCGAACAGGTGCCCGAGCACGATCGGGCCGAGCAGGTTGCCGGCGGCGAACGGCAGGAAGAAGTACGGGATCCTGGCGTTGGGGATGTGGAAGAAGTGCGCGAGCACCAGCGCGTAGCTGAAGAAGATCGCGTTGTACAGGAACGCCTGCGTCACCATCAGCGTGAAGCCGAGCACGGTTCGCGTCGGGTACTCCCGCACCATCACCGAGGCGATCTGCCGGTACGTCACCTGCTTGGTCGGCTCCACCTCCATCATCCGGTCCTCGCCCACCGGTTCCAGCGTCCGCCCGGTCGCCTCCACGTCGCGCTCGATCCGTTCGACCGTGCGCTCGGCCTCCTCGCGGTGGCCGTGGGTGAGCTGCCAGCGTGGGCTCTCCGGGATGTGCTTGCGCAGCCGCCAGACCGCGACGCCGATCACCGGGCCGGCCAGCAGGCTCAGCCGCCAGCCGATGTCCTGGGGCAGGATGTTGGGGTTGAGCAGCAGCAGCTGGGCGCAGGCGGCGACGAACGCGCCGGCCCAGTAGGTGCCGTTGACGATGATGTCGGTGCGGCCGCGGTAGTGCGCCGGGATCAGCTCGTCGATCGCCGAGTTGACCGCGGCGTACTCGCCGCCGATGCCCATGCCGGCGACGAACCGCAGCGCCACGAACGACCAGTAGCTGAAGGCGAAGCCGGACAGGCCACTGAAGACGAGGTACAGGCCGAGCGTGACCATGAACAGCTTGCGCCGGCCGAGCCGGTCGGCCAGGCGGCCGAACACCAGCGCGCCCACCACCTCACCGGCGAGGTAGAACGACGCGGTCGCGCCGGCCTGTCCCGAGGTCAGGTGCAGCGTGCTCTTGTCCTGCAGCACGGAGGCGATGGTGGACGCCATCTGGATCTCCAGGCCGTCCAGGATCCACGCGGTACCCAGCGCGGCGACGACGAGCCAGTGGAATCGCGACCAGGGCAACCGGTCCAGGCGGGCCGGTACGGCGCTGCGGTAGGTCTCGGCCATCCCTCCGGGTTCCCCGGAGGTCGGCGTTGGTAAACACCGTGTTACGGCGCCAGGTGTCCGGCCAGGTGGCGCAGGCCGACGGGGTACCGGTAGTCGATGCCGCCGTGCGTCGCGTCGAACAGCTCGAACGCGACCTCGGTGACGCCGATCCTGGCCAGCTCGGCCCGCACCGCGGTCGCGCCGAGGTCGAGGAACCATTCGTCCCGCTTGCCCGCGTCGAGGTAGATGGTGCGCAGGCCGCGCAGGGCCTCGGCATGGCGCGGCACCATCCGGACCGGATCCCAGTCCAGCCAGCGCTGCCACACCTCCGGGACGAGCTGCCCGCTGGCCACGTCGAAGGGCAGCCGGACGGTGCCGTCCGGGTCGGCCGAGAACGCCGCCGCGCAGCCGTACACCATCACGAGCGTGCCGTCGGTGTCCTTGCTCATCGCGGCGCCGGCCGCCGAGCGAACGCGGAAGTCGGTCCAGAAATTGTCGTACGAGCCGTCGTACCCGTCCCGCAGCGCGCGCACCGCCTTGCCGAAGTCGTGCAGGTAGCACAGCTCGTACAGGCTGTCGCCGGCGTGGCTGGCCAGCCCGCCGAACAGGTCGGGGCGGAGCATCGGCGTGATCATCGCACCGAACCCGCCGGACGACTTGCCGCTGACCCCGCGGTGCGCGGCCGCGGGCAGCGTGCGGTACCGGGCGTCGACGAACGGCACCACCTCGTCGCACAGGTAGGAGTGGTAGCGCCCGGTGCCCGGCGAGTCCACGAACTGGCTGCCGCCGTACCCGGTCCACGCGTCGACGTAGACCACCACGCACGGCGGCACCCCGCCGGTGGCGAACAGCGCGTCCGCCGTCTCCGGGAACGGCCGGCGGTACGCCACCCGGTTGCGCCACATGCCCAGGT
>JBBWZQ010000225.1:0-21594 GCA_039649115.1 Micromonosporaceae bacterium | reverse complement strand
GGCGGCGGCCAGGCCGGCGATCAGGCCGCTGTACTCGGCCACGTTGTTGGTCGTGACGCCCAGCGCCGCGTACCGCTCGGCCAGCACCTCGCCCGTGTCCGCGTCGCGGACGACCGCGCCGTACCCGGCCGGTCCCGGGTTCCCGCGGGCCCCGCCGTCCGCCTCGATCACCACCCGCTCGGCAGGGTGGCTGGAGCCATCCGGAGCCTGCTCGGGAGCGACGGTCACAGCCCGGACTCCGCGGTGCGCACCAGGATGCGCCGGCACTCCTCGCAGCGCACGATCTCGTCCGGCTCCGCGGCCCGCAGCGCGGCCCGCTCGCTGCCGGCCAGTTCGAGCCGGCAGCCCTCGCACCGGCCGCCGCGCAGCAGGGCCGCGCCGACGCCACCGGAGGCTTCGCGGATCCTGTCGTACAGCGCCAGCAGGTCGGCCGGCAGCCCGGCGGCGAGCGGGCCGCGCTCCGCCTGCCGTGCCTCCTCCTCCTTGGCGATCTCGGTCAGCGCGCTGTCCCGCCGGGACTCGGTGCCGGCGATCTGCTCGCGCCGCTCGGCCACCCGGCGCAGCGCCTCGTCGAGCGCGGCCTGCGCGGCCTCCCGCTGCTCCATCAGCTCCAGCTCGGCATCCTCCAGCTCGGACTTGCGCCGGGCCAGCGAGGCGATCTCGTGCTGCAGCGCCTCCAGCTCCCGGGCCGGCCCGGTACCCACATCCAGCCGGCTCTGGTCCCGGTCCGCCCGGACGCGTACCTGATCCACGTCCTTCTCCAGGCGGCCGATGTCCCGGTCCAGGTCGTCGACGCCGACCTGGGCGCGGATCCGTTCGTCCTCGGCCGCCGCCACCTCCCGCGCCAGCCGGGTGAGCTCGGCGTGCTCCGGTAGGTTGCGGCGGCGGTGGCGCAGCTGCGCCAGCGTGGTGTCGATGGCTTGCAGGTCGAGCAGGCGACGCTGGGCGTCAGGATCGGCCTTCACGGACGCGACTCCTTCGGTCGGAGTGGAGACTTGCTGTGCGCGGTCCAGCGATCGGTGACCAGGCCGGAGACGGCGACCTCGGTGCCGGGGAGGGCGCTTCGCAGGGTGCCGGCGAGAGTCGCCGGCGCCGCCGCGGACGCCGGGCACACTGGTCACGGCGCCGCCCCCACTCCACGGTCCGCTCGCTGACGCTCGCTCGCTGACGCTCGCTCACGGCCGCGAGGTTACCAGCGCGCCACCCGGTCGCGGCCGGCCTGGGCGATCGCGGTCAGCGTCAGTTGCCACGGGAAGCCGTCCGCGTGGACGTCGCCGGTACCCGGCGGGTGCAGCTTCACGACGTCCGGCCCGAAGAGAATGACCACGCCCCAGCCCCGCAGCCGCCGCACGTTCTCCAGGAAGGCCGGGTGCGCGGCCATGGCCGCGTTGGTGTACGGCATCATCACCGTCGGCAGCCCCTTGCCCAGCCCCTCCACGAGCAGCCCGAGCGGGAGGGTGTCCGCGATGCCGGCGGCGAACTTGTTGATCGTGTTGGTGGTCGCCGGCGCCACGACGATCGCGCTCGGGTCGGGCAGCACGTCCGGGTCCCCCGGGTTCTTGAACGTGCTGCGCACCGGGTGCCCGGTCTGCGTGGCCAGTGCCGGCACGTCGATGAACTTGCGACCGTCCGGGCTGGCCACCACGCACACATCCCACCGGTCGTGCTGGGCGAGATCCACGAGCTTGCCGACGTCCCGTGCCACAGGTGACCCGCAGGCGATGACGTAGAGCACCCGCTGAGTCATGCTGCCAGGCGCGGATTCATATCCCGACGCCCATGTGCTCGGCGAGTTCCGCGACCGGTGCACTGGGGGTACCCCTCGTTCGACGGAGGACGTCCGACAGGACCTCATGCGCGATCGGCCGGCAGCGGATCTCCGACGGGGCGAGGCGATCTCCTTCGAGAAGCATCTCACTTGCCCGCTCGATGTCACCGACCTGGGCGAGGCCACGGGAAAGGTCGACATAGTGGTGCGCCCGGCGCTCCGGCATGAGCGCCAGGAACCGGCTCTGGTCGATGTGCTCGTGCGTCTCCACCGCCAGCCGCCCCTCGCCCAGCTCCACGGCCGCCGCCGCCCGGTGCAGGTCGACGTTGGTCGGGCCGAACGAGGTCCAGTAGCAATTCTGGTCGCTGCCCAGCGCCTGCGCGGCCTCGTCCGCTCCGCTGAGCAGGTCGCGCACGGTCGCGCTGTCCCCGATGCGGGCGGCGGCCATCGCACCCTGCAGCAGCAGCATCCCGTACACCGAGAGGCGGTCCGGGTTGGTCGCCTCGCCGGCGGAGGGGGCCAGCCGGTTGGCGATGTTGACGTTGACCTCCAGCGCCGGCCGGGCCCGGCCCAGTGCGAGCAGCGCGCTGCCGACCCGGTACGTGGCGGTGCCGGCGAGCAGTTGGTCGCCGGCGCGCTGGGACACCGCGACCGACCGGTCCGCGGCCAGCCAGGCCAGTTCCAGCTCGCCCAGCTTGCGCAGCACCGAGGAGGCGATCTGGTACACCTGGCCCAGCAGGTGCCCGGCCTCCTCCGCCGACTCGGACCCGGCGTACCCGGTGTCCGCGGCCTGCGCGTCCCGCAACAGCTTCGGCAGCGTACGGGCGAGCACACCGTACTTCGCGTGCTGGTAGGTCAGCCAGGCGTGCCCGACCGCCTTGCGCATCTCCTCCAGCGGGGGCGGCTGCGGCGGGGCGTGGAAGAACGCGCTGATCGCGTCGTAGCGCTCCAGTGCCGAGCGGATCTCCTCGACCTCGACCTGGTCGATGCAGACCACGCTGCTCGTCCGGCGCTCAGGATCCTTGCCCAGCAACAGTTGCACGTCGACCTGGAGCACGTCGGCGATCTCGTAGACCACGGAGAACTTGTCCAGCCGCCGTACCCCGCGCTCCACCTTGTCGACCCAGCTCTTGGACTTGCCGAGTCGGTCGGCGAACACCTGCTGGGACATCTTGCGCCGGCCGCGCCAGTATGCGACCCGGCGGCCTATAGGCAGCTCGTCCATGCCCGCCTCACTCTCCACTGCCTGCTTGTTCGGCGATCTGGCGTAATCCCCGTCCCCGTGCAGCGGTTCCCGTCGCACATCGCGTGCGCCGGTAAGCCAACAGACGCTCGTACCTTCCATGGCAGCATGCAATCGGCTCTCTGCCATCGACAACGACCAAGCGACGCGCGCGGTGACGCGACGCGTTGGCGAGGGGAGGTAACAATGCGGACAATGTTTGAGCGATTGCGGCTCTGGCGTGCCGGTCTTGACGGTATGGCGCAACGGAACCGGCTGCGTCGGGCGGCGGTACGGTACGCCGAGCACGGGTGGGACGTGATCCCCGGTGCCTGCCTGCACGGTGTCCGGTACTACTGCGGGCCGGGCTGTGCCACGGTCGCCTGCCACCCGGCGTTCGCTCACGGCGAGGCGCTGTCGTATCCGGCCCACTCGTCACACGATCCGCGGACGGTGGCCGGCTGGTGGCGGGTGCAGGCGCACGCCGTGCTGCTGGCCACCGGATCCGCCCTGGACGTGCTGGAGGTGCCGGCGTATCTGGGGTTGCGCCGCGCGCATGGACCGACCAGAGGACCGGTGGCCGCGACGGCCACCGGCCGGTACATGGTGCTCGTCGGGCGGGGCGCGGCGCTGCGCCAGGAACTCGCGGAGCTGCCGGACGTGGTGCTGCACGGCCGGGGATCCTGGGTGCCGGCGCCGCCGACCGCCGCGCCCGAGGGCCGGGTGCGCTGGACGGTGTCACCGGAAGAGGTGGGCTGGCGGATCCCGGCCGCGGCCGCGGTGCAGGAGGAGCTGGTCCGCGCGCTGCCGAGGCTGCGGGCGGACCAGCCGGACCGCCCGGCGCTGAGGCGGGCCGCCTGAAGGTCTCGGGCACCGCGCGGGTGACATCCCCGGCCGCCGGCAGCGACCGGCCGGCCAGGCGGTCGTTAGTTCGGCTGAAGAAGGGGGTCGCCATGTCAAGTCCCAACGTAATCTCAGCCACATCCGGGGTCGAGCCCCTGAACGAAGGACCAGGCCCGCAGCGGTGGGCCGGAACGCGCCCGGCCGGATCCCGCCCGACCAGCGCAAGGCCTTCCAGTACGCGGCCTGCGGGCACCCACCGTCCGGTGCGGGAGCGCTGAACCGGCCGGTTGCCCGGCGCGGTACGAATAGCGGCACGAATCGGGGATCCGGTGCGGGTCGCCACCCCATAGCGTGATCAGCGTGACCAGGAGCATCAATCGCGGCCGGCGAGCGGCCCGGGCCTGCGCGGCGCTCGGCATCGCCGCCCTCGCCATCAGTGGCTGTGGCCACTCAGCCCCGCAGGGCGGCGCCGGCGGCAGCGGCGCCTTCGGAGCCGGCCAGCGCAGCGCCAGCCCCGGCGGCACCGGCGCCCTGGGCGCGGGGACCACGGCCGCCCCTTCTTCCGCGGCGCACTCCGGCGGGTCGGGCAGCGGCCCGCAGATCGTCTACTTCAAGGTGACGCAGCAGCCGCTCTGCGCGATCACCGGCACCAGCGACGCGCCCTACAAGCGACCGGAGCAGCCGGTCAAGCTGGCGTGGAAGGTGACCGGCGCCTCCGGCGTCGCGCTGTCCATCGACGATCCCAACTTCTTCAAGAAGTACCACAGCGGCAGTTGGCAGAACTACGGCCCCGAAGGCACCGTGGAACTGCCCTTCGCTTGCACCGACACCGCGAAGCGGTCGACGACGCACACCTATACGATCAACACTCTGGGCGACTCCAGCAAAGGGAAGACGATCAGCGTGACGGCACAGAACCCATGAGTCCGGCGTACCTCGACGACCTGTTCTCCCTGGCCGGCCGCGACGCCCTGGTCACCGGCGGCAGCTCGGGCATCGGCCTGGGCATCGCCGAGGCCCTGGGCCGCGCCGGCGCCCGCGTGGTCCTCGTCGCGCGCGGCGCCGCCGCGCTCGCCGCCGCGGCGCAGCGGCTGACCGGGCTCGGCTGCGACGCCGACTTCCAGGTGGCCGACCTGGCCGACCGCGACGCCCTCGCGGGACTCACGGCCGCCCTGGACCGGGCGCCGGACATCCTGGTCAACGCGGCCGGCGTCAACCCCCGGATGCCGATGGCCGAGCTGACCGAGGCGCACTGGGACCTGACGATGGCCGTCAACCTCGACGCGCCGTTCCTGCTCGGCCAGGCCTTCGGCCCGGCCATGGCCGAACGCGGCTGGGGCCGGATCATCAACATCGCGTCGCAGCAGACCATCCGGGCCTTCGGCAACAGCGGCGGGTACGGGGTGAGCAAGGCCGGCGTGTCGGCGCTGACCCGATCGCAGGCGGAGGCCTGGTCCAGCCGTGGCGTGTGCTGCAACGCGATCGCCCCCGGCTTCGTCAGCACGCCGCTGACCCGGCCGGTCTTCGCCGATCCGGTACGGGCGCAGGCGCTGGCGCAGCGCACGATGACCGGCCGCAACGGCTTGGTGGAGGACCTGGCCGGCATCGCGGTCCTCCTCGCCGGCCCCTCGTGCGGTTACCTCACCGGACAGACCATCTTCGTGGACGGCGGCTTCTCCGTCCACTGAGGACGCTGGTACCGGATGACGGCACAGCCGCCTGGCGGCACCCGGACGGCGTCGTGCACCGGCTCACCGGTCAACAGGTCCACTCCGGACGCCGGCACGTCCTGCGCCTGCCCGGTGTGGTTGATGGCGAACAGCCAGCCGGTACCGTCGCCGTGCCGCCGGACCACCTCGACCCCGGCCGGCGCCTCCGGCCGCACGTCCACGGTGGACAGCACCGTGCCCAGGAACCGGCCCAGCCCGGCCTCGTCCAGTTGCGTGGACACGTACCACCCGGTGCCCTCGCCGAACCGGTGCCGCGTGATGGCCGGCCGGCCAGCCAGCCGCCCGCCCGCGTACCGGGCCTCGACCGTGGCGCTCTCCGCGTGCAGGTACTCGCTCCAGACCGCGGCGGTGTCCCCGGTGGACAGCCGTACCGTCTCCCCCGGCGGCAGCGGCTGGAACTCCTCCACCCGCACCCCGAGCACCTCGCGCAGCGCGCCCGGGTACCCGCCGGGCCACACCTGGTGGTCGGCGTCCACGATGCCGCTGGCGAACCAGACCACGACCGTCCCGCCACCGGACACGTACCGCCGGATCGAGGCGCGGGCCACGTCGGTGACGACGAACAGCGCGGGCACGAGCACCAGCCGGTACCCGGAGAAATCCGATTCGGGGTGGGCGAAGTCGCAGGTGACCCCGGCGTCCAGCAGGGCCGCGTGCACCGCCCGCACCGACGCCAGGTAGTCCAGGTCGGCCGAGGGCAGCCCGGGGCCCTGCAGCGCCCACCAGGACTGCGCGTCCCACCCGATCGCGACCGGCGCGTCCACCCGCCCGCTGTCCACCTCGGACAGCCGGGACAGCATGCCGCCGAGCTCGACCACACCGCGGAACACCCGGGTGTCCGGCCCGGCGTGCGGCACCATCGAGGAGTGGAACATCTCGGCGCCGCCGCGGGAGGCCCGCCACTGGAAGAACATCGCGCCCAGCGAGCCCCGGGCCACATGTGACAGGGTGAGCCTGGCCAGCTCGGCGGGCTCCTTGCTGAGCATCCGCCCGTCCGCGACGACCAGGTTCGCCGCCTGCTCCATGAGCAGCCACGGCAAGCCGCCCGCCCAGGACCGGGCCAGGTCGGCCGCGAACGCGGTCTGCCGCCGACCGTCCACACCGGACGCGGACGGGTAGCAGTCGATGGCCACCAGGTCCAGCTCGCCGGCCCACGCCCAGTTGTCCACCGGTACCCAGCCGCCGAACGCGAAGTTCGTGGTCACCGGTATCCCCGGCGTGTGCGCGCGCAGCGCGTCGCGCTGTTCCCGGAAGCAGGACAGCAGCTCGTCGGAGAGGAACCGGCGGAAGTCCAGCGCCTGCCCCGGGTTGGGCAGGTACCGGGTGGCGCGCGGCGGCAGCACCTGCGCCCACTCGCCGTACTCCTGGCTCCAGAAGGCGGTGGTCCACGCCTCGTTGAGCCGGTCCAGGCTCCCGTACCGGGCGCGCAGCCACCGGCGGAACGCGGCGGCCACCTGGTCGCAGTGGCAGTCCGTGCCGTACTCGTTGTGCACGTGCCACATCGCGAGCCCGGGATGCCCGGCGTACCGCCGCGCCAGCGCGTCGGCCAGGCGCACCGCCGCCCGCCGGTACGCCGGCGCGCTCGGGCAGTACGTGTCCCGGCTGCCGTGGGTGAGGCGCACACCCTCCCGGGTGACCGGCAGCGCCTCGGGATGGGCCAGGCTGAACCAGGGCGGGGGTGAGGCGGTCGGGGTGGCGAGGGCGGCGCTGACCCCGTTCTCGTACAGCAGGTCCAGCGCCCGGTCCAGCCAGTCGAAGCGGTACTCCCCCTCGGCCGGCTCCAGCCGGGACCAGGCGAAGACGCCCAGTGAGACCAGGTTCACGCCGGCCTCCCGCATCAGCGCGACGTCCTCCCGCCACACCGACTCCGGCCATTGCTCCGGGCTGTAGTCCCCGCCGTAGAACAGCACCCGCCACACGCTACCGAGTTGACGCCGATTTGGTTAGTCGGAAAACTAATCGCCATGGTCTACCGCCCGCCGCTGGTACCGTACGAAACCTTCGTCGCCGACCCGGCGGAGCTGCCGCTGCGGCCGCCCGGTGAGCGCGGGCTCTCCGCGGTGGCCCGGGCCGAGGTGCTGGCCGTCGGCCCGGGCGCGGTCAGCGTCAAGGCGCTCACCGGGGACGGGCAGGCGCTGGCGGCCGAGATCAGCGCGGCCGGCGACGGGGTGATCCGGGTCCGGCTGGCCCCCGATCTGGCGGCCCGGTCCCGGTCGGCGGACGCGATCGAGCTGCTGCGGCCTGACCAGGACGCCACCGCGCACATCGAGACCGGCGACGGTGTGCTGCGGTTGTCCACCGGCCCGCTCACCGTCGAGATCGACCTCGACCCCTGGGCGCTGCGCTTCCTCGACCAGGAGGGGCGGGTCCTGCTGGCGGAGAGCTCCGGATACGTGGACATCAGCGGCCGGCCGCGCGACCTGCCCTTCGGTCGCTCCACTGTGGACGGCATCGTCGTCGCGTACCACGAAAGCTTCACCGCCGCGGCGGACGAGCACTTCGTCGGGCTCGGCGAGAGGTTCACCGCCTTCGACAGGCGCGGGCAGCGCGCCCTCATGTGGAACTTCGACGCGTTCGGCGCCGAGTCCGACCGCGCCTACAAGAACGTGCCCTTCTACCTGTCCAGCCGCGGGTACGGCGTGCTCGTCGACAGCGGCACCGCCACCGAGTTCGACATGTGCCAGTCCACCCACGGCTGTGTCCAGATCGTGGTGCCCGACGACCTCATCGACTACTACGTCCTGGCCGGGCCCACGCCGGCCCAGGTGCTCGCCCGCTACGGGTGGCTCACCGGCCCGCCCACGCTGCCGCCCAAGTGGGCGTTCGGCACCTGGATGTCGTCGGGCTTCATCATGGACAGCCAGGAGGCGGTGCTGCTGCGCGCCCGGCGCCTGCGGGAGCACGGCATCCCGTGCGACGTGTTGCACCTCGACTGCTACTGGCAGGTGGCCGGGCACTGGTCGGACCAGCGATGGGACGCCGAGCGCTTCCCCGACCCGACCGGCATGCTCGCGACACTCGCGGAGCAGGGGTTCCGGGTCAGCCTCTGGATCAACCCGTACGTGAGCCGGGACAGCCCGCTGTTCACCGCCGCGGCCGACCGAGGGTACCTGCTGCGCCGCCCGGAGGGCACGGTGTACGTCGCCGACGTCTGGCACGGCGCCCACCCGCCGTGCGGCATCGTGGACTTCACCAGACCGGCGGCGACCGCCTGGTTCCAGGAGCTGCTGCGGCCACTGCTCGACCAGGGCGTCGCGGTGTTCAAGACCGACTTCGGCGAGGGGGTACCGGCCGACGCGCGCGCCGCCAACGGGATGACCGGCGCGTCCCTGCACAACGTGTATTCCCTGCTCTACAACGACGCGGTCGCCGCGGTGACCCGGGCGGTGGCCGGCCACTCCACGGTGTGGGCGCGGTCCAGCTTCCTGGGTGGCCAGCGGCACAGCGCGCAGTGGAGCGGGGACAGCAACTGCACCTACTCCGCGATGGCCGGCACCCTGCGCGGCGGCCTGTCCCACGGCCTGTCCGGCGTGCCGTTCTGGAGCCACGACGCCGGCGGCTTCACCGGCACCCCGAGCCCCGAGCTGTACGCGCGCTGGGCACAGTTCGGCGCGCTGTCCCCGCTCGTGCGGTTCCACGGCACCACCAGCCGGCTGCCGTGGGACTTCCCGGCGCAGGCCCAGCGCGCCGCCGTCGCCGCGCTGCGGCTGCGCTACCAGCTGATGCCCTACGTCTACAGCGCCGCCGTCGAGGCGGCCCGCACCGGCCTGCCGATGCTGCGCGCGCTGCTGGTCAACTTCCCGGAGGAGCCGGCCGCCTGGCATGCCGACCTGGAGTACCTGCTCGGACCCGACCTGCTCGTGGCGCCGATGACCGACCCGGACGGCACCCGCCAGGCCTACCTGCCGGCCGGGGACTGGATCGACTTCTGGACCGGGATGGTGCATCCGGGCGGACGGTACCTGCGCGTCAGCAAGCCGGTGGAGCAGGTGCCCCTGTTCGTGCGCTACGGCGCGCTGATCGCGGTCACCGAGGTGCGGGACACCGTGGGCGACCGGCCGTTCGACCCGATCAGCCTGGTCAGCTGGGGCGCGGCCACGGCCGCCGCGACGATCCGCGACGTGGACGGCGACACGTCGGTGCGGGCCACGCGCCAGGGCGAGGCGTTCGAGGTGCACACCGAAGGGCCCGCGGTGCTGCGCCGGCTGGCGTTCGCGGCCGTGGAAGGCGCCGTCGCCCCCAGCGTGGTCACCATCAACGGGGTACCGGCGCAGCTGACCGCCGCCGAGGGCCTCCTGGTCGCGGTGCTGGACTGAGCCGCCTCAGCCCTTGATGGCGCCGAGCAGCATGCCCTTGGTGAAGTGCCGCTGCACGAACGGGTACACGAGAAGGATCGGCAGCAGCGTCAGCGTGACGACGGCCATCTGGATGGACAGCGGCGAGATCGCCTGGTGCCCCAGGTACTGGCCGGTGTTCGTGGTGCCGGTGCCGGGCATGGAGCTGCCCTGCAGCGTGTACGTGTAGATGATCATCTGCAGCGGCCACTTGTTGCCGTCCTGCAGGTACAGCAGCGCGTTGAAGAACGAGTTCCAGTACCCGACCGCGTAGAACAGCGTCATGACCACGACGATCGGCCGGGACGTGGGCAGGACCACGGACCACAGGGTCCGCCAGTGCCCGGCACCGTCCACCCGCGCCGCGTCGACGAGCTCCTGCGCGGTCGACGAGAAGAAGCCACGCATCACCAGGATGTTGAACACCGACACGGCGCTCGGCAGGATCAGCGTCCAGTACTGGTCGTAGCCATTGAGCGCATCCGCGACCACGAGGAACGTCGGCACGATGCCGCCGCTGAAGAACAGCGTGATGACGAGCGTGATCAGAATCGTACGGTGGCCGAACGACCGTGGGCGGGACAACCCGTACGCGCACAGCACACTCACCACCATCGAGACCACCGTACCGACCGCCGTCACGCCCAGGCTGACGTACAGCGAGTGCATGAGGTACGGGCTGCCGAAGACCTGCCGGTATGCGTTGAGCGTCAGCCCGTGCGGCACCGTCACCAGCCCGCCCGCACTGGTCACCGAACTCAAGGTGGAGAAACTGGTGATGACGACGGAGTACAGCGGTAGCAGGATCACCGCCAGCATGATGAACAGCACGACGCCCTTGCCCGCCTGGCCGGCCGGGGTCGGCCGCTCCTCCCACACCGGCCGCCTGGGGTCCCGCCTCGTCATGGTCACGGTCATTTGCGGTACAGTCCGTCCTCGCCGAACGCGTGCGCGAGCCGGTTCGCCGCCCAGATCAGAATGAGTGACATGATTCCCTTGAACAGGCCGGCGGCCGCGCCGTAGCTGAAGTTGTTGTTGACCACGCCGTAGTAGTACGCGAAGGTGTCCAGCACCTCCGACGCGTCCCGGCCGACGGCCAGGCGCTGGATGAGCATCTGCTCGAAGCCGACGGTGAGCGCGTTGCCCAGCCGCAGCACCAGCATCAGCACGACGATGCCCCGCATACCGGGCAGCGTGATGTGCCACAGCCGGCGCCAGCGGTTCGCGCCGTCGGCCGCGGCCGCCTCGTACAGGGTCGGGTCGATCGCCGCGATGGCCGCGAGGAACACGATGATGCCCCAGCCGGCCTCCTTCCAGACCGCCTGCGCGGCGACGAGGTACTTGAACGTCCCCGGGTTGGTCATGATGTCCCAGGTACCGAGGTCGTGCTGGCGCATGATCATGTTGACGACGCCGGCGCCGCCGAGCATCTCCTGGAAGATGGTGACGACCAGCACCCAGGAGAAGAAATGGGGCAGGTACACGACGGACTGCACCAGCCCGCGGACCCTGCCGCTGAGGATGGAACTGAGCAGCAACGCCAGCGCGATCGGTATCGGGAAGTAGAGGACCAGCTGCACCGCGCTGATCACCAACGTGTTCTCGAACGCATGCCAGAACAGGTTGTCGGACAACAGCTGCCGGAAGTTCGCCAGGCCCGCCCATTCGCTGTTGATGAAACCGTCGTAGATGCTGTAGTGCTCGAAAGCGCTGATCAGCCCGAGCATCGGGACGTACGTGAAGACCAGTAGCAGGAGCAGGGCCGGCGCGGTCATCAGCAGCAGGCTGCGGTCCTGCTTGATCCGCGTCCACCGCGACAGCTTCCGGCGCGGTACCTGCGTGGCCGGCGCGGCAGCCGGTGAAGCCGCCGCGCCGGACGCTGTCTTGCCGCTGCCCGTGATAGCAGCCAAAGCTAGCCTCGCCTCACTGCCCGGTGCCGTACTTGTCGCGGATGCCCTCGTAGAACGTGCGCAGCGCGTCGCCACCCTGACTACGCCAGGTCGCGACCGCCTCCTGGTACGCGGAGATGGGCTTGCGACCGGCCTTCACGTCGTTCATCGTGTCGTCCACCTGCTTGCCGATGGACGCGTACTGCGAAGGCTCGGTCACGTTCATCGCGTAGAACAGCGGCTTGGCCGCGTACTTCACCGTGTCCGCGTGCCATGCCGCCTTGTCCTTGGCCAGTTGGCTCATGCCTTCCTGTACCGTCACCGGCGTGGTCGCCGTGGCCAGGAACTCGAACGTGGTCTGGACCTCCTTCTGGCCCTTCGGGGTGAGGACCGGGTTGCCGCCCGTCATCGTGTAGTCCACGCCCTGCTGCCCGAAGTTCGCGATGAGCCACTCGACGGAGCCGTACGGCGCGGCGAAGTAGTTGGCGAGTGCCAGCGCCTCCTTGATCTGCGCATCGGAGAGGTTCTTGTTGAGGTAGCTGAAGATGCCAGCCGGATTGGTGAGCTCGACCGACGGCGTGCCGCTCGCGCTGAACAGCTTGAACGCCTGCCGGTTGTAACCCGGGTTGGCGGCGAGACCGGCCTTCGCGTCGTTGCCGTCCCAGGCGCCGGTACCGTCCGCGTTGACGGCGACCTTGCCGCTCTGGAAGCGCTGCTTGCCGTTGAAGTTGTTCGCGTTGAGCGCGTCGGGGTGCAGGTACCCCGCCTTCACGAGCTTGGCCTGCCAGTTCAGCGCGTCCAGCATCCCCGGCGCCTCGTACTTGTAGTACAGCTTGCCGGACGAGTCGGCCGCCCATTTCTGCGGAATCTTGAACGGCTGCAGGCACCAGGCGGCCGAGTTGCCGATCAGGTCGTCGAAGGCCCACACACCCGCCTTGGCGTCGGTGAGTTCCTTGCCGACGTTACCGAGGTCGTCGGTCGTCTTGATGTCTTCGACCTTGATGCCGTGCTTGTCGAAGATGTCCTTGCGGTAGAAGTAGGTCGCCACGTAGGCCGCGTTCGACGGGTACACCGGGATGCCGTACAGCTTGCCGTTCCACACACCGGCCTGCCACGCTCCGGTCGGGATGGCCGCCAGGTTCGGGTAGTCCTTCACCTTGTCGCCCGCCAGGTACGGGGTCAGGTCGACGAACTTGACCCCTACCGCCGTGCCGAAGTCGAGGTTGGTGGTGTTCCAGCCGGGGATGCAGATCCACTGGGGCAGCTTGTTCGCGGCCAGCAGCGGCGGCAGCTTGTCGGCGTAGGTGTTGCCGTCCGCCGGCTGTACCCGCACGATCGCGCCCACCGCCTTGTTGACCGCGGCGTAGTAGGCGTTGCCGGACGACGGCGGGATCGCCGCCCACAGCGGGGTGACGGCCGTGAAGGTACCGCCCTTGCCCGGCGTGCCGCTGACGGTCTGTACCGGGCTTGACGGGTAGGTCAGGAACAGCGCGTCGGAGGCGACGCCGGCCGGACCCGTCACCCCGGGAACGTCGGGTTTGATGGCGGTGTTGGGCACGTAGCTCGGCAGAACCTGGCTGAGCTGGTTCTTGCTCGTGGTACCCGGACCACTGGTCTTCTTCTTGCCGCAGGCGGAAAGCAGCGGTCCCGCCACCGCCGTGCCACCGACGGCGGCCGCTGCGGTGAGCAGGCCGCGGCGGGTCAGCGAGCCGGCTGCGGGGAGCGAAGCTTCGCGTGGCATGGCGAACACCTGTCCTTTCTGGAGCGGGCCGGCCACTGCCGCGGCCGGGTCACCTGACGGCTCCGCGCTCCCGGGGGGTGCGAAGGGAAATGGGCTTCTGTAAAGAGCTTCGTTGTCCTACGATTAGTTGGTCTGGTCGCTAAACAAACTAGACCACGGTGACTCCGGCCACAAGAGACCACCGGCCCGCCTCGGTTCGCCTCGGTTCGCCACGGGATCCCGGCGTTGGCCACGACCAGCCGGCGCCGGGTGGGGCATGATAGGGCGACCGAGGGAGCGGGACCTGATTTGATCACCACGCGTACCGGCCGCGAGCCGGCGGACTTCACCGACGTGCGCACCACCAACCTTGCCGTGGTGCTCGGCTACGTCCGGGCCAACGCGCCCTGCTCCCGCGCGGACATCGCCGCCTCCACCGGACTCAACAAGGCCACCGTCTCCAGCCTCGTCAGCGAGCTCATCGACCGCCGGCTGCTGCGCGAGACCGGCCTCACCGAACGGCGCATCGGCCGGCCGGCCACGATGATCGTCATGGACGGGGCGCCGTACGCCGCGGTCGGGCTGGAGGTCACCACCGACCATCTCGCCGTGATCGCCATCGACCTGGGCGGCGAGCGGCTGCTGTCCTGGCGGCGCGCGTTCACCGGGCGGGGCGCCCCGGCCAACAAGTCGCTCGCCACGATCACCGCGCTGGCCCGGCGGGCGCTGTCCCGGCTGCACGACGACGGCCGCCAGGTGCTCGGGCTGACCGTCGGCGTCGCCGGCCTGGTCGACGGCGACGGCGTGGCACGCTTCGCGCCCAACCTGGGCTGGCGGGACGTCCCCGTGCGCCAGGCGCTGGCACACTCCCTCGGCGAGCCGGGCTTCGCGGTCACCGTCGACAACGACGCCAACCTCGCGGTCCGGGCCGAGCACCGGTACGGAGCTCACGCCGGTACCGCCAACCTCGTCTACCTGACGAGCGAGGTCGGCGTCGGCGCGGGCATCGTGGCCGACGGGCAGCTGCTGCACGGAGGGCGCGGGTACGCCGGGGAGATCGGACACCTCCCGGTCGTGCCCGGCGGTCCGGCCTGCGCGTGCGGCCGGCGCGGTTGCCTGGAGGCGGTGGCCAGCGTGGGCTCGCTGCTGCGGCGGCTGGGTGACGACGAGCCGGTCGACCTGGAGCCCGAGGTCGCCGATCTGGTGCGCCGCGCCCGGGCGCACGAGCCGCAGGTACTCGCGGCACTGCGCGACCTGGGACAGCACCTCGGCCACGGCGTCGCGCTGCTGGCCAACCTCGTCAATCCCGAGGTCGTCATCCTCGGTGGCTACTACGTGCCGCTGGCACCCTGGCTGCTGCCCACCGCACAGGACGAGCTGCGCGCCGGCGCGGTCGCGCCGGAGGCGGGCGGCTGCCGGCTGGTCGCCTCCGCGCTCGGGCAGGATGCGGCCGCCCTCGGCGGTGCCGCGATGGTTCTCGACACCGTGGACGCCGGCCACCTCCCCCTCCCCCTCTCCGCCTGACCCCCCGCGCGCCGCGCGCCCCGGCACGGGCTGCAACCTCGATGACGTTGCCGCGATCTTGGAGTGATCAGGGTGGTGGGCAGCGCCTTCGCATCGATTGACGGATGGCCCTTGACGGGCGCGCGAAGGCGGTGCGACGCTGCAAGCACCCGAATTCGTCGAAGCGCTTCGAACGTCTGGTAACACGCGTCGAACCGCTTCGACGCTCCGTCCACAGGCGCAAGAGGTGATCGCGCGGATGAATGCTGGCGCCGGTACCTTTCACGATGGTCAACTGCCCCTCGCCGACCGGGTGACCGACCTGCTGCGCCGGCTGAGCCTGGCCGAGAAGATCGCCCTGCTGCACCAGTACCAGGCGCCGGTCCCGCGGCTGGGGGTGGGCCCGTTCCGCACCGGCACCGAGGCGCTGCACGGTCTGGCCTGGCTCGGCCCGGCGACCGTGTTCCCGCAGGCCGTCGGCCTGGCCAGCACCTGGAACCCGGAGCTGGTCAGGCGGGTGGGCGCGGCCGTGGGCGACGAGGCGCGCGGCTTCTACCACAAGGATTCGAGCCGCGGCGGCCTCAACGTGTGGGCGCCGGTGGTCAACCTGCTGCGCGACCCGCGGTGGGGCCGCAACGAGGAGGGGTACGCGGAGGACCCGCTGCTGACCGGCGCCCTGGCCACCGCGTACGCCCAGGGCCTGCGCGGCGATCACCCGAGGTTTCTGAAAACGGCGCCCACCCTCAAGCACTTCCTCGCCTACAACAACGAGACCCGGCGGGACACCACGTCCAGCAACCTGCCGCCCCGGGTGCTGCGCGAGTACGAGCTGCCCGCGTTCCGCGCGCCGATCGCGGCCGGTGCCGCGGTCGCCGTGATGGCGTCGTACAACCTCGTCAACGGCCGCCCGGCGCACCTGTCCCCGCTCATCAACAGCGACCTGCGCGGCTGGAGCGAGCACGATCTGCTGGTGGTCAGCGACGCGCAGGCACCGTCCAATGTGGCCACCCGCCAGCACTACTACCCCGACCACGTGGCCAGCCACGCCGCTCTGGTGAAGGCCGGGGTGGACAGCTTCACCGACAACGACGGCCGGTCCGAGCCGACGGTGCAGCGGCTGGGCGAGGCCGTGGCCCGGGGCCTGCTCGACGAGTCCGATGTGGACGTCGCTGTCCGGCACCTGCTGGCGATCCGGTTCCGGCTCGGCGAGTTCGACCCGCCGGAGGACAATCCGTACGCCGGCATCACCGAGGAGGTCATCAACTGCCCGGCCCACCAGGCACTCGCCGGCGAGGTCGCCCGGCAGGCGATCGTCCTGCTCAAGAACGAGGACCAGGCGCTGCCGCTGCGCGCCGCGCAGACCCGCCGCGTCGCCGTGCTCGGACCGCTGGCCGACACGCTCTACGAGGACTGGTACAGCGGCACGCTGCCGTACGCGCTGACCCCCCGGCGCGGCATCGAGGAGCGGCTGACCGGCCCCTCAGCCGTGCGCTTCTCGGAGGGCGTCGACCGCGTCGCGCTGCGGGTGGCGACCTCCAGCCGGGTGCTGGCCGGGCGGTTCGTCACCGCCAGCGACGCCTCGCAGGGCGCTCCGCTGCGCGCGGACGCGGACAGCGCGCACCCGGACACCTGGTTCGACGTCGCCGACTGGGGTCGGGGCACGCTGACCCTGCGTGCGGTCAGCAACGGCCGCTACCTCACCGTCGACAGTGAGCGCAGCGACGTCCTCAACGAGTCGCCCGGGCCTGCCGGCTGGGTGGTGCAGGAGACCTTCGAGCTGCTCGACCGCGGCGGCAGCGAGCTGGTCGTCCGGCACGTGGCGAGCGGCCGGTTCCTTGTCGTGGACGCGGACGGCACGCTGCGCGCCGCCGTGGCGGACGCGGCCGAGGCGACCGGCTTCGCCCTCGAGCTGATCTCCGATGGCGTCGCGGAGGCCGTCGCGGCGGCGGCAGAGGCCGACGTCGCCGTCGTCGTGGTCGGCAACCACCCGCTCATCAACGGCAGGGAGACGCAGGACCGGGTGGATCTCGCGCTGCCCGCCCAGCAGGAGCGGCTGATCCGAGCGGTACAGGCGACCAACCCGCGCACCGTCCTCGTGGTCACCAGCAGCTACCCGTACGCGATCGGCTGGGCCGACGACCACGTGCCGGCGATCCTCTGGTCCTCGCACGGCGGCCAGGAATTCGGCCGTGCCCTCGCCGATGTCCTGTTCGGCGACCAGGCACCGGCCGGCCGGCTGACCCAGACCTGGTACCGGTCCGCCGCCGACCTGCCCGAGCTGCTCGACTACGACATCATCGGCGCGGACGCCACCTACCTGTACTTCCGCGGCACCCCGCTGTACCCCTTCGGCCACGGCCTCACCTACGCCCCCGTCGAGTACCAGAACCTGAGCCTGTCCGCCGGCACCCTCGATCCAGCCGGCGAGCTGACCGTCAGCGTGGACGTGCTCAACACCGGCAACCGCACCACCGACGAGGTCGTCCAGCTCTACACCCGCCAGCACCGGTCCCGCGTCAAGCAGCCGGTCCAGGCCCTGCGCGGGTTCCAGCGGGTCACCGTCCACCCTGGACAGCGAGTCACCGTCCACTTCAGACTCAGCGGGAGCGACCTGGCGTTCTGGGACGTCACGCGCGGCCGGTACGCCGTCGAGGCGGCCACGCACACCGTCATGGCCGGCCGGTCCAGCGCCGACGTCCGCTGCTGCGCCAGGCTCGCCGTCGCCGGCGAGCGGATCCCGCCCCGCGCCGCGGCCGGCCGGCAACTGTCGGCGGTGGACTTCGACGGGTACGCGGGCGTGACGCTGATGGACGCGTGGCCCGACGGCGGCGACGCGGTCAGCGCGACCGAGCCGGGCGGCTGGATCGCCTTCGACGGTGTCGACTTCGGCGCCGGCGTGGGTGGCTGCCGGGTGAGCCTGTCCCGCACCGGGGACGGGCCGGCCGGGCTCACGCTCCGCCTCGACGACCCGATCGCGGGCCCGGTCATCGGCACCGTCGGCGCGAGCTGTTGCGGCGGCCGGTACGCGTGGTCCGAGACCAGCGTCCGGATATCCGGTGCGAGCGGGCTGCGCGACCTGTACGCCGTGTTCGACACTCCAGGGGTGAACCTGCGCACCCTGGACTTCGAGGATCTGTAGTGGCGGGCAGACGACCGCAGCGCGATGGCATGACCACCATTTCGGACGTGGCCCGGCACGCGGGGGTGGCGCCCAGCACGGTGTCCTATGTGCTCAGTGGCAAGCGGGCCATCTCGTCGACCACCCGCCAGCGGGTACTGGCCAGCATCCGTACCCTCGGGTACCACCCGCACGCCGGGGCACGCGCGCTGGCCAGCAACCGGTCCAACGTCATCGCGCTGGTCCTGCCGTTGCGCGCCGGCATGCACGTACCCGTGCTCATGCAGTTCGCTGTCTCCGTGGTCACCACCGCCCGCCAGTTCGACCACGACGTGCTGCTGATGACGTCCGACGAAGGCCCCGGCGGGCTGCGCCGGATCGCCGCCAGCTCCCTTGTGGACGGTCTGATCCTGATGGATGTCGAGCTGCACGATCCCCGGGTGCCGCTGCTGCGCACCCTGGAGCGCCCGAGCGTGCTCATCGGCTTCCCCGCCGAGCCGGCCGGCCTGACCTGCGTGGACCTCGACTTCTACCGGGCCGGTCGGGCCTGCGTGGAGCACCTGGCCGGCCTCGGCCACCGCGAGCTGGCGCTGCTCGGGGCCCCCGCCGCCGTGTACGAACGCGGCACCGGCTTCGCCCGCCGCACCATGGCCGGCTTCCTGGACACCGCGCGTTCGCTGGGAATGCGCGCCAAGGCAGGGCCGTGCGAGGAGGGCGCCACCGCGGTGCACCAGCGGGTCATCGAGCTGTTCGCGGAGAGCCCCGCCATCACCGGCGTGGTGGTGCACAACGAGGCGGTCGTGGAGTACCTGCTGGCCGCCCTGCGCCTGGTCGGCCGGCGGGTACCGGACGACGTCTCGGTGATCGCGATCTGCCCGGACGAGGTGGCCGAGCGGGCCATGCCCGCGCTGACGTCGGTGCTGATCCCGGCGGAGGAGGTCGGCACGCAGGCGGTACGGCTGCTCATGCGCAAGCTGGATGAGCAGCGGGTACCCGACTCCAGCCTGCTCCCGCCCCGGCTGACCGTACGCTCCAGCACCGCCCCCCAAGATCACCGCTAGCGCCCGCCCACCGTCACCGGACAACCGGCCCGCGCCATGCTCGGCACGGGCCAGGGCCGCCTCACGCCGCCGGGGATCCTGCCGCGCACGCCGCCGCCCGGCCCAGGAAGATGCTCCGTTCCCGCTCGTTGCGGGTCACCGCCGCCGCGCGTTCGAACTCCTGCCGCGCCTCGTCGAGCCGGCCCAACTTGGCCAGCAGGTCACCGCGTACCGCCGGAAGTTGGGGGTAGTTCGCCAGCGCCCGCTCGGACCGCACCGCGTCCACGACCTCCAGGCCCTTCGCCGGCCCCGCGGCCATCCCCACCGCGACCGCCCGGTTGAGCTCCACCACCGGCGACGGCGAGACATGGGCGAGCACCAGGTAGAGCGCGGCGATCCGGTCCCAGTCCGTGTCCGCCGCGGACACCGCGCGGGCGTGGCAGGCCGCGATCGCCGCCTGCAGCGTGTACGGGCCGCCATCGAGGGCCTCGGCGTGCGCCAGCGCCGCGAGACCCCGCCGGATCAGCAGCCGGTCCCACCGCCGGCGGTCCTGGTCGAGAAGCAGCACCGGCTCGCCGTCCGGACCGGTACGGGCCCGGATGCGCGAAGCCTGGATCTCCATCAGCGCGACCAGACCCTGCACCTCCGGCTCCTCCCGCATCAGGCCGGCCAGGATCCGGCCCAGGCGCAGTGCCTCCTCGCACAGCGCCGGGCGCATCCAGTCGTCACCCGCGGTCGCCGCGAAGCCCTCGTTGAACACGAGATAGACGACGCCGAGTACCGACGACAGCCGGTCGGCCAGGTCCGCCGGCGCCGGCATCTCGAACGGCACGTAGTGCTTGGCGAGCGTGCGCTTGGCCCGCAGGATCCGCTGGGCCACCGTCGGCTCCGGCACCAGGAACGCCCGCGCGATCTCGTTGGTCGTCAGGCCGCCGAGCAGCCGGAGCGTCAGCGCCACCCGGGCCTCGACGGGCAGCACCGGGTGGCAGGTGGTGAAGATGAGGCGCAGCAGGTCGTCGCCGACGTGGTCGTCGAGCGCCGTGTCCAGGTCCGGTTCGGTCGCCTCCTGGATCGCGAGGTCGCGGCCGAGCTCCACCAGCTTGCGCTCGTACCGGCTGCGGCGGCGGAGCAGGTCGATCGCCCGGTGCTTCGCGGTACTCATGAGCCAGGCCCCGGGGTTGTCCGGCACGCCCGAGCGCGGCCACTGCTCCAGCGCGATGACCAGCGCGTCCTGCGCGAGTTCCTCGGCCAGGCCGACGTCCTGCACCATCCGGGCGAGGCCGGCGATCAGCCGGGCCGACTCGATCCGCCAGACCGCCTCGACCGCCCGGGTGGCACGATGAGGATCGGTAGCCGTCATGGCTACCGATCCAACCATCAGCTGCTCAGGCGGGTGGCCCGAAATCCTCCGGACCGAAGACCCGCAGCACGTCGGCGTCGCCTTCCCATCCGGCCCAGTGGTCCCGGTGCACCTTCAGGAAGCGCGAGGCCCACTCGACCGCCTCTTCCTTCGACCGCACCTGGTACAGGGCATAGCTGATCATCTCCTTGGCCTCGGCGAACGGCCCGTCCGTGACGGTCAGCTCACCCTTGGCGAGTTGGACCCGGGCACCTGCCGCGCTGGGTGCCAGCCCGGCCGTGTCGAGCAGCGCGCCGGCCTTCGTCGCCTCTTCACCCAGCTGCACGATCGCCTCCATCAGCTCGGGCGGTGGCGGGGTGGTGCCCTGTGCGGCCTTCAGCAGGATCAGGTATCGCATGGTCGTTCCCTTCAGTTGCGGGCCGGCGGCGCCGGCCAACGGTACAGGTGGGTGGCCAGCGCCGAGACCCACGCCCAGGCGAGGACGACGGTCACGGTGAAGCCGATGGTGCTGCCCGCGGTGCCCGCTCCCGCGGCCACCCCGAGGAATCCGGCGAGGAACAGCACACCGGTGAGCCCGGAGAACACGGCCCAGTCCCGGCGACCCTGACCCGCGAACCTGCGGGCCATCACGAAGCACGCCACGATCAGGCAGGTGAACCCCACGGCGCCCGACGCGAAATGCGCCATGCCGTGCCAGCTGACCTGGTCAGACCCATTGGGGGTACCGGCGGGGAAGCCCAGCGCGGGATCGGCGCGGAAGATCCCGGCACTGACCAGGCTCAGCCCGTACCCGCCGATCAGTCGCGGTGCCCAGGTGGTGCCGCGCCCGTGGTCCAGCGCGCGGCGCAGCCCGATCGCGAACGCGACCATCATCAGCCCGGTCACCACGAAGTTGGCGATCTGGATCCAGCCGAGGTGCCCGTTGCTCAACAGGCTCCAGGCGTGGCGCCGCAGGTCGAACCCGTCCCGGGTCAGTGCCTGCACGAGCGACACCACGACGTAGCCGGGACCGGCGATCACGCCGTACCCCAGCAGGCTCCTGGTGATCCGCGCGGCCGGATCGCACG